>CAZVMT010000037.1:0-17623 GCA_964628765.1 uncultured Candidatus Bathyarchaeia archaeon | reverse complement strand
CAGGGAGAGACAATAGAGATGTGTGAGTTCAAGGTTTTCCTAGACGGTGAGAAGGTAGCTGAGGACATCGTCTACGCTAGAGTAGAAGGAGACAAGGTTACTATCAGTGATATATTGGGGAGACCGATGGTCTTTGAGGGCGTAAGACTGGATGAAATGAACGTCATGACGACGAAACTCACATTAACCAGAATCACTTAACCCGGGCAATTAAATTCACAGGAAGCATTAACACAGCAGAAACATTTCATACTCCTAGTGAGATATCTCTACTCCATCCTTTACCCTGTGGATTCCCGACCAGTCGAGCTGATTATACTCTCCCCCACAATACGCGCAGAGGAAATCATCACCCTTCTTCACAGCCTTAGCCTCCATGAATTTCTCACCACAGTTGGGACAGACCAGACTGTTCGTTATCCTGCTATAGCTAGGCAAGTCCACGTGTATTTTTTCTATTTTGAATATCTTCTCTGCTGGAATATCGAGGACGCTGTAGCAATGTTCTTTGTTGAGTTCCATTATCCGGGCTTCCTCCTCTGGAGAAGCCATTCTCTCGTTCACCATTTTTATGAAGCTCAATGCTTCAGGTCGCTTGTCTTTAAGCAAGTCTCCTAGATCTGGTTTAACTGAATACCTTATTCCTTGTCCGTCTCTCTTGACGAGGCTGAACGCGGTTTTCCCGATGTCGCGGTATACGAGGCTGTTGTTGCCGAAGCTGCATCCGGTTACGATTTGTACGCCGTCACTGAAGCAGTTATTAGTCTCTACTATGGCTATTATGTGCTCCATTCCGGTGTTTTCTCTTATATCAAGTGCTTTCATAGCGTGGTGTGATGCGATTACCCCCATGGCGCTTCCGATGCAGTGGTGTCCATGGATTAATCCTGTTAGGTACAGTAGTCCCGCTAGGTCGTTTTCCGCTATTTTTTTATCGATTTCTAGTCTTGTATCATTCAAAATAATCGAACTCAGTATTACTTTTTTAGAATATCGTAATACTGGTATTAATGGTTTTAGCGTTCAGTTATTGGTTGAGTAATTATTTTGGATAGATAAAGGGTTATAGATGTTCTTTTGCTTCTTCTACTTCTTTGAATCCTTCTTTATACCTTTCTTCCTCTTCAGGCTCTAGATGATATAATAGTTTGAGGAACTCTCCAGCGTGCACTCTTTCTTCATCAGCGATATCAACCAATACTTCCTTAGCTAGAGGATCGTCAGTTGATTCAGATAACTGCATGTACATCTGTATCGCTTCATACTCTGCGGCTATCATGAATCTGATGGCTCGTACTAATTCGCTCTTGGTGACTTTTCTGTCCAGGGCTATTCCTGAAAAGGGTGATCCAAATTCTGGCATGGTGAATCTAATAACAATAGAATCTATCTTAATAAAATGAACGCGTGCACATTAGTATGTGTAATAAATAAAGCGGGAAAGAAAACACTAGTTGATACCTTCTCACAGCGCAAACCATAATGCGCCAAAAAAAACAACCGTATCATATACATTCTTTTTAAAAAACACCGGTGAACAGCGCGCGCATAAAGTAACCAGCTTTTATAGATTTCACCCAGATTTTTATGTTATAATAAAAATGAGGTAATCTATATTTTACCAGTATTCTCTTCAACCAGATAGAAATGCCCTTCTTTTTCAACTATTATCCCAAGAGGACCTAAGCGGTTCTCCATTATCCTTGGGAAAAAGGGAGGTAGATCCAGTTCCTCAATGCTTTTAGCTGACTCGGGGGAGGTAGCTTCTTTATCTCTGAATATCTTTATTACCTCCATGGCGCGTTGCTGCATCATCTCAGGTGATTGCCCACCGCTCATACCCATTTGAGGTATCGGAGATTGTTGTGGCTTATCATAGACCTCTGCTGGTTTGATGTACTCAAAGTCTGCGTCATCAATTGTTCCCTTGAACTGACTCATATAGAGGTTATAGTAGAAGCCTTTTTTCGCCATAAGTTCCTTATGGCTTCCCCTCTCCACGATCTCACCGTGGTTAACCACCAGAACCATGTCAGCCTTCCTGATTGTGCTCAACCTGTGAGCGATAACAAAACTGGTACGGTCCTCCATAAGCCGCTGTAAAGCCTCCTGTATCTGAATCTCAGTCCTAGTATCAACGCTACTAGTAGCCTCATCAAGAATTAATATACTGGGATTAGATAAGATAGCCCGCGCGATACTAATCAACTGCCTCTGCCCCTGACTCAGATTACCTGCCCTTTCACTAAGCAGTGTACCATATCCCTGAGGAAGTCGTCTTATGAAACCATCAGCATTCGCCAGCCTAGCCGCTGCAATACAGTCCTCATCTGTCGCCTCAAGGTTACCATATCTGATGTTATCCATCACAGTCCCGCTGAAGAGGAAAACATCTTGAAGGACCACACCAAGTTGACGACGTAAATCATCCTTCTTGTATTTGATTATATTCTTGTCATCGATCAAGATAGACCCTCCCTGTATGTCGTAAAATCTAGACAATATGTTAACCATGGTAGTCTTACCAGCTCCTGTGGGACCTACGATTGCTATTACTTGTCCGGGGTCTGCCTCGAAACTCATCTCTCTTATGACCTTCTCCTCGGACACATAGCTGAACTCAACATCTCTAAACTCAACCTTTCCTTCAAAGCTGTTCACCTGTATGGCCTCAGGCTTATCCTCGATCTCGGGCACAACGTCCAGTACCTCGAAGACACGCTCCGCCCCAGCTAGAGCAGACTGCAGACTGTTATAGAGGTTGGAGAATTGTCGCAAAGGATCAGAGAACTTTCTACTGTATGTGATAAAGACGCTAATAGTGCCTATTGTAGCAAGCCCGTTTAACGCCATCCAGCTACCTATTCCCGCAACTATCGCTATATTCGCGTTACTAAATATCCCTACCAGGGGTGGAACCAGCATAGCATAAGTTTCAGCCTTAGTACCAGCTTCCCGTACATCCATGTTGCTTTTTCTAAACTTCTGCTTGACTGCATCTTGCTGCCAGAAAGAGATAACAGCCTTTTGCCCGGTGATCGACTCCTGCATAACACCGTTTAACCTCCCCATATTCTGCTGTAAATCCCTAAAACGAGACCTCGCTCTCTTACCAATCTGAGCAGTGAAAACAATCATTAAGGGAAATACTATGAGACTGGCAAGGGCTAACCACACGTTCAGTAAAAACATAGCTACGATTATACCGAGGATGGTTAATGTGCTGCTGGTCAAAGCTGTTAGATTCTGACTCAACACCGCTCCGATTGTATCAATATCATTAGTCAAACGGCTCATCAGGTCACCAGATGAGGTTTTATCGAAATAACTCAGGCTAAGAGTCTGCATGTGCTCAAACAGTTTTCCTCTGAGACGTTTCAGTATTTTTTGACTGACATCAGCCATTATCCAACCCACGGTCATATCAATGAAAGCTGCAAACAGATATACTCCCGCTATAAGGGTGGCGATATTGATAAGCCCAACCCAGTTTCTGGGGATAATATATTGGTCTATTGCTACTCCAATCAAGTAAGGTGCTGCAAGACTTAGCAGAGTACTTACAATGGTGAAAGCTACCGCTAAAGTAATAGTACCTCTATAGTCTTTGAGATATCCAACTAATCGATTCAATGCTCCTCTTGGATCCTTAGCCTTCTCCACTGTGCCCCTTTGCCCAGGTCCATGCCTCATCATCCGAGGTTGTTCCTTTGGTGCTGATGGTTGATCTTTATTGCTCATAGCTGAACACCTCCACCAAGCTGGCTATCATAAATCTCACGATATATTGGACTAGACTCAAGAAGTTCATTATGAGTACCTATGTCCGCGATGCTTCCTTTGTCTAAGACCAGTATTTTGTCAGCTTTTAGAACCGTGCTGATCCGCTGAGCTATGATTATGTTGGTGCTGTCTTTCATGAGTTTCTCTAATGCTTCTTCTATCTTGATCTCGGTCTCAACATCCACCGCGCTTGTGCTATCATCCAGTATCATAATCTTTGGCTTCATCAACAGTACCCTAGCTATTGCTATTCGCTGTTTCTGACCCCCGCTAAGATTCACACCCCTCTGACCTACCATGGTATCGTATCCATCACGGAAACCCAAGATGAAATCATGCGCCTGAGCAGCTTTTGCAGCTAAGACTACTTCTTCCTCAGTGGCATCGGGACGACCATATCGTATGTTATCTCTGATTGTGCCACTGAACAATATTGTGTCCTGAAGGCTGATTCCTACTGCCTTTCTAAGGGTCTCCAGCTCCAGTTCTCTAACATCCCAGCCATCAATGGTGACCTTTCCCTCCGTTACATCATAGAACCTTGGAATGAGGTGCACAAGTGTACTTTTACCTGATCCTGTGGCACCTAGAATCGCAACTGTCTCACCGGGCTCCGCGACGAAATTAACCCGAGATAAGACAGATAAGCCTCCGTCCTCGCCATATGAGAAACTGACGTCCTCAAAAACGATACGCCCATCAATTTTATCAGGTTTTACCGCGTCTGGTTTTTCCTTGATCTTGGGTTCTTCATCTATTGCTTGGAATATTCTTTTTGCTGATGCTTCTGCTGCTGATATCTGACCCGCCATTGAGCTTAGAATTATTACACTGAACATGGCGCTTGATAGGTAGTTGATAAATGCGATAATCTGACCTACGCTACTGTTGCCTCTAAAGACCTGTATTCCACCATAATAGATGACAGCGACTGTGCCAAGGTTAAGCAATAGGGTTATGAAAGGCATGAATATGCCAAGGTTTCGGTTTATCTTTACAGCTGCTAAATATAGTTCATCATTGGCCTTCTCGAAGCGGTTGTTTTCGTGTTCTCTTCTAACAAAGGCTTTTACTACTCGTATTCCGGTCAGGTTTTCCTGAAGGACTTGGTTAAGATAGTCTACTCGTTCCTGTACTTTTCTGAAGAGTGGCTGGGATACTCTTATGAAGAAATATACTAGTGTTAGTGTTATTGGTAGAAGCACAACCATTATGATTGATAGTTGAGGGTTTGTTATCCACATTAGAACGATGCTTAGGATGAATGTTAAGGGCATTCGGGTGAACATCCGTAGACTCATGGTGATTATCAGTCTCACCTGATTAAGATCGCTGGTGAGTCTTGTTAACAGCTGCCCAGTAGTGAACTCATCAAGGTTTCCAAAACTATAATCCTGAATCTTAGTGAATATTGCGTCCCTAAAGTCTGCCTCAAAGCCTCTTGAGGCTCTTATTGCTAATATCGTGTTCCCCGTCATAAACAATGCGCTGAGGACACTCGCGCCGATCATTATCAGACTGGTCCTAGTAATGACTTCTAGGTCTTGCTTGGCTACTCCTACATCTATTATTACCTGCACTAAGCGGGGTATTGATAGGTTTGCCGCGACCACTAGAGCAAGTAGGATTACTGCCTCTAATGCTTCCTTTGAATATGGCTTTAAGTACTGGAATGAACGTCTTAGGCTACTCATAATTGGTCCCTGCTTATTTTATGTCCTCGATCAGGTTGATCTTTATTTCATGTGTTTTCAGTTTCCAGAGCTTCTCAGGCGCTCCTCCACCTTCTTCACGGTATCCAGATACCTCAATGATGCCTCCGTTCCGTAACTCGCTTAAATGGTAATATAGGCTGGACCTCGCTAAGGTTTCTCCTCTTTTATTTAATTCATCGTAAATCTCGTTTGTCCCCTTGGATTCATGACCAAGAATACCAATTATATCCCATCTTATGGGACAGTGAAGAGTTCTAAAATAGCTCTGAAGAAGCTCTATCTTGTCTTTACCAGAATTACAGTGACCACCATTACAACACATATCTATTATAATATTATCAAAAAATTTATAAATTTATCTCAGGTTCTGTAAGATGATCAAAATGAGTGAAAAAAACACATGTATTTCCCGGTTATTGTGTACGTTTATGTAGAGATTTGGATCATAGATAAGCTGTTCTGGGACTGTTTTCACTGAAAGAGCCCTGTTTTTGGTTTTGATGCGCTACCCCACCTCCCCCGCTTTGGGAGAACTTTTTAAAACTGGTTCTGAATCACTTAAGAGACTCTATAAATATAATGAGGTCAGCTGGTTCAAATCTATTCCCAATTCTATTCCAGAGTCCACTGATGAGAAATAGATACATTTTTTGAAATACTTTTGTAGGCAATGGGTTTCTGATTGACCTAAAAAAGTGGGGAGGATGATTAGGCTGTCTTTAACTCGTCCAGACGCTTCTTGATGGCTGTTATCTCCTGCTCCATGTATTTCATCTGGTCCTCAAGGTATTCTCGTTCATCTGTTGCAGGGTAGGGAACCGCTGCCCTGTTTATGGTGGCTGTGGGGTATGTTCCAGCATAATTTGGGTTGGACCACCACCACCTCGGTAACCATGGGAACCTGACGCATCTAGATGGGTCCAGATTATAGTTGCTGTACCTCCACCCTATGCCTCTGCCGTAGCCGAGGCCGTATCCGCGTCCATAGCCTAATCCTCTTCCGTATCCGCCTCTAAATCCCATTTTTCATCTCCTTCTGTGCATTAACACAGAACACATTTTGTGATAACGCACAGAAATATATAAGTATTGTGCAATCGCACAAAATGGATTCAAAGATCCCCTATTCGTTAACATGTTTCCGTTGATTAAGGTGAGGATTAGTGTGAAGCTAGGAACTCGTGTATTTTTTTCGCGGCTTTTCTTCCCTCCCCAAGTGCTTGGATTACGGTGGCGCCTCCGCTGATGCTGTCTCCACCCGCAAACACCTTGGGGATGCTGGTTTGAAGATCCTCGTTAACACTTATTCCACCCCATTTGTTTACCTCGATACCCTCCGCTCTCTCAAGGAATAATCGGTTAGGTGTTGTGCCTATTGCCTCGATGACGGTATCATATTTCTCGGTGAATTCGCTGCCCTCTACGGGGATGGGTCTCCTTCTACCACTCTCATCCGGTTCCCCCAGCCTCATCTTGATGAAGGCGATACTCTTCACCCAACCGTCTTCCCCGTTGAGGCTAACAGGGTTCTCAAGTTCATGGAAACATATCCCTTCTTCTATAGCGTGGTCAAGTTCCTCCAGCCTTGCAGGAGCCTCCTCGCGGGTTCTCCTGTAAATGATATGAGTCTCAGCACCGTATCGAAGCGCACATCTAGCCGCATCCATGGCAACGTTGCCTGCACCTATTACGGCTACTCTATCGCCTACTACTATGGGTGTATCTGACTCCTCAGGAAACTTGTACGCCTTCATGAGGTTTGTCCTTATCAAGAACTCGTTTGCAGAGTAGACACCATTCAATTCCTCTCCAGGTAGCCGCATGAAACGCGGGGCACCAGCGCCTGTAGCCACGTATATTGCATCGTATTCCGCTAGTATTTCTTTGAAGTCTATGTGTTGCCCCACTATCCTGTTTAGCTTTATCTCCACTCCCATTTGTTCAAGCATGTTTAGCTCCTTGTTTACTATGGATTTGGGGAGCCTGAACTCCGGGATACCATATTGGAGTACACCTCCTGCCTTGTGAAGAGCCTCATATACAGTAATATCGTATCCGAGTTTTCTTAGGTCTGCAGCGCAGCTAATCGCTGTTGGCCCTGATCCTATTATGGCTATTTTACCAGAGTAATTCTTGTAATCTATGGGTTCGACTACATTGTTTTTGATGGCCCAGTCTCCGATGAATGCCTCAAGCTTACCAATATTGATGGGTTGACCCATCCTACCGAGAACACATGCGCCTTCACATTGATTTTCCTGAGGACAGACCCTGCCCACGATAGATGGTATAGGGCTGCTTTCCTTCAATGTAGTATAGGCTGCTAAAAAATCGCCCTTGGCTATCTCTCCAATGAACTTGGTTACATCGATGTAAACTGGGCAGTTCTCGGTGCATGGGGAATTGGCACATTGAAGACATCTACTTGCTTCCTCTACTGCTTCTTCTTTTGAGTAGTGAAGGGGTACCTCGTTGAAATTGTGGACCCTTTCTTCGACAGGTTGTTCCCGTACCGGGACACGCGTTTTCACCATTAAGCCTCCCTCCCTTTAAGGTAGAGCTCTTTATGAAGCTGCTCGGGTTTTTTAAACATGGACAATCGATTGATTACCTCATCAAAGTTTACCTTGTGAGCATCAAACAGGGGACCATCGATGCAGGTAAGCTTCATCACCCCGTCGATGAAGACCCTGCAGGCCCCACACATCCCTGTTCCATCAACCATGATTTGCCGTAGAACCGCCTTAGCCTCGACACCATACTCCTTGGTGAGATCCGCCATGACCTTTAGCTTCCCTATATCACCACACCCGAGAACCAGGTCTACCCTTTTTTCATCCAGGAGGTCCTTCAGGACATCATTATAATGGCCTCTTCTCCCATATGAGCCATCATCGGTTGTAACATAGTACTCGTGGCTCACAGACCGTTGATCCTCTTCACCGTACACATCTTCCTTCGTCGGGAAAGACTGAATCGAGATAATGTGGTTTCCCTCTATCTTGCTTAGTTCCTCACAGTAGGCATAGTTCTCAGCGTGACCGCACACTAGGTCGCTGCACCAGACTATGTTGCCATATTTTTTTATCGGAAACGCGTTGCCTTGTGGTCCGATGATCTCATAGAAGGAATCGCCCACCTTGTAGTCATCAAGCTGTAGACTGGTCTTGCCTAGTCTCTTTATGAACATGACGATGTTTCCGTTTTCCGTGGACTTTACGGACATTGGTATCCGTTCACCGTCTTCGTGAATCATCAAAATAACGAAGTGGCCTGGCTTGATTTTTTCAGCAACGTGAGGGGCTTCAACCTCGATTAAATAATCTGCTGAGTTCAAGTCTTCTTTTCGTACGATTTTGTATCCTGTCATCATTTATGATCGATGGCACCCCTGTTTAAATTTTTAGCTAGCCTAAATTCATTTAATGGGATGTGTTAAGGAAAGTCATCTGACAAAGTGGTTCAAATCTACCCCCCGCTACCATACATTTTGATAAATAGCTAGTCTGTAACACGTTGCCCATCTATACACTTTAATGATGTACAATACCTGAGAGTAATATGAAAGGGAATAGACAGAACACGCTGGCATTAGTCTCAATTGTAGTAATCCTTCTTCTCGGGGCATCCTGGTACCTAAACCGGGCAAACGATGAAGAAGGGGTTCAAGACCAAAACCTAGTCCCTGATGATGTGCCTAACAATGAAGCAGCGCTTGAAATTGACGTCGTCTACCAGACAGACAGCCTAGATGTACCACAATGGGCACCAGCGGGAGTATATTCGCCTCCCTGGGAGCACTCGATATATCTGGCGAGCTCCAGTGACGGCTTGACGTTCACAGGTGAAAGGTTCTTTGTTCAACACGCTGGTGTCCCAAACCTACTACTGACGGGTGACGGGGAGATTGTGGCGACATTCCAGTATTTCTCTTACGAGGAAGAGATGCTTTTTGACAGGATCGTGTACACGGTCTCGGATGATTATGGACAGACATGGTCACCGGTTAAGCCGATAAAATTTGATACAAGATATGATAAAGGCTCACCACCAGTAGACCCCACCCTAGTTCAACTAGGGGACGGCAGGTATAGAATATATTACACCTTCCATGAACCCGGAACCCAGTACGCTGCATTATACTCATCAAGCTCCACGACCCTCGACGGCGTCTTTGAGGATGAGGGAGTTCAACTATCAACCACCAGCATGCTACTAGACCCCGCTGTTGTCTTCTATAAGGGTGTTTGGCATCATTACACGGTCAATCACGATGGTTCTGGTAGTCTGCACTCTGTGTCCAGCGATGGGCTAGAGTTTACACTTGAGGAGAATATTATGTCTGATTACCAGTTCCTAGGGGGAGCCATCGTGGATGATGGGAAACTCATGTTTTATGGGACGGGAAATGGCGTGGTCTTGGCTGAGTCGGATGACGGTTACGAGTTTACGAAGGTCAAGGAAGGGGTAGCTGATGGGGCTGACCCCGGAGTCGTGAAGCTATCGGATGGCAGCTACTTGATCGTTTACACTAAATGACTAAGATATACGCCGTAAAATATGCATACACGATCATCAACCAGCGATGTGTGGTATAACCATGAAAGAGCAAATTGTTGCATAAATTTATTAATTTATTGCACCTTTAAACCCCGTTTTTTAAATAAATACGTCCCTTTAATAGACACGGACCATATACATACTTGATTCAATTTTGGGTAAGAGACTAGTAAAGAATGAGGGAGATATCCGCAAAAGAATGATGTATCCCAATAAAAATGACATCCTAGGAGTAGTGATCAAGAACTATGGTCAGACACGTATGAACATCAAGTGTCAGGACGGTGAAACACGCATCTGCCGAGTAAGAGGAAAGATGAAAAAGCGTGTATGGGTACGGGAGGGCGATGTGGTTCTCATCAGTCCATGGGATTTCCAGTCAGACGAGAAAGGCGATATCATATTCAGATACACACAGAATCAAGCCTCTCTCTTGAGAGATAAGGGATACCTCGACATAGAGGATCAAATTAACTAACCGTTGTGAATTTTCTATTGAGCTGTAGCGGTTTTGGTTATGAACTGACTAATGAAACCGAGAAACAGTCATTAAACAGTGGTATTCCATGCAGAGTTCACAGCTGTTCCAAATGTTGCATAGATACCCATATGCCATTAACGGGAATAGACATAAAGAGAATCACAAAGCAAGGATACAGGTACAGAGACTTTGTTATAAGACGAAAAAGAGAGCGTTATTTGAAAAATATTAATGGTAAATGCTTTTTTCTAGGAGATGAGGGGTGTAAAGTATACTCTTCCAGACCCGATGGTTGCCGACTGTACCCACTAGTATACAATGAACATACAAATCAAGCTGTTATTCATGACTATTGTCCATATGGACATATGTTCAAAGCCAGCAGCGACGATGTGGAGAGTATACGTAGCCTAGTCAAGGAACTAGACAAATAGAACGGGACAATATTGATGCACAGAACCAAGACACCAGGGATTAAGATCAAAACGCGCACTCACATGTAGATTGTACTGCACAAAGTTATTAGCGATCAGGACATCGTAAGAGAGATACAATTCATGACGGTTTTTACTTGGATATTACCTTAGTTACCGTAACAATATAGACTAGAATTGCGTTTACAGTGTTTTATTGTGAAGGGCACAAAAACCCTCCCTAAAGGGTTCTGATTAAGGTCCTTTTTGCATGATCCTGATAAGAAATGGTTTATACGCCAAGCTACTATGGTGAGTATTGCCCGAGTGGAAGCGACTGACCGCACAAGGAGCGAAAGGCGGAAAATCGCTGAGCAGAATGGATGGGCTTCAAAGACTATGGCTTTGGCTGTAGAAACGTCATCCTGATGCAAGAACATTCGGGCACCTTCATTTTAGGATAAATCCGTGTCATATTTCCTTCTCTAGGTTTATACCCTAGTCATACACCCATACATGTGATCCTGAAAAACTGGAACATACGTATGCTTGATACACTATTTTGGATTATTTAGAACTATATTCTGGGATAGTAATCGATTGTAGGTATTTTATACGTTTGCTACGAAGTTTATCACGCATTCCGATATTGTTGGCCAATTCATGCGCATCTGATACATCCTCTGCTTCTGCGTTATAGTTGTCTTTACAGAAAATCGCCCACTCTAGAGCAGGTTTGCTTTTTCTTTTTTCTTTCATTAAAATAAACTCTATTCAGAATAGTATAGGCTTCCAACCTGATTAAGCTGCCTATTCAGAACATACATATTATAACATTCAACAGAACAGCTCTAGGAACCTCTGATTAATTAGTGCATATAAGTCGAGAAGGGGATGCTCCAATGGCTGTACCTACGATTCGAGACCCAGATACCGCCCAATCGTCTTACCTGGTCATTGATCCTAATCCAATCAGATCGCTCTAATTGCTTGGGGCAGACGGTAACATATCCCGAGTTCTGAAACAACACTGTCACATGGGGTAAAAGGTCCTTTGGCAATAGCTTTCTTATCTCCGAACATGCAAACATTGCGCTACTCGTATCCGGGTTGATAGTTGCTGTTTTCATTATTTTTCACCATGTTTCTCGAATAGACGAATTTTCACTTCACCGGTTCACTGGTGTTGTGCCTGTCAAATAGGCACGGGCATACGCGGTTATCTGAAGGTATTTCCACCCAGCTGTGATGAGCCCATTCCGCTTCATGGATTTTCTAACACTGTTAGGTAGTTCCCTGATCGCGTCACCCTCATTCTCGGATTTTAGTATCTTCTTAAGTTCAGGTCTATAAAAAGACATCATGTTATTACGGGTCTTCTCCTGAAAGGTCATCCCCGTCATACGTTGGAACTTCTTATCGGGTAAATTGGCGGTTAATTGTTTCTTTTCCAGGGCCTGTTCCCTAGCTTGGCTGTACGCATCCTTAAGCTTTGAATCCCTGTTATGCTGCATTCTCTTCAGATCTCCCAAAATGGTCCAAAGGGGAACCTCTAATCGTTTAGCGATCTCAGATGTACCAACTCCTTTACCTATGCAATTTATTATATCTAAACGGCGTGTATCTCGTTCCTGAATATTGTTGTTCATTTTTTCTTCACTTTTCCTTCTTCGTCCTCGCGA
The DNA here is from genome assembly GCA_964628765.1 of uncultured Candidatus Bathyarchaeia archaeon. Classification (GTDB taxonomy): domain Archaea; phylum Thermoproteota; class Bathyarchaeia; order TCS64; family TCS64; genus RBG-16-57-9. Next base: position 4,989 of record CAZVMT010000037.1, on the reverse strand, counting down.
GCAGTGTTTCTATTGATAATACCCTTTTCTCGAACGCATTAGAGGGGACCCTCTGTAGCTTTTTCGGCGTCACGCATAGGTTATTTTTCTTGGTTTACCCATGTTTTTACTGCTTCTTCAACTGCCCTGGATAGATCGCCTTTTTTTCCCCCAAATATCTCAAGGGCCTTGAGCCTCAGTTCTTTCTCCACTTCATCCGATAATATCGCGGTAATTCTACCCATGTTAATCCCCTATTTTTGTAGACTGCACTCAAGATTTTACTCGTATTAGCAAAGCGGATCATGTTTTCGCGTATTTCTAGTCTTTATCTTTCTTTCACCTTGCTAATCCACATTATATAATATGTACTTAGTCACTTATATGCATATGTGTTTATGTGTAAAAGTACTAACGCCTAGAGTTTGGCCATTTATTTTCAGTTTTCGAAGGACAAGAAATGACGCTGGTCTTCCAAAGGGTGCAAATATCAGAAGAGATCAAATGTTTTCATACATTCATCTATTTGTACCTCATTGTAAGACAATTTACGAATTGATTGGTTGAGCATAATAACATTTGATTAAATTCAACTATTCTTTTTTCCTAAGATCTGAAGGCGATACCAGATAAATTACTCCAAGGTCGGTGATTCGAATCTATCCTCTGCTACCAAACTACTTTATCACATCTCTGAAAGAGACCAGAAAAATGGGTACATGGCAGTAAATGATGGAAAAAAGTTATTTTTACAATCAACAGGAGTACACCAACGAGTATAGAGAATGTTAACTACATGGAGTATAGCTCAATACGCGAATGGAGTAATAGGCGATTCAAGTGAATAATATTTTTAAAAAAGTATTGGAAGAGAAGCGAAATGCCCTGTATGAGCACGAAGCGAAGGACCTGCTTTCCCTCAGGGGGCTACCTACAACGAGATACCGCGTCGTAAAGGACCGGGAAGCTGCAGTCGATGCAGCAAATATGATCGGGTTCCCCGTTGCGTTGAAGATCGTGTCACCCCAAGTGATCCACAAATCTGACGCCGGCGGCGTGGCCCTCAACATCAGCGACGAAGAGGAACTATGTGCAAGCTACGACATGATCATCGACCGTGTCAAAGAACAGGTGCCGGAGGCAGAGATACACGGTGTCTTGGTGGAGGAGATGGCTTTGCCTTCGATTGAGGTGATAATCGGAGCCACCAGAGACCCCCAGTTCGGCCCCACGGTCATGTTCGGCGTCGGCGGCATACTTACAGAGATAATCAAAGATGTCTCCTTCAGGGTGGCGCCCTTCGACCACGACGAGGCGATGAAGATGTTGGGTGAGATCAAGTCCCATGAGGTCCTGGAAGGCGCACGTGGGATGCCTGTGGTAGACAAAGCAGTCTTGGCGGAAATAATTGTGAAGATATCAAAGCTGATGCTTGATAACCCAAGCATCGCAGCGATAGACCTCAACCCAGTCATCGTCTACAGGGACGCGGCGAAGATCGTTGACGCCAGGATCATCCTAGGAGAGAAAATAGACTCAAGTGCAGCCACGGAGCCAGCTGACGACCTAGACGCAGTGCTCAACCCATCCTCTGTGGCCGTCATAGGCGCCTCGGGCAACCCCGACAAGATCGGACACAAGATACTCAAGAACATAATCGACGCAGGGTTCTCCGGGGCGATCTACCCGGTCAACCCCCGTGGAGGAGAGATACTTGGGCTGGAGTCATACACCAGTGTGTTAGACGCCCCCGGAAACGTGGACACCGTAGTGGTTGTGGTCCCATCCAGGTTCGTGCCTGGGGTCATGGAGGAGTGTGTCCAGAAAGGAGTCAAAGGCGCGGTGATAATCTCCAGCGGCTTCAAGGACGTAGGCCCCGAGGGAGCCAAGCTGGAGAGACAGGTTCTGGAGATCGCGGCGAGAGGAGGCATCAGAATTGTCGGCCCCAACTGTCAGGGTGTCAGCAACCCGGTCTCTGGTTTCTGCGCGACGTGGCCCCTGATATCGCGGGTGGGTGATGTTGCCGTGATCTCGCAGAGCGGGTCCATCGCCCTTGAGGTTCCCTCTTTCTTGGTTGATAACCACATCGGTTACAGTAAATCCATCGCTCTGGGTAACAAGTCAGACGTCGATGAGGCTGATCTGATCTCTTGGCTGGGCAGAGACGATGGCACACACGTCATCGCGGTCTACACAGAGGGAACAAACGAGGGCAAGAAGCTAATGAAAGCCATCAAGGATGCCTCAGCAAACAAACCAGTACTCATATTGAAGGGAGGCAGGACCGAGGCAGGCAGGAAAGCGGTTCTGGCTCACACAGGCTCGCTGGCTGGGAGCAGCAAGGTCTTCACGGCGGCGGTCTCCCAGAGCGGAGGATTCTGCGTAAGTAACTTAGAGGAGCTACTCGACGCAGCGAAGGCTTTCTCGATGTTACCTGTGCCGAGGGGCCCTAACCTGCTCGTGGTGACGAGCTCGGGGGGGGCAGGCATCCTGTCCTCAGACGCCTCAGAGACAGCGGGTTTGAACCTACACAAGCTCTCCGAGGACACCGTGGATCGGCTCAAAGCAGTCCTACCCGAGTACTGCATACTCAGGAACCCACTAGACCTGACGGGAAACGCCCTCACCGAGCCCAAAATGTACAGGGACGCCTTAGAGGTTGCACTGGAGAGTGGAGAAATAGACATGGTTCTAGTGGTCTTCGGTGACCCCATACCGGGCACCGTCCAACTCTTGAAAGATGTAGTGGAGAAAGCCAAGAAGAGAGGGGTCCCAGTGGCTGTGAACTACCTTGGTGGGGCGGAGATGCAGAAGGTCGAGGTTGATGATCTCCAGAGAAACGGTATCCCAGTCTACTCGACACCGGAAAAGGCTATAACAGTCCTAGGATATTTGAACAGGTATCGTTTGAATAGGTAAAATTAGGTGAAAATAAATTGTCAATAATTGAAGACGCCCCCGGCAAGAGAGTGCTCATGCTGGGAAACGAAGCGATAGCGAGGGGAGCAGTCGAGGCAGGCATCCAGCTGGGAGCCGCCTACCCGGGAACCCCCTCATCAGAGATATTACCATACATCGCGGACGCCGCGAAAGAGCTAGGCTTCCACGCAGAGTGGAGCACCAATGAGGTGGTAGCCTTCGAGATAGCAGCAGGCGCTGCCATCGTCGGTGGAAGAGCCTTGTTCGCGTGCAAAGGCGCTGGATTAAACGTTGTGATGGATATGCTCATGACGCTGCCCTACACTGGAGTCCGCGGGGGTCTCGTGATAGTGGTAGCGGACGACCCCGGGGCATGGTACAGCTCCAATGAGCAGGACTCGCGGTTCGCCGGGCTCTGGGCAGAGCTGCCCGTATTAGAGCCATGGGACCAGCAATCCGCCAAGGACATGACCCGCGACGCTTTCGCTCTCTCCGAGAAGCTGGAGCTGCCGGTCATAGTGAGGAGTTGTACACGGTTGAGTCACGCCTCTGGAGATGTTACTTTGGGTGAGATACAGGGTAAGCGTAACAAGATACAGTTCGATAAGCACTGGAAGATCCCTTACAGGTGGAACGTGTACGGACCACCGGGACCCATCGAGAAGCATCGATGGCAGAAAGAGCAGATGAAAAAGGTGCAGAGCCTATTAGATGACACCAGCTTCAACAAAGAGTATGAGGCAAAGGGCTCCAAAGTCGGCGTGGTTACATCAGGAATGGCTTCAAACTATGTCAGGGAAGCGTTGAACAGGCTAGGCAAGAGCCATGATGTACACCTCTTGATACTTGGGGTGCCCTACCCCATCCCCGAGAAGATGGTGAAGGGTTTCCTAGACAAAGTTGACACCGTTCTCTGCGTCGAGGAGGGTGAAGCCTTTATCGAGAGGCAAATACTTCAACACATCAACAGCGTGGGAAAAAGCATCAAGGTGCTTGGACGGCTCAATGACGGCGTCATGCCCATCGTAGACGAACTGGACCCGGATAAGGTGGAGTCGGTTCTGGCTAGGTTCCTCGATGTTGAACCACCCATGTCTGGAGAAGACCCTGTTAGAGAGGAGCTGTCTGATATGGTGTGTGCACGGAGCTCGTCCTGGTGCGCGGGCTGCCCCCACATGGGCAGCTTCTGGGCCCTAAAGAGGGCATTGCCGGCGGACAAGGTGAACATCATCAACACCGGCATAGGATGCTATGAGATGAGCGGATACGGGATCGCTGCGGCGCCCATCGACGCGAAGGACACAGACGAGTCCAAGAGGTGGAGAGCGACCACCCCCTACGAGATGACAGACACACTGTACGTCATGGGGAGCGAGACAGGGCTCAGCCAAGGACAGTACCAAGTTGGGTACAGGGACGGTAAGATCGTCAGCGTCCTCGGCGACTCATCGTTCTTCCACACCAACCTCCCCCCGATAACCAACGCGGTTTACAACAAGGCAGAGCAGCTGATTCTGGTGCTCGACAACTACTGGACCTGCATGACGGGCCACCAGCCGAACCCCTCCACAGGGCAAACACTTCTCGGCGAGGAAGCCTATACGCCCTCTATCGAGGGGATATGCAGTGCCCTAGGTGTCCAGTATGTAAAGACAGTGGACCCCTACAACCTGAAGGAGACCATAGACGCCATGAAGGAAGCTTTGGCGCATGAGGGGGGTCCCTCTGTGGTGGTCCCGAGGAGAGTGTGTGCGTTACAGAGGTCCCGTGAACTCCGTCGCCAACACCAGAAGGCACCGCAATACGTGGTGAACGACGCCTGCACAGGCTGCAAGGTGTGCCTCTGGCTCGGGTGCCCCGCAATAGGGTTCGATGAGTCCAAGACAAACGCAACCAACAGAAAAGGGGTGGCTTTCATCGATCCCCTGCTTTGTGTAGGTTGCGGTCTATGCGCTCAGGAGGAGGTCTGCAAGTTTAATGCCCATGACAGGGTGGGGGAGGGAGAATTCTAGGATGGTGACCAACTTGAAGGAGTTCAACCTCATAGTGACAGGCGTCGGTGGACAGGGCAGCATCCTCGCGAGCCACATA
>CAZVMT010000036.1:0-17694 GCA_964628765.1 uncultured Candidatus Bathyarchaeia archaeon | reverse complement strand
CGAGCAAGATAGATTACAGGATAACATCCGCTGGGCCGAGAAGATACATCAAAACAAGATAACAACGTACCTCTACGTCAGCAAATACTACTCAGGGTACCCCCCAACAGACATAAACCAGATAAAAACAGGGCTAGAAGCCCTCCAGGAAAACTAGCAGCTTCTCCAAGTTGAGCATACCCCTGTTGACCCAGATGATCCTGCCCTCCTCATCCACGACAAAATCCGCTGGGCTCTGGGTCTCACGGCCCTCATAAGAGCCATGAGTCTTTCCCTCTTTTTTCGCTTCTCTGGCTCTCTTGAATAGGTTGAAGAGGGTGCTGGGTCCCATGTTTCCAACATCATATTCACGGTATATCTGGTAATCATCCTCCTTTGATACAGGGATAACCGGGAAATCCACCTCGTATCCGCTGATATAGTCTCCTGCTGACTCTGGGCTAGACTGGGTAAAGTAGACCAACTCAGCGTACTCCTTGATCATATCTTTGTATCTGAGGAGTTCATCAAAATCTAGTTGACAGACAGGGCACCCAAAATACCGCCCAAAAATCAACACGACTCGCTTACCATCAAAATCCCCCAATGAGACAGCTCCTAAGTTCACGGACTCCAAGGAAAACCCTGGAGCCAAGTCACCGATACCGATACGAGCCATAGATCAAATTACGCATCTTGGGCTATTAGACTTCCCAGAGATTGAAGACGAAACCAAAAGGGTCCTTGATATAACATGGCTTGCCCTTTCCCTCCCACTTCACAACGGTGCACCCATGTTCCAGCAGGTTCTCACGAGCCTTCTCAAGGTCCTCCACAAGATACTCTGTGATTGGACCGAGGCTTCTACCGCGACTGATGTAGAAGTTTATCTTACCCGTATCGAAGCGTGCCCAGTCGTTTCCCATCTCGGCTATCCGTAACCCCAGCACCTCGGTGTAGAACTGGACCGCCTCCTCCAGGTTAGGGGTCTCTATATTGATATTATCACTCAGCCGGTAACTCATATCAATCAAGTAGTAGGTTTCATAGGTACTAAAAGAACCCATTGCCCACCAGTGAATTTATCCCCACCCCCTAACAAGCATATTCTATGTCAAGGCTTGGAGTAGGTTTTATCGGGGCAGGGTTCATCGCAAGGTTCATGGCTCAGAGCTGGAAGGGGATAAGGGACGCCGATATCACAGCCATATACAATCATAACCTCCCCAGAGCAGAGGAACTCTGCTCCTACACTAAGAGCATGGGGATGCCTAAGCCCACCCCCTACGATGATCTATATAGGATGCTGGGTGACCCAAAAGTAGACGCCGTCTGGATAATGACCCCCAACTATATGCGAGTCGAAGCCATGAAAGCAATAACCGAGGAAGCCATACAGGGAAAAAACGACCTGATAGGCGTCTGCTGCGAGAAGCCCCTCGCGAGAAACATGATTGAAGCAGATATATTGATGAATCTACTGAACAAATCAGGGCTCCTCCACGGATACTTAGAGAACCAAGTATATGCACCTACCATTACCCGTGCCAGAGACGCTGTCTGGCGACACGGAGCAGCCACAACAGGAAGACCATACATAGCAAGAGCGTCAGAGGAACACGGGGGACCCCACAACAGCTGGTTCTGGGACCCAAGAAAATCAGGGGGAGGCGTATTGCTGGACATGAGCTGCCACAGCCTTGAAGCAGACCGATACCTCTTGATGGACCCAGATAAACCAAAATCCAGCCTGAAGCCTGTAGCGATCCAAGCCAACATAGAGTCCCTCAAATGGAGCAGGGAGCCCTACCTCACCGAGCTAAAGAACACATACGGAGTAGACTACAGCATAGCTCCGGCTGAGGACTATGCCAGTGTCAACGTTGTTTATGAGACCGATGAGGGGCAGCGGGTCCTGAGTGAGGCAAAGACCAGCTGGAACTACGTTGGACCCGGTTTACGGCTGTCCATCGAGGTTCTCGGACCAGAGTACTCAGGGATCAACAACAGCCTAAACACTGAACTCAGCGTATTCTTCAGCCGAAACGTAGAGGTTCCACCCAGCGAGGAGTTTATCGAGAAACAGACCGCCGAACAAGGATTGATCCCTATTGTAGCTGATGAGGCTGTTGCCTATGGGTATCAGCATGAGAACCGGCATATGGTTGAGTCTTTCAGGGCGGGTAAGCTGCCTTATGAGAACTGGAACGATGGATACCTGATAACCGAGTTGATGATGACCGCTTACAAGTCAGCAGAGGATGAAAAAACAATCAAATACAACCCGGGAAGCCTCCGAGACTATAAACCACAAGTAGCACAGGGAACATGGAAGCCTTAAGCTGACGCGAACTGTGGAGCCTTATCCTCCTCTTTGGGCTCCTCTATCAGCAACATGATCATTGTGGTAGATATTATGCCCAGTATGGCGTTGATGAAGAACGGTATACCGTACCCGGGAACCTGCAAACCAAATACATCAAACACAGTAAACCTGTAAGTATCATAGATCCAAGTCGCTATGATGGGCCCGGCGACACTACCAGCAGTGAAAGCGGTACCAAACAACCCGAACATCCTGCCTCGTACCTCGGGGGGCACAAGATCAGCCCTTAACGCTCTGAAGGCGGGCATGCTGATGTTGAAGCCGAGGCTTCTTATGCTGACTACTATCCCAGCCTGAGTTATCGTACCAGTGAAGGGGAGCAAACCGCCGGCAAGCCTGCTACTATAATTACCAAAAGCGATGAGGGGCTTCCTCCCAATCTTGTCACTGTACCTGCCGGCGATGTAGCTGGCCATTAACCCGATGATGCCGCTGATACTAATTATGGTGCCTATGCCCACTGGGTCCATGTTGAAGCGGTCAGTGTAGAAGAGCACCATGATAGGGATGATGAAGCCGACCCCAACCCCCGAGATGAAGCTGTTCACGAACAAGACCTTCAACTGGTTAGTCCAGACAAGCCTCGGAGCCTCAGCCATGGGTTCACCTCTACGAATCCCAGGGCTTTTTCTCTGGGGTTCCTTGATGAAGAAATAAACCACGCAAAAAGCGATAGCGGCTAGAAGCGAGTCAACGAAATATGGGACACGATAACTCATCAACTCAGAGAAGCCCCTACTCAAAACGAACCACTGTATGGTGCCACCGAAGAAAGGCCCAATGTTTCGCCCAATCATGTTCATGGACATGATGAACCCAGCAGCCTCACCCCTCTGCTGGGGAGTAACCATATCGATGAGCAGGGTCTCGGAGGCTAGCATAGCTGCGCTGGAGACCGCACCATTCAGGACCCTAATTAATAATAGCCATTTCCAGTCAGGGACGAGACCAGTCAATGTCCCAAGGATAATATCACTGAATATCCCAACCATCATGATCTGTTTTCTACCGTATTGATCCACGAGGCTCCCCATCTTTGGAGAAAGAACCGCGAAAGCGATCATGAAGCTGCTGGTAAATAACCCGACGCTGGCGACGCTTGCCCCGAGGCTGATGACGTAGTTGGGGAAGAAGCTTATGGGTAAAGCAACGGCTAAAGACTCTACGAGTTGAACCGCCCCAAGTATCAGTATGGCTCTGTTGAGCGTTCGCTCCGGCATCTTATTTCCTCCAACCAACCCGGTATCATGTCATATAAGGACACCGCCAAAGAATCAGGAGGTTTATATCATGGGAGATAGTGTCGTGGCTAAATGATAGGTATACACTTGATTATCGATGGAGAGACAAGGGGCGTCGTGGAACCAGAAACCATCAACCACATCCTCACCGACCTCCCACCAAGAATAGATATGCATATCCTTGAGGGGCCTCACATTGTCCAAGGCGTCCCAGAGAACCCTGGCTACACTGGGATCGAAGTGATTGATAAGAGCCACATAGCGATCCACACATTCACTGAAAACAACACTATAAGCATCGATGTCTTTAGCTGCAAGGCTTTTAACGCTAAAAAAGTGGTAGATTATATCAAAAACCAGATAGAATTCACCCAGATAACCACGAGAACCATCACCCGGGAAATAATCCCCTAGAAAACATGTTTACTGCCTAAAAGGCAATAATTACCCGAGTATTTCCCTATTGAACGCATAGAACGGCGCTTTAGGCAATAAATTCACAGTATTCTATGCATGATAAACTTTAATGCCTTATTCAAACCACAACAAGATATTCTCTAAAAAATAGGGCGTATAGACCAATTTCATGATTTATTTATTCCTCTTCTTTGAAGTAGATTTGAAACATCGATTATCGTGGGGTATTGCTTAAATTTCTGCTGCCTTTAAAATAGTAGAGGGGATATGGAGGGCGGTTTAGGTCAATTTGACGCCATTTACAACATCCTTATCCTTGTCGTTATTATCACCCTAGTTGCTCGCCAGATCAAGTTTCCATCAACTATCGCGTTTATTATCGCTGGGTTATTGGCGGCTGCTGTTCCAAGGATTCCCCTCCCTCAACTCAGCCCAGAGATATTTCTTAGCATACTCCTACCACCTATCCTATTCACCGAGACATTGACTACTGATATTGATGGGCTCATCGATGACAGTGATACAATCTTGTCGTATGCCGTTGCGGGTACTGTGCTTATGGTCATCGCGATCGGTGTCTACACCCATTATGTTTTCCAGATGAGCTGGCTGGAGGCATTTATGCTTGGGATAATAATAGCTCCCACTGACCCTGTGAGCGTCATCGCCACCTTCAAACGACTTGGTGTCATCCGTAGATTCCAGCTAATAGTAGCAGGTGAGAGTCTCTTCAACGACGGTGTAGCCATCGTAGTATACAGCATACTTGTGAACATCATAGAAGCTGGATCAATCACTGCTCTCGATATCCTGACAACCACTGTCATCAAGGTATTCGGGGGAATCATACTTGGCTACGTCGCTGGATACATTGTGCACCTTATCTTCTGCTGGACAGACGACCTGTATGTTAAGACGCTCCTGACCTTCATAATCGCCTTCGGTGTTTTCAGGCTAGCTGAACAATTCCAAGCAAGCGGAGTGATCGCGGTCGTCCTCGCAGGGCTCATACTAAACTATAGATGCAGAAACTATGGAGGCGTCGATGAGAAAGGTGAGGAAATGCTTGAGATCATGTGGGAGTTCGTTGGCTTCATCGCCAGTAGCTTCGCCTTTATCTTCATCGGGGTAAGCCTAGAACTGGACCTTCTCTCACAGTTCCTACTACAGATATTAGCACTGAGCATAGTGAGTGTCATATTCAGGTACGGCATGATTGAGATACTGGCAAGAATCTTGGAGAATTATAGATTCAAGAGAATCCCATCTAACTGGAAATTAGGTATGACTTGGAGTGGACTCAGGGGAGCAGTATCAGTAGTGTTGGTGCTGGGCATCACTGGTATCAATCTGCCAAATGAGCAACTACTTCTCGCTCTTACATATGGGATAGTATTGAGCACCAACGTAATACAAGGCTTATCCATGCCCTTTGTGGTCAACCGCCTGAACCTCTTCAGCAGTACAAGGCAGAAAATCGAGGAAGAAGAATTGGAAGACTAATCGTTTATAGGTTTATTATCTGTGCTTCCCTTGCTTTGATTGATTCTAATGTCAATAGCTGAAAGACTCAACATGTTATCCGATCTCGAAGAGAAATACGCCATCGAACTCGATAGAGAGTACCGGGGATATGGTAACGAGATAGTCCGAGAATTAATAGCCTCGGTGATGATAGATAGCAAGAAACACGCTGGGCTTTACAAGGCAGCGGCCATGATCGCAGGGGGCAAGAGCCTCGCCATCACAAAGGAAGAGTATGAGATCCTAGAGGAGAAACTCAAACAGCACATAGCAAAGGAAAAGGAGATGCTGGAAGCAGTCACAGGTCTCATGAAAGAGGTAAAAGACGAGCGCATCAAGAAGATACTCACAAAGATCTATGAAGACGAGTTGATGCATCACCCGTTCATGACAAACTTCCTAGAACTGGTGCTCAAACGGGAAACCATCTCCGAACAAGACATCTGGGACATGCTATTCCGAGACCTACCCACACATGGCCACGTAGCTGACCCCTATGCGGGGAAAGATTACGGACCATAAACCACATTTTTTTTCTGAAACTTCGATTTTTCTTCATTAAAATTGTATAAATACCTCTTAAACAGAGTCTTATTTGCTCCTAAGGGTGTGAGTAACATGGGAGAGACCATTCGAGTTTTAGCTATTGATGATGATGAAAGGCGTGCCAAGAAAATAAAGTATCAATTGTCTGAACAGAACGCTGACCTTGAAGTCGAGTACTCTACGAACCTAAAATCTCTTGTTCAACTCATTGAAACAAACTCATTTGACTGCATAATCAGCCCTAATGATACAAGCCTGCTAAGTAAATTAGAACTGAGACATAGAATCGTACAAATATTATCTCTGCCTGTAATTCATTATTTGGGGGATTCAAGACTCTCTGCTACTGCCCATGATCAGTATAGTCAATTTGAAGTAATACTTACTGAAGATGACTCACAATCTTACCAACTCTTGGCAAATAAAATAAAGCAAACCATAAAACTGGTCCCTGATCAGGACAACCAGACAGTTTTAGACTTACCCGATTTTCCTAAGGTAATCGTTAGGGGAACAAGGCTCTTCATAGTAGACGAGTCTGGGACTGAGGAATTCTGGGGATGTGAACCCGAGGATACAGCAGCGGAGATAGCGCGTCAGATGGAGATCGAGTTAAAGGCAGTTAACTGGGTAAAAGAGGAAATTGAGAGATTTATCCATGAACTTGCCCAGCTAATTAAAACCTCTGAGGTTCCCGCAAAAAACGTCCCCGACGTCATCTTTGAGGGTTATCGTTCGCTTCTCTTCAGTTTTAGGAAAATACATGAATGTTTTAATGAGAATTAGCCTTATTTTTATCCCCAACTTGCAATAAAAATAACTATATTTGCCTAAAAAAATAAAGGTTTTTAAACTAAAATAACAGAAAATCATTATGATGTCCGATAGGAAGTACAAGTACCACACAGTCAACTTACCCGAAAGTCTGGCCAAAAAAATAGAAGAAGTGATCGAGAGTGGGAATCATGGCTATACGAGTATACCAGACTTTGTGAAATCTGCGGTAAGAAGATATCTACGTGACTTGGGGTACTTGGTGTAAATAGTAAGTAAATCACGGTTTACTTTTTTAATCCTAAATTTATTCATGAATCTGGTTTTAACCAAAACATTCATAATATCGCTAGCGTAATAACAACGTATGCCAACATGCAGATCATGTGAAACAGAACTCGCAGAAAACGCAAACTTCTGCCCAAACTGCGGCCTCCGAACAGAGAAAGGAGAAAACGACAACGTAAGAACCCCAGTGGACCGAAGACCTGAATGGGAGAAAGACGTTGAACTAGCCCTCCAAAACACGACAAAACTCCTAGAAGAAGCAGTAGAAACCGCAAAAAAAGGGTTAAAACAAGTATCAGAGGAAGTCAGATTCGAGATCGATAAAGCAAAAGAATCCAGACCAAAGAAGAGGACACCATTATACTGCCCAAAATGCGGTAACAAGAACCCAAACGACTCAGAGTACTGCACTAAGTGCGGAGCCAAAATAAACACCTAACCCCTTTTTCCAAACCCAAGACACCCTGTTTTCTATGGGAATAAACATAAACTAAGAGTAGACCAAGTTATCCATGAGCATCCTCTGTAGCGGAAGCTTCGTAGCAGACATACTTGTACCCGACCTACCTTATATCGGTCCCCCCGGAAGCCTCACCTATGCCCCAAGTGGTATAACCTTGAGCCCCGGTGGGCACAGCGCCAACGTAGCCATAAACCTGGCTCAACTCGAAGCCCAGAATGTTCACGCTGTTGGATCGATTGGACGAGACGAGATGGGGAATTTCCTAGTTGAGCAGCTAAAAAACCGTGGGGTAACCCCTCTCCCCGAGATACACGAAGATAGTACTACAGCAAAAAACGTGGCGCTCCTCGTCAAGGGCGAGGACAGGCGTTACATCGCGGAGTTTACCGCTAACTCAATGCTCACATCTCATCATCTTCTGGCTTCTCTCGGCAAGGTAAATCCAAGCATCTTTTATCAGGGAACCCTTGGAGGGTTACCGGATATTGAGAAAAACCTACCAGAGATTCTTGGTGAGACAGAGAAAAAAGGGGTGCTGAACTTCATAGATGTAATAGTGCCTTCAAATGGATGGGGTTACCTGTTCCCAGCGTTGGCTTTCATCCGTATTCTTCACGCAAACCAACTCGAAGCCAAGCACCTGACGGGGAAAAGTGACCCCCATGACGCTATCACTGAATTGAATAGGGCGGGTGTAAAACTAGTGATAATATCTGATGCTCAACATGGGGTTATCGCTGGAACGGATACTCACCGCTTTGAGATGCCTGCCTATAATGTAGAGCAGAGGGACCCAACTGGGGCGGGAGACGCCCTCTCCGCAGGCATCCTGGGGTATATCCAGAGAAACAAGATAACCATTGACGAAATCACAGAACCAGAGACCATCGTTGAGCTTCTATTGTTTGGGCAGGCTGCTGGGGCAGCATGTGTTACTGGGTTGGGGGCAACCACTGCTGTGACCATGCAAAACGTGAAAAACATCCTTGAACAACAAAAGGAACAAGTCTATGAGCAAACCAGAATGAAAAAGCTATGAGCCTACTGAAAACACGAATCCCAACCGGCATACCATCCTTAGATAATCTGCTGGGGGGAGGATTCCACACACAAGCCATAAACCTCATCTATGGGGAGGCAACCACTGGAAAAACCACGTTGGCTTTGACCTCTGTCTTTCATCATCTAAGCCTGCAGCCAAATGCGAACGCTGTCTATCTCGATATCGACAACAAATTGAATATGGCTAGATTTGAGCAAATAGCCCAGTCCCAGGGTAGAAATCTCCTTCCTAGAATACATCTCTTTACTCCTGAGAGCTTCTCGATGCAGAGCGACGCCTTTGAACAATTACCAGAGCTATCCTCAGGTGACTTGCTGGTAGTTGACAGTATCACTGGGCTATACAGGGGTGAGACAGAGGACACCGAGAAGACCTTCAGGGCAAACAAAGAGCTTAACCGTCAGTTAGGTTACTTAACGGAGACAGCGAAGACAACAGGGTCAACTATGTTGCTGACAGGGCAGGTTCGGAGCGTACTTGATACTCAGCAGGTGGAGCCAGTCGCACAGCGCCTACTGAGATACTGGAGCGAGACCATACTCCGGCTGGAGAAGGCGCCTCAACAAGGCAACAGGCAGGCGATTCTTGAAAAACCAGAAGAATCCAAAGCCCCAATAATACTCACTATAAACGAATCAGGCATTACGGAGGAACAACGTTGAATCTAACCTCTATATTATCAACCATCTGGCTGTATTTGCCCGCGTACTTCGCAAACGCAGCCCCAGTCGCTCTGGGTGGAGGACCGCCTCTGGATGGGGGGGAGAAATGGCTCGACGGCAAACCATTCCTTGGCAGCCATAAAACCTTCAGGGGCTGTGTGGTTGGGATAGCCGCTGGTCTATTGATAGGAACCTTACAGGGGAATCTCTATGCTGGGTTGGCTCAGGGAGTTGGGGCGATCCTTGGTGATCTCTTTAGCAGTTTTCTTAAGCGGCGCTGGGATATCGCTCCCGGTGGGGGGTTTCCGCTATTGGATCAACTGGATTTTATTATTATGGCTATTATCATCAGTCAGCCCTATACCAGAGCCAGTCTGCAGGAGATGTTCATGATCCTAGTAGTTACTGTGCCGATTCATTACTTCATGAACTTCGTGGCTTGGGTTATGAAGATGAAGGAAAACCCATGGTAGCTATAGTACCATGGGAGACGGTTTCTCCCACGACTTGAAGACCCTACCACAGTAGTTTACGGCGAACCTATCCGTGAACTCCCTGTGGAGCAACGACATGGCGTTGAAACCTGTACAGTGACATGGACTGAATAAGCCTATTTTGTACTTCTCCAACTCCCGAGCTGTCTTCATAATATAATCGTCCTTTCTAGCCACAAGGTGGGTTCCACCGATATACGCAGATATCTCACTGAATCCCCCCAGGTTACAAACATGCTCCACCGTGTTCACCGGACCGCTATGTGCACAACCAGTGATTACCCAGCAGCCCTCGCCCTCTACCTCCATCCATAGAGACTGATCACAGAGAATCAAATCATCCTGCTCCACCCCATCAACAACAATAATTCTCCTACCCCCATCAAGGGGCCTGGACACCTTCTCAAAGTCATTGAGTCTAGGCACCTCTCCCGTTGTCCAGAGACCGGGAACAACCTCAACCGGTTTACTTGATAGAACCACGGTCCCCCCAACCGATTCTATATCAGCTATAGTCTCTCCCTCTGGTACTCCTCCCTCTGTCCTCTTTCCCGTCTTGGACTCATAGTATCTTGGTAAGAAACAGTGAGGATGAGTATAGACAGGGCATCCATTAGCCATCTCAACAGCCTCCGCTGTCGCGACTGTATGGTCACTGTGACCGTGACTAAGCACGATGGCGTCTAAGTCACTCAGATCTAACTTCAGCTTCTCAACATTGTATAGAAATGGTTTCAAGTCATTCGAGGTATCGAACAACACCTTTCTGTCTGCTCCATCGGAGTCCACCAACTCTAAAAGATATGATAACCCCCACTGTCCCCATAAACCCGCCCGTAACACGAGGTTATCGGCGATAGTGGTGAGCTTAAGACGTTTAATCATACTAAACACTTTAAAAAATAACCTATTAAACTTGGCTATACTTCCTATATACTTGAACAACTGTTCTAAAGTGTAGTATTAAGAAATCCACAACCTATATCAATAATCTAACTGTACAAAGTGATCAAGAGGAAAGAAACTATGGGAGGGCGAGTCTAAGTGTCGAGCAGCGTCAGCAGGCGTAAAATGCTTGCAGCACAAGAAGACATCGCCAACCGCATCGTTGACCTAGCTAAACGCAAAGATATGACGGTCTATCAGACTGTAAATGATATCTTGGAGCAAGCCCTCAGGGTCGAAGAGCTTGGCATGAGCCTGAAGCAAGTAGTGGATGAGCGGTGGATGCTTGAAAGAGCACAGGAAACAGGGTTCACCTTCACCATCGAGCAACTCCTATACCGAATCGTTGACGAGGCATATGACTCCGATAAAGAGAAACTGACTGAGATATGGCGCGAGATGGGTCACTGGTACGGTAAATATTATCAGGCAAAACATGATGAACCCATCGCCGCTTTCCGTGAAGCACTTGAGCTCTTCACGCTTGGAACCAGTGAGTACAACCTAGAGAACAGTAACCGTGACCTAACATTCAGCTTCATAGGGGAAAAGCTCACCCCTGGATACATTGAGCTCTTCAGCGTGTTCATAGAGGAACTCCTCACGGTATTCGGGTACAAGCTTAACGAGAAGGAGATCAACCGAGGCATCATCAAGCTGGAGATGAGGAAATAAGATGGTCGAGGAGCTGCTTACCGACACAAAACTCATCCCCATCTCAAAGCCACTGGCAAATCAACTTCGTTTAATGGCTGGGCGTCTCGGTGTCAGCGTATCCAGTATCACTGAGGAAGCCCTAGAACAGGTATTGAGGGCAGATACTCTGGGCTCCAGCGTCAAAGACGCAGTGGATATACTCCACATGGCTCAGGTACATCGAGGCGCTGGTTTGATAAATTTCCAAAGAACAGGCGTCAAGGACCTTATCAAACAATTATATGAAGAAGACTCAGAGAGCCTACTAAAGCTCTGGAACTCATCTGGTCGCTGGTATGCAGCTTATCTATCCAATAGATTAAACGGGGACTTCTTCGCCTTTTTCGAGAAGGACCTTCTTGTCTCGTGGAACCTCGATGAATCAGAGATTACCATCGAGGATGTAGCTGTTGGTGTCAGACTGACCTCCTTTGGGATGGATAAGGAGTTCACTGAACTGCTCGTTGTGTACACTAAGGGGTTCTTTGAGGAGCTTGGCTACGCGGTTTCCTCTGAAGATGTATTACCGGGCTTGGTGTCTTTCCAGTTTATTAAAAAGATGAAATAGATGCAATCCGTTTCTATCTGGTTTTATACCATTCTTGTTATATTTCCAAATCGTATTCTTGTTTGAAGGTGAACCCATTGAACCCCAATGTCCTCAGTCAACGATACGCAACTACAAAAATGAACCACATCTTCAGTGAAGAGGGAAAGATAAAACTCGAACGCCTATTCTGGCTCAGCGTATTGAAAGCCCAACGAGACCTCGGACTGGAAATACCAGTTGAAGCCGTTGAAGCCTATGAGGCAGCCGTGGATAAGATCGATCTAGATTTGATTGAGGAGATCGAGCGCAGGACAAAGCATGATGTCAAGGCAAAGATTGAAGCCTTCTGTCAGGCAGCGGGTGGCTATGAGTATGTTCATCTGGGCTTGACCAGCCGAGACTTGACAGACAATGTTGAGCAGATTCAGATCAAGCAAGCCATGAGACTGGTCTTTGGCAAGTATCTGAGCGTCTTGAGGCATCTCCTTGATAAAGCTGAAGAATATCGCAGCGTAGAGCTGACAGCGAGGACTCATCATCAAGCCGCCCAGCCGACTTTGCTTGGGCGACGCTTCAGCATGTGGGCAGAGGAACTGCTTGTGCATTTAGTGGATTTCGAGGTATTCATTGGTGAGTACCCCATGCGTGGCGTCAAGGGCGCAGTGGGAACCCAGTTTGACATGGTGAACCTGCTTGGCTCTACAGATAAAGCCATAGAGCTTGAGAAGCGCATCGCCGCTGAACATGGCTTCAAACACGTATTGAACTCCACAGGACAGATCTACCCGAGGAGCCTCGACTACAAGCTTCTATCTCATCTCTCAGTCTTATCATCTGCTTGTGAGAGCTTCGCCAAGACCATACGATTGATGGCGGGGTATGAACTCGTCACAGAGGGCTTCAGAAAGGGACAGGTCGGCAGCAGCGTCATGCCCCACAAGATGAATACAAGGAGCACTGAGCGCATCTGCGCCTTCAGCGAGTTACTCAAGATGTACGCAGATGGAGGGTCCCGGCTCTCCGGTGATCAATGGGAGGAGGGCGATGTCAGCTGCTCAGCTATTAGGCGTGTCTTGATCCCTGATGCCTTCTATACCTCGGATGGGTTATTGGAGACCACCTTGACGGTGTTGAATCAGATGGGGGCGTATCCCGCTGTAATCAGCAAGGAGGTTGATAGATACTTCCCGTTCCTAGCTACCACCGAGGT
Organism: uncultured Candidatus Bathyarchaeia archaeon; assembly: GCA_964628765.1. Lineage (GTDB taxonomy): Archaea > Thermoproteota > Bathyarchaeia > TCS64 > TCS64 > RBG-16-57-9. Next base: position 4,456 of record CAZVMT010000036.1, on the reverse strand, counting down.
CCTTGGATTGGCTGTACAGAGCGGCATCGGGCGAGAACACGCTCATAGCCTGATAAAGAAACACTCCATCGCTGAGGCGTTGAAGATGCGGGAAGAGGGCAGCGACGAGAACAAGCTCATGGATAGGCTCAGCGTGGAACCCGAGTTCAAGGAGGCTGGTATCACCCGTGAGAAGCTCATGGAGTTATTGACGGATAAGAGCCTCTACCTTGGTAACGCTGGAGCCCAGATTGAAGCCGTCCAGAAAAAAGCCCAGCCATTACTTTCCAAGTATTCTCTTGAAGCAGGTTACGAGCCTGGGGATATCCTCTAGTCCTCTGAGCTGCTCCTCAGATACATTACAGTGGCTGCCGCTATCAAGACCACAACCAGGAATCCTACCAGCATGTGGGGTGCCGGCAACCCTGCTAATGTGTTTATCGCAAGCCTCGTGAAATAGGGTATGGCTAAGTAAATTCCCGCTGTTAACCCAGCTGTGATGGTGGTTAATAGCACAAGATAGCCTACCTGTCCTCGTGTGATGTCGTTGATGTCCTGTTCATCTGATCCTCTTCCCTTTAGCTCCTCTCGTACGTACCTGAAACGGACAGTGTACCTCAGCATCAAGTAAGTTATCTGCAGCAGGAGCCCCACAGCGAAGACCCATATGTGGGTCACACCCGGCACTGGCGTGAGGTCGAATATGAGTCCAATCCAGTTGAATGTGCTGAAATCCAAGACACTTGGGAAGAACATCAACATGTTCAAGCTGAACAATCTACCAAACCACACCTCATCACCCCTTCTCCAGAAGGTGAAACTCACAAACAAGACCAGAACGATGACCGCGATATTGAAGTAGGGCATATATGGTTCAAGTACTGGCCCAAAGACGCTGTTGGATATCTTGGTTAGAATCCTGTTATAGAGAGTCGTCTGCACCATGGTTACAGCCGCCATATAGGTTGCAGCTATCGCAACGAGGGCCTCCATGGTTCTTACGAATCCTTCTCTCATCCACTCACCCTCTGTCTCTGCAGTGCGCTGGCGAAGCTCTCCTCGATGGGGTCCCAGTTGAGAACCGTCACACCCATGCCCCTCAGGAACTCATAGTATGGCTTGGTGTGGTATGTCAGGAAACCGGCTGCTATCTTTTCCTCTTCGCTCTGGGCTGCCACGTTGTAGCCTTGAACATTGAATAATATGATGTTGGGTCTCCCACCTACCCTGCCCATGTATTTGTGCAGTTCCTTGACTCCGTCTACGATGCCCTCTATCCTTGCGCCCTCGATCATGCTAACGAGTATGAAGAGTGGCTGCGTACCGACGATATATCTCCTGCAGCCGTGGATCGCCTCTTTGAGGCTCTCGTTGCTATATTTTACGTCTACATGAAGCATCTCACGCGTTATCTTGTACTGCTGCCGCTTCCCAGTGTCAGGGTAGATGACCCTTGTGCTGCCCTTCTGCCTACTGGGTACAAGCGTCTTGTCCTCCTGCTCAGGGATATAGACCTCTGGCTCCATCTGCTCTATCCCGGGGAGCTCTATGTCCAGGGGTATCTTGTTGGGGTTCTCGAATGGACCCTCCCACTGGCTTGCATCGTGGTTGTATACGCAGAACCCTACCCTGCAATCACGCTCAAGGTAGAAGTTTGTGAACCCAAGCGCAGCCCTGATAGCGTACTCAAGCGTATTATTCACCGTGGTCCCCAAGGCCATATGCATGGCGCTGTCCAGGAATATCCATACGACTTTCTTGCCCTCCTTCTCATAATCGTTGATCAGGAACTTGGGGTTCAACCTGCTTAGATGTTTGGCCGATGCCTTCCAGTTGATATCCCTGTAATTGTCCCCTGTTTGGTAGTCACGTATCTCTTTGAAGTCCGTGGTGGGGATGCCGAACCTGAACCGGGCATCCATGGGCATGGGTATCCTGCTGATGCTCTTATGGTTCTTGATCTTGCGCACGAATAACGGGTGAGGCTGCACTATTATGGCGCGTTTCGCGTCCAAAACACCAAGAACGTTAGCGCTCACCTGCAACGGGTGCCTCACCTCATAGTTTACCTGACGAACATCAAAATAGCCACGCTTAGCGCAGAGGGCAGTATAGCTCAGGTCTATTGTCTTTGGCCTGAGGCCCTTCCAGACCGCCTTGAAGTTGTTTCCCTCCTCAAGCGCGAAGCTTTTGGGGAGGGTGTCGCTGATGGTGACTATTCCCGGGCCGCCCTCTATGGTTGCCTGTAGGCTGTCGCTTACCTTGTCGTCTACGTTTACCTTGATGTCCTTACCTACGCGCTCAACGGCTGTAACGTTGGGTTTTCCAATGATTACCGCGATGCTCAGGAAAATTATTGGTGCGAGTCCGAGGGTGATTAGTATGAGGTTTCCCAGAAACATGCCTAGCACTATGTAGACGACTGCTGTTACTATCAGCTCCAGCGTGTCCTGGGTAAGCATAGTTTATCTATTTCCTATGAATTCCTTGGGTACCTCTATCTGTTCGAGTATCTCGTTGAGGACCGCCTCTACGCTGAAGCTTCCCTCCAGCACGTACTCCATCTTCATGATACACCTGTGCCCAAGGGCATCATGTACGAACATCTTGACATCATCAGGCGTAACGAAGGCCCTGCCCGTGATGGCTGCGTGTGATCTAGCTACCTTTAGCAGAGCTAGTCCACCCCTGGGGCTGGCGCCAACCTCTACGACTGGGTGTTTTCTGGTCTCGCGTATTATCTCGCTGATGTAGTCGATTATCTTGTCGTCTACGTAGATCTTCTCCTCGATAAAGTCCTGTACTGCTTTGAAGGTCTGTTTGTTGGTCACTGGCTGTATGAGCTGTGTGGGGTCATCCTGTTTCCAGTAGATCCTGCGTTTCAGTATCAGGGATTCCTGGCTGAGGGTCTCCACATAGCCCATGCCCATCTTCAACAAGAAACGGTCCATCTGAGCCTCCGGCAAGGGATACGTGCCCTCCATCTCTATAGGGTTCTGGGTGGCGATTACGAAGAATGGCTTATCCAGTTTATGGGTCTCGCCCTCAATGGTGACCTGCCTCTCCTCCATAGCCTCTAATAGTCCGGCTTGGGTCTTGGGTGGGCTCCTGTTGATCTCATCCGCCAGTAATATGTTTGTGAATATAGGTCCCCTCTCTAGGGTGAAGATCTGGTCCTGCATCCTGTAAACCTTGGTTCCAAGGATGTCAGCCGGCATCAAGTCAGGTGTGAACTGAACCCTGCTCATCTGGCACCCAGTGATCTGGGCGAAGAGCTTCGCCAGCAGAGTCTTGCCGAGCCCCGGGTAGTCCTCAAAAAGGACGTGGCCATTGGCGAAGCTGGCTGCCAGCATCTTTCTCAGTATCATTCTCTTTCCTACGTAGACCTTCCCGAGGCCTTCAAGTATCGCGTTGCTTATGGCGCGTACCCTGTCGACGTGCATTGCCTGCATTTATTGTCCTCCATTTTCATCTTCTTGTTGCCTACTGATTTTATACGCCCCTAGGCCTAGGTCGTTGATGCGTTGTACAGTCTTTTGCAGTACCTGCATCCTGCGTTCCCTGTTCATCTCCTCTATCTTGTCGCTTGTTCCGCGGCGTGAGAAATGGGGGAACTTTTGATCCTCATATTTTATGAACTCAGCGAGGCTGTCTGCCATCTCTTTCTCTGATGCCCTGTTCTCGTTGAGGAACCTGAATAGTTTGACTATCAGGTTCTCTTTGTTGCCTTTCTGGATGAATTCATTTATTATCTCTGTGAAGTCTTTTAGTGATTTTCCCTTTGTCGAGCTCGTATCTTGGACGTGTTTCGCCCAGTTCCCGATCTCCGTTGGCACCATCATGGATTCAGTCATCCCCCGGCGCATAATCTGGAAAATGAAGGCGCCTATGATGACTATGCCTGTCCATTCCACGTATGGGCTGAGCTGTTTTATTACTGGGCTTACCTCTGTGAGGCTCCCGCTGATGAAGTTGATGTAGAGCGTGCCGATGAGGCTCAGTGATACCACAAAGAAGTAGTTTGACGCGATCCCACCGATCTGGGAAAGGTATGGGTTGCGGCTGTCCCTGAATATACCAACAAGGGTTACCACTGAGGCCGCGCTGAATCCCCAGTTGAGCATCGATTTAATAAGTGTCACCTGTTCTGATTCGGGTACCCCGGGTACAACCATGTACAGGTTCACGAGCTGGATGCAAACCTGTCCAATTATGAATATGGCTAAAGCCCCAGTGATGACCTTGATGTAATACTGGTCGCGGAGCTCGGCTATCGTAGCAAGTATAGAGTAAAGGAAGTATACCGCGAAGCCCCCCATGAACAAGTATCCAGCTACCTTCGTGGGCTCGCTTACCGGCTGTAGTATCATGAATACGATGATTAGGCTCGCGAATCCACCCGCGTAGAGGCCGCTGATGATGACGCTGTTTATCTTCCCCTCGAACAATGCTCCGATGAGGCTTGCGAGGTAGAAGA
>CAZVMT010000035.1:0-17890 GCA_964628765.1 uncultured Candidatus Bathyarchaeia archaeon | reverse complement strand
GAACCCACGAACCCCTACGGGACAGGGTCCTAAGCCCTGCGCCTTTGACCTGGCTTGGCGACCCCCGCTGCATATGCACATAGAGCCAGAACATGAATTAAACATTTCTTTGTAATCGGCGGCTTTTAGTGGTTCACATGTAGGATTGAGGAATTGAGGGTTTGGCTCTGGACTGTTTTGTTAAAGCTTGTTATATTTGTGGGTCGTAACTTTGTAGTTATGTGTAGTAAAACATATATGAAAGCATACGATATACGATATGGTTAAACATGAAACAGAAACTTGTTTTATCACTTTTTATTTCGGCATTCTTGTTGTCTGCGATGGTTGTAACTGGGGCAGCAGCCCAAGAGAGAACAGTTGGTGTTGCTGAGGGTGACTGGTTTACCTATGAAATGTATGCCAACTGGAACTCCACCGATCCAGATACACCTTTTCCTCCTTCTGAATACGGAGATTGGGAAATAATGAATGGGACAGAATGGGTGAAGATGACGGTTACAGGCTTTTCTGGCACAAACCTATCCTTTCAGTATTTGACCCATTACAAAAATGGAAGTGAGGAACTTGGGTATGGCTACATTGACGTCGATACGGGAGAGGAAGCGGACGGAGCTCTTGCAGTTATCTCAGCTAATCTGGGCGTAAATGATAGCATTTACGCTTCCGGCGATTATTCTACGTGGGCAATAAACGAGACAGTAACCAGAACGTATCCAGACGGTGTAAGGGAGACAAATCACATAAACATGACGTATGAGTTTTCATGGACAACAAATGAACTTCACTATCGTCTCTATCAGTCCATTAATCTCTACTGGGACAAGGAAACTGGAATCCTTGCTGAAGACTCCTTCGAAATAACTAACCAAACAGGACCGTATCTATCAACTTGGGCAGTTACGTCAAGAATTACAGACTCAAGTGCGGGAGTAATACCGGAGTTTCCAGCAGGGTCATCAATGCTAGCCATAGCCGTTATAGTCACAGTCATCGCAATCAGCATCAAACGAAGACTAACCAAAAACCAATCCACTAACCACAATTAATACCGAGTTTCTTCTTTTTTCATCACATTTTTTCCAAAAACAGTTAGATAAGCAGCACAAATACTCAATGGTACATCTACCACAACAGATCAAAAAGAACTGAACAAAGATGATACTGCACATCAAAGAATTCCTAAAACTAACAGAAACAAGAACCCATCCAGAAAGAATACGTGCAAAACAGCGGTGAACTAGAAAACCTTAATTTAACAGTTATTCAACAAATTAGCCGAAACAACCTCAAGCCTCGGTGGCCTAGCCTGGTTGGGCATTGCCTTGGTAAGGCAGAGGTCGCGGGTTCAAAGCCCGCCCGAGGCTCCATACAAATTCCCAGAAATAGGCATTTTTTAGGCTCATTTTAGGCATTAAAGCGCTATAAATTGAGCTTCACTTATGCGCCTCCAAAAGGTTTCTGTTGTCCGTTTGAACTCGAAAACTTTATTTTTTCATTTGCTGTTACATGTCAGGGGAATAAGTCATGGGCAGTAGGATTCGACGTGCAGACATCCTGCTTTCTGCTTTGAAGGATAACAAGCCGTTATCTGCTAAGGAAATAGCAAAATCTACCGGTTTGGAAGCGAAGAAGGTCTGGGACGGGCTTTACTACTGGTGGAAGAGAGGTGTTCTCCTTCGCACTGAGAAACCCTTTTTTGAAAACACTGAAACATTCAAGGGAAGGCGAGGGATGAAAAGGAATACGCGCTCTTACTATCTTTATATGCTGAAACCTGAAGGCAGAGAGTCCGTTTTTGTCCAAGGCCAGAAATTCGTACCGTTCAAGAAGAAATATCTTGATGTTCGGGGTGCAAGGGGCACAAGCAAGGCACAGCTAATCATAGATTTCCTCAAAGAAAATTCCGACAGGGCGTTCTTCTCAACAGAGATAGCAAAGGAATTGGAAAAGAATGGAGTCTTTGTTCGGGATGTCATGGGCACGGTCAGAAGGTACGAGAGTTTTGTCTATGTCAGGGGTTACAGGACAAACCAGACACAGACCCCTTTCAAAGAAGGCTTCATCCTCACATGGATTGACCAAGAAAAGCCTAGGGAACAGGCTATTGAGGAAGCAATTTGGAGAACTGACAAGATTCTGGAAAATAGATATTCAACCAGCCCATTCATCGCGAGGATCCATCTTGTAAGGGACATGATCATAGAGTCCACGAAACTCAAAGACTTGGTCAACTTACATTACATGAGACATGAGTTGAAGTGCACGACGAACGAGATTGGAAAAGCAGTGACAAGGGTATTGCAGCTTTATCCAGACATTAAAGAGGTCAAGCTCTTCAACATATTCCGCTATTTCTACCATTCGTCGATGTCTGAAGAAGAGTTGCAAGCAGCTATCCACATGAAAGAGAATTACATCCGCATTATCAAGGGGAGGGATAATCGAATAGGGCACAACTGGGAAGCCGTGCCTGAGTGGTTCATTGACAAGTTCACCACTGGCGCAAGGTTCTGGACACAAAAACATAGGACAAATAACATGGACCCGAGGAGGATAACACTCCACCTGATAAAAAGCGTGGGGGGCAGAAAACAAAACGCTGAGGTTGACAGGGTATGGGAAGTCACGCCTGGACTGTTTGCCCAGCCAATAACCTACATACTTGAGTGCAAATGGGGGCTGGTCAGAAAGAGGGATGTGGACGACTTTCTAGAGGTCCTGAGATGGAGCAAGGATTTTGGTGTTGACACGCCCGAAGGAAGACAATTCAAGCAGGGGGTTATCGGCGTTTTTGCGGGCTCAGCCTTTAACCCGAAAGAGTCGGTAAGACTGAAAGATGAAACAGTCATCAGCCTTGCAACATACGCGTCCAGAATGAATATTCAATTATTGAAAGCGAGCGACTTTAACGAAAAGCTACGGGACAGGGGTTGTCACAAAAGAATAACTGTACAGAAGATATGCAGGTTCGCCAGAGACGAGAAGGAAGTGCGCGCGATTCTAGAAGCGATATGGGAGAATCCGAAAAACAGCGATACGATATTAACTAGGACTGCTGAAAAGAATAAAGAAACCTACGAGTTCGAAAAGATGCTTGATGAAAAGGAATAATAGAATGCTAGTATCCTTTTTAATCTACAATATCTAGCAAAACATCCCCAACGACTTTACACACTGGCACGTTTTTGTTCTCTGTAGAAAAAGGGTTTATAACACATCTACCTCGAAGGATTATATGTCCTTCCTTTGTGATTATTCGCTTGTATACGATTAAACCCAATAGTTTACTTGTTTCTGGTGCTCTAAGAGAGATCGCATCTTTGGCGCGTGTTGGGTACTCAGCGACTACTTGTCTACTTTTGTTATCCCATAACATGCTAACTGCAAGGCTCCCTGACATTGCTGTATCAGCAGATAGGTAGTCTATCTCAGAGTGTGACAAATCGGCAACAATCAGAGCGGGGAAGTCATCTGCAAGGTCTTTGAAATGTTTTTCGAACTCGTCTAGAATTTTACCTACAAGTCTGTTCGGTATCCCACCTCCTCCAAGATAACGTAAGACCGCAGCCATTTCAGGGGTAATCACTTCTACATGCATAGGTAACCCAAGAACTTTGACCATTATGTCTGGTCGTTTAGCTCCTTTACCTTCTTTTGTAGGTGCTACTTCAGCTATAGTCAAAGGCAATTGCTGGCGGAGTCTACTGATAACCTCAATTTCACTAATAGCTGATTGAAACTGATTTTCATTTTCATGCAACAACTTGGCACGCAACTCTTTTGTGCCATATTCAGTTTTTCTAATAGATGTGAGACAATTGTCAAGATGAGATAATAAGCCATAATAGTATAAGGCATCTCTTGCCTGATAGATCATCACTGTTTGCTTGTTTTTGTTTTTCTCTTTTTTAGCATCTTTCACTCTATCAACATATTCTTTATAGTCGCATCTATCGGTTCCAAGTAATGATAAGAATGGAAGAGGTTTGAGTTTCCCCCCTTTTAAAGAGACAGAAATGAAGCGGTTAATATTAGGGAATTTTTTCAAACCTTGCTTTACGAGGGCTGGCTGAGGAATGTGTTCAGCATTTTGAATGAGTTCTATAAGTTGCCCAATCCTGAAGATTCTTTCTTTAACACGAGGGAACTTCTCCTTGGGCTTTCCAGAACGAACCGCAATTTTCTCCAGAGCATATATGCACTGGTCCAGTCTCTTTTCATCGTCTTTGTTCGTCGGTCTCCATCGCTTTTTAGGAACATTCTTCATATATTCTCGGATAGTCGTCATAACGAGTCGGTCATTTGATTCTTCCTCTGAAAGTTCTTCAATGCAAGAAATCAAAGCGTCCCGGTCCCCGGTTGTCAACTCCATGAGCACATCGGGAATAAAGAAACGGTGTAGCCCATATTTCTCAACGTAATCAAGTTCCTCACGAGTCCAAGATTTCACAACTTCAAGAGATTCCTTGAGCTTGGACTTTCCTAACTGTTGGCATGTCCATGCTTGATCTCCGTAGATAGAATAATGATTTCTAGACGCAATCTTTCTAATTACCTGCAATGATGTATCCACATCAGCGTCACCAAACGTGGCGATGCACCTAGCGATTTTCCCTTCTATGTTTTTGTCTTCAACTAAAGACAAAATTTCCACTAATTCAAAACGCAAGCTGAAGGGCACTTTGTTTTTCCATGAGAGTGCGGTCAATAACTCTGAAGCTACAAAAACGTCTCTCAGTCTCAAAAGGCGATTTAGGGTTTTTCTTGCAGAATCAGGAATTAGATGATATGTGAGAACCGTATCCCAGCTAAGCTCTTTGTTGATTCTTCTATCTATCTCTCTTGTTGCCAGTTCATGAAGAGCTTTTAGATATTCTAAATCAGGCTCATGTCCCATATTGATTAAGATTCGGCCAGCCAACAATGTGGAGTACCGCATATCAGATGAAGGGCTGGCAAATCTATTTCGTAAAATATCCCATCGTTCCTTATTTTTGCTCAAGCTGTATGCGAGAATTATGCAGCTGAAATCCAGTGCATTTTGACCTGTTATTTTGCTGAGATGCGACAGGCATTTGGTTGCGAAATCAGGATCGTCTGAACAGCGTTGGTTGAAGTGCATTAGGCCAATCCAAAGACCACCTTTTTCAACAACTTTTTCTAGTATAGGCATGCATAATGTTACATCGTGAGTTGAAAGAAAATCGTCGATAATTTCCTTCCACCACCAAGGTTGGTCCTTTGAGAGTTCTAGCACTAATTGTTGTTTTTCAAGAGCCGACATGTTCGATGAGTACTGTTGCCATGCTTCTTTCAGATTCTTGAAGCCTCTTTTACGAGCTGATTCCTTGAATTGGTCAATAGAAGCGCCCATCGAAATCTCCTAATTGGTTATCTCTTTTGATCCATTAAAGTTTTGTAAAACATTACCGTTAGCAGAAAATGCGCTTATTGGTACGAACCTGATCATAAGGTTTTGAGAATAGAATGCAGTTGATTGTTCTGGATACTCTCTCTTTCCAGTCGGGCATGTAGGCGGTCAAGAGGCTTTTGAAAAGTTTGTTATGCTTTGGTACTTTGAAGTGTAATAACTCATGGCATATAACATAGCTGACGAATTCTTTGGGCATGTTAGTGAGGTTAGAATTGAAAGTGAGGTTTTTTTCCAAGGAACAAGAAGCCCATTTTGTTTTCATCTTTTTTATTTGTACTCTTTGGGGGGTTACTTCTAGTTTTTCTACCCAGCCATCTAGCATCTGATGGAATTCGTCCAATGAGGTTAGCTCTTTGCTGTCGAAGCTGCCATTTGCAGAAGATAAAACCTTTCCTATTTTCGTTTCTGCATCCCCATCCTCAGGAATGATTATTGTTAGTTCCTCTGGTGCAAGAATGTAAGCAATAGATTTTCTTTGGGCTTTTTTGACTTCGATTCTCATTTTTCCATCATCCTTTTGTGCATTTCGAGTATCCGTTTTACTGAATTTGAAAGACCTTCTCGGGGAACATGTCCGATGAGCAGTTTGTACAGTTGTCGCCTGATTTCCCGTTCAACTTTCTTGTTGAATGGCCAGTTCTTTGAGGAATTCAAAAGGGTGAGCAGTTTCTTTGAGAGGTCAACTATGTCGTTTGAGAATTTGCTTTCTTTCAGAGTCCAGTAGATTGTGAAATGGTCCTTTTCGAGCTTAAGCGCTTTCCTTTCGGCGTCTGAGGAAGTTATTGCTTCAACTATCTTTAGTAGGCTGTTTAATGTTTCAATGCTTCGTGCTTGTTTTTCTTGGAATCTTTTTATGATTTCTTCAGCGCGGTCTCCGAGGCTATACAGGTAGGGTTCTCTTTTGGCTGATTCTTGGACATGTATGATTATGCTTCGGTAGAGGTTAACAATTTTGGCTTTCTCGGGGATTTTATCTTGCTGTATCTTTTCTATTGATTTGTCATCGATCGTGTAGAGGGGTAGGCTTTCTATCAGCGAATCAAGGTCTACATGTTTTTTTACAAGTTCTTTGGTTTTGTTTTTGAGGTCTCGGTAAACGTCTACTTCCTTTGGCCTAAACATGTTTTGGATTATTTTGTAAAGCTGCGCTAAGCGACTGTATGATTCAATGTAGTCTCGGAGGAAGACGTCGGGTTGTAGTATTTCAAATATGTCTTCTATCTGCTTGAAGAGTTTGAAGAATTTTTCCCGTTCGCTCAAATCGATGAATTTCTCTGAGATGGCTGTTAATGTCTTGTCATTGATTCCGTTGGAAACCATGGATAGGTATGGTTGGGCGTTCTTCATTAGCTCGACAAATTTCTCTTTGAGCACTGTCAGGTCGGTTAAGGCGCCTTCAACTGAAGCAGAATCAAAGCTCAGAGCCCTCTTCAGGTTCTCGAGTATTCCTACAAAATCAACTATTAATCCGGCTGTCTTCTTTTCTCCTTCCAAATCGCTCAATGGTCTGTTGACTCGGGCTATGGCTTGAAGCAATGTGTGGTCCTTTAGTGGCTTATCTAGGTACATACAGTAAAGAACTGGGGCATCAAATCCAGTCAGTAGCTTTTGTGTAACAATAAGGATCTTTGGAACTTTTTCAGGAGAACTGAAGCTCTTTCTAATGTTGGTTTCTTCTTCCTCTGAGATGTAGAATTTTCTAAGAAGCTCTTTGTCACGTTCGTCCTCGGTGTAGACGACCTTTGAGTATTGAGGGTCTAGATACTTGTCAATAGCTTGCTTGTATAGTGCACAGCCTTCTCTGTCAACTGCGACAATGAACGCCTTCAAACCTAGCGGTTCGACGAAACTGGTGTAATGTTCAGCGATGTACTTTGCTATAGCGTCAACTCTTTTTTCGGCTTTGAGGAACGTCTTAAGATTGACTGCTTTGTCAAGTATCTTGTCTAATGCTTCAATGCTGGCAACTCCTTCTTTTTCAAGCAACTCGAAGAATTCTTTTTCGAGCAATTCTTTGTTGACTCTTAGGTCTTGTGGGGCTAGGGCGTAATAGAGAGGGACAGTTGTTCCATCTTCAATTGATTCTTTGATTGAGTACTTGTCCAGATATCCTTGCGGGTCGTGGCTGCCAAATAGTGCGAAAGTGCCTTTTCCTATTATGCTCTTGTCTATTGGGGTTCCGGTGAATCCGAAGTGGCGAGCGTTTGGCAAAGCTGCGCGCATGTAAGTGGCAAGGTTGCCTTCCTGGGAGCGGTGGGCTTCATCAATCAGAGTGATAATGTTCTTCCTTTTGTTGATGTCCTTTTCCATTCCCTCAAATTTCTGTATTGTAGTAACAATTAATCCTCTGAAGTCACTTCTCAACAGTTCTCTTAAAGCATCTTTGCTTCGTGCTACAACCAAATTGGGAAAACCATAATAGATTAGGTTGTCACGCATCTGTTTCTCCAGTTCTTTCCTGTCAACAATGATTATCATTGTGGGATTCTCTAGCTCTTCCTTTTTCCTCAGCCTGTGAGCTGCCACAATCATTGTGAAGGTCTTTCCGGAGCCCTGAGTGTGCCAAATTAAACCTGAATCTATCTTTCCCTCAAGGACTCTGTGTGTTATCTTTTCGACGCCTCTCATTTGATGCTGGTCTAGAATGAACTTGTAAAGCTCTTCGTCTTTTGTGAAAAATATAGTATAGTCTTCAAGTATCCGTAGGATTCTTTCTTTTTTGAAGAAGTCCTTTGTGAATTTTTCCAGATTCACTTCTTTTATTTTCCATTTGTGTAGATTTCGCTTGTTCAAATCCCATGTTGGTCCAAAAACAAATTGCGTGCCTTCGCTTAGGACAAAAAACTGAACGGCTTTCATCAGTTCAGGAATTTCTTCATGATAACGTCTTACTTGGGCATGCGCTTTCTCCATTGGATTTTCTATTGTTGGGGATTTGGCTTCAACAATAATGAGGGGTATTCCATTAATGAAAAGAGTTGCATCGGTTCGGTCTGGTTTCAAATCTGAGAATTCAAACTCTTTGGTTACATGGTAATCATTATTTTCGGGATTGTCAAAATCTATCAGTTTGACGTTTAGTTCTCTCTTCTCTTTTTCGACATAAAGTGTCTTTTCTCCTCTGAGATATTCTAAGAATTCTTGATTGCCTTTCAGGTGTGTTCGGATGTTCTTCAAGGCTTTGATAATTTCTTCAGCTTGTGTGTCGCTTTCAATAACACCCTCATTCAACTCTTTGAGTTTCTTTCTAAGAATCGGCAAAAGGAAAGGTTCTGACGTTTTTCCTCGTAATTCCATACACTCTGAAGGCTCTAAATACTTCCAACCCATATTATCCAAATACTTGACGATGGGATCGCGTACAGCATCAAACTCAATCGGCATCATAAACACCTATATCTAAATTATTAACTCTAATCTCCCCCGTCATCAGCTTATTGAGCATGGTTCTGAAAAGCTGTTGGAGTATTGATTTTTTCTTTTGTGCCAACTCAACTTTTAAATCAACTGAATTTAAAATTTTTGAAATTTGCGTTTGCTCAGATATCTCAGGAGGTAATATGATTTTTGCCTTTCCAAAATTACTCTTATTAAGAATTGGGACAGGAGTTGGCGCTCTTAAAGATATGATATATGAACTTCTAAAAGTAAGATAATGGTACAAATAATGGGGATCAACAAAGTCAAAGCAAATCACAGCATTTATTTGCTGGTTGGTAACACTTTTGTCAACATATACCATCCCTGTTTTTCCAATACTTGAACCAATGCATACAACCAATACGGTGTCTTTAGGCAAAGCTTTGCTAACTTTCAAACCTTGCTCTGTTAAGAATCTTGCCGGTGAATAGATATATTTAGATTTACCAAGATCTCCTGGTGTTATAAAATGAATTTTTCCACCAAAGTATTCCTTTTTTTTCGTACTTGGAGTTTTCCCAGTAACGATTGTTCCAACGTCTTCTAAGTTAGTTATTTTCCAACTTTCGGGTATATCCCCAATCTCACTAGTCTTAAATTCAGTATTCCCTATTCCTTCAGTGAATAGCTTCTGCATTAGCGATTTCTTAAGATTTTCAGTTGTTTCGATAATCTTGTTTTGGTGTTCTATTGCCCTTTTAATATTTGAAAGGACAAAAGCAATTTTCTGTTGTTCTAATAAGGAAGGAATAATTACAGAGAAATCTTTAAGAATTGTTTGGCTAATGTTCGGTTGTGCTCCCCCGAAACGGGCATTAAGAAGTCGATCACGTGCGAAAATAAGGTAATGTCTTAAAAAATCGGTTTTTAAAAAACTGGTTTGTGGAAAAATTGCACAAACTGCCTGATTGGTTGATGCTTCAATTCCCAGAATTGCGGTTTTTCCGACTGTTGCACCGTACATCGCAACTAGTAAAGCATCTTTAGGAAACATCTTGGCAGATGAATTTGTCAATCCTTTTTCCGTTATCTTTTCTTCGGTATCAAAAATTATATTGTCTTCTAACTCTCCTGATTTTACCCAAGGAATTGCGCCAGAAAAATAGTCTTTAACCTTTCTGCTAGGTGTGCCTCCACTTGTCAAGTCAGCGACAATACCCAATTTTTCTATTTTCCAGTCGTTTGGGATTAAACCTAGCTCAGTTTCTTTGAAACCATTCTCCATTTCAGCTGTGGTTTCCATTCAAATAGCCTCCAAAGCCCATTTTCTTTAAAATGGAGTCAAGCTCAGCATCTGTCTCCTTTCTTTCCTCTTCCACTTGGCCAAGCTCGACCAAACACTCTTCAATCGGTATTAATTCCTCTTCGCTGTCTATTGTCACATATCTGGAAGGGCTCAGATTATAATCATTCTTGACGACTTCTTCCTTAGTTATGATCGTGCTAAATTCGTCAGTCTCTTCCCAATTTTTGTAAACAGCAACAATTTTGTTAATCCCTTCGTCCGTGAGATAGTTCTTTGGTCTTCCCTTTTCAAATTCTTTTGAGGCATTAATCAATAGGATTTGGTCTTTGTGTTTCTTGTTTTTGTTTATTACAATGATGTTGCCTGGTGCTGTTGTGTTGTAGAAAAGGTTTTCAGGCAAGAGAATAACAGCCTCAACATAGTCCTTGTCTACGAACTTCTTTCTGATCTCTTTCTCTTTGTCGCTTCCCTGTTTCCCGCTCCCCCTTGAGACTGTCCCTGTGTCAATAACAACTACGACCTTTCCTTTCTCTTTTAGAGATGAAAACATGTGCTGAATCCACCCCCAATCTGCCGTATTGTTGGGCGGTATGCCAAGAATGAATCTGTTGTACGGGTCACTTTCGTAAAAATCCTTGCGATACTCTTTTTGGTTCCACATCGGATTCGCAGTAACCTTGGGGAACACTCTAAGTTTTCCACCCTCTACAAACTTGGGATTCTTGAAAGTATCACCTACCTTAATTTCCCCGTCCATGTCATGGATAATCATGTTCATCTTGGCCAGGGCATAAGTAACAGGATTATTTTCCTGCCCGTAAAGCCTGAGAGGAAATTCAACAACTCCTTTAGCCTTTTCTTTCAGAACAAGTTGGCACTTGATTAGAAGACCGCCAGAACCACACGTAGGATCATATATCTCCTCACCCTGCTCGGGATCAACAAGCTTCGCCATCAACCAAGCCACTTCCTTAGGAGTATAATATTCACCAGCGCTCTGACCAGACCCTTCTGCGAACTTTCTCAGCAAATACTCGTAAGCTCTGCCAAGAATGTCTGGCTCAGCATCTTCCAAACCCAACCTGTGCCTGCTCAAGATCTCAATAAGACTGCTGAGCCTTCCATCATCAAGTATCCTCTCACCGCTGATTGTTGCGTTGAAATCCACAACATCAATAACACCCTGAAGCCTCGGATTCTCCTTGGCTATCTTCCTAAGAACACCGGTCAATTCTTCCCCAAGATTCTTCGTGGTTCTCCTAACATCCGTCCAGCTGCATCCTTCAGGAAGATAAACTCTAACCAAGTTTCTATCTTCAGCAACAAGCTCTTTGACAACTTTCTCGTCACCAAACTCTGACCTCAACCGCTCGGTTTCATCCTCAAAAACATCAGACAAACGCTTGAAAAACAACAAAGGAAGGATATAATCCTTGAATTTTGAAGCATCAACAGGACCTCTAATGCTACAAGCAGCATCCCACAACCATTGCTCAAGCTCTGGAAGGGACAATTTCTCGGGAAAAATTTTTTTCTGCTCAGCCATAGCCATCACACAATATTTAGTCTATTGCACATTTAAGTAATTGAACCTTCTAATGAAACTCTTCATCCAATTTTGAGGAAAAAACATTTCCAGTTACCTCTTTCTTAGGTCAACTTGCTCAGTCTAACTACTTTTTACGAAAAAGCACTTGCAGTAGTGAAAAAAATTAGCTTTAGCTAAAGAAGAATAAGTCATGGTGCAGTTTCACCAATCTCCACTATTTTAGTTCTAATTGCCTCTGCAACAAATTCAGTCACGCTTCTATAGCCCAAATCGCTTCTGCGGTTAACCAATGCTTTCACTTTTTTGTATAAGCCTGATGGTACATTCACTGAATCGTAGCCTTTAACTGGCATCCTTTGCTTTCGTCCCCCCCTTTCAGTGGGTGATTCTTAGTTATATTTCTTCCTTTTTTCCTTCTTTCCTTCCAACCCTTCATAACCATGATTCCTTCAAAAATATCGCAAGGGCGTCGCAGAATGTCAAAACAAATTATCCAAGCAAGTAAAATCACATCCAACCGTCAAGTTACGATCCCAAAAGAAATCATGAAGCGTCTCAAACTGAAGGTTGGAGATCAAATCCTATGGATAGAACAAAACAAAGACATTGTGATTAAGAAAGGCAAAATAGTTGTTGAAGAATAGTTTTTTATCAAAAGTCGTTTTTCTTCAAGGGTTCATCTTCATGGTGCACGACGACCCAGTTCCCATTTTCATCTAATTCCTCTACGTGATGGAATTTCCTGTTTCCTTCTATATCTATGTCAAGCTGTTCTTTTGCTTCCTTTCCTTTTTTGCTCAATTTACTGCGTGAAATGAATTTTCTCTTAGTTTTCCCTGCTTTGTCTTTAACTTTCCCTTTTATGCCATCACGTAACCTAATCGCATCGGTGACAGTCACATAAACATGCCTTTTATTGCTTCCACAATTCGGACAAGGTTCCCTTTTTTCCTGAAGTTCTGTCCCGCAGTTGGAGCATTCATACCTGTTTTCGGTCATCTTAGCCACTAAATACTATGATGTGAAAGAAGAAAAATCTTATCCGCACTATAACCAAGGGAGTCAAATGAAACTACGTTTCCATTATACCCTTCATTGTAGTCAGCCAACTAACAACTAAGATCTAAAGATTAATAGAGACAACTTAAAAGTACTTACTGACCCACCTTGAGTAGTAAGGAAAATGAACTAAAACAAGAATTGGTTGTAGAGTTTCCAAGACAATATATTCCAGATTTCTTTAACCTACTGTTCTGGAACTTGGACAGATTTAATTGTCTTTCAAGTTCCAACTATGTTTTTCAAGACATTTCCCGAAGAATACATGAATTTCGTTACGAAGTTTGTGTTTTACTAACAAATCAACCTAAAGCAAAGGACTTGTCCGAATATAGTGGAACGCACATGAGTTTGGTCTTAACTCCTGCTTCAGAACATGATAATAGACATAGAATTGTAATAAAACTTGGACAGCTCAAGAACGATAAAGATGCTTTGCCAAGAAATTCTCCTTGGAGAAGAGAATTGCTTAGAATCCCACGAGGCTTGTTTGTTTCAGTACGCGTCACTCTCAAAAAGATTAAACATCCAAAAGATTTGACTTTGAAAGAAATCTCTTTAGCCTTTGGAAACGTAAAAAAGGCAATAAACACTACTGTAAATCAGATAACTAAAGGACCAGCAAATGAATATGCTATTACGCAGTTTTTTAAGAGCGGTGACTATTTCTTTGATTGCTATTATGAAATAGGGTCTTACAAGTTCTGTCCGGCTCACAGAAACCATCGACATTTTGGAGATAATTATATCTGCATATCAACACTTTCGAAAGAATTCACTCCCAACTCAGCGAGGAGGAAACATTTCTATGAGTTATCCACTTTAGGGATGTTTCTGGGATTAATCTGCAACATACATTTTTCAGTGTGCGATTACGTTCCGCAACATATCCAAAAGGAATGGGGAATCTCAAACATACAACCATGCGTTGAACCTGCCTCAAAATCAAAATTAATTGATTTTATGAAAGAATTTCCCAAAGGACACTTGGTATCAATCTCAGGCGAAGAGAGTAGATATAATAACATAAGATTGCCGATAGACACAGTCGAGCTTTTTGAAAAATACTTCCAACTTCCGGATAACAAAAAACAAACATTTAATGAAACTCTTTGTTGTTTCCAAATGAGCCTAGATTTGAAATCTACTTTCCCAACTATGAGTATGATTTCTCTATTTTCAGCAATGGAAAACATGACGAACACGGACAAGGTAGAGATTAAAAAATCGGCTATTTGTCCAAAATGCGGTTTTATTTATGATCCCGTTTGCCCGAATTGCAACAAGCGATACCGACTTCAAGCTGCAAAATGGAAAGGTGTGCTGGAATTTATTAACAAATACGTGTCTTTAACAGAAAAAGAAAAATCAGATCTTGAGAAAATTCTAAAGGACTCATATCATCGAATGAGAAGCGCTGGAGTTCACAGCGCAAAATTAAGAGGGCTTGAATATGAAACAAGTGAAAAAAAGAGTTTTTATCTTCCTGATACACAACACTTTGCGCCATCATGGCTCAGTATCGACTATTATTACAAATCTTTGAAACAGATATTCGTTAGTTCTTTGATAGAGTGGTTAAAACAAAATGGAGGTTCAAGTACTTCTATACCTTAAATTCTCAAATTAGTAAGGGTATACACTGAAAAACCGACAACCTGTGGTTTTCCGTTAGCGGCTTTCCATGTTAGTCAGCCGGCTCATTCTTCTCTTCCCTCTGTGAGGTCGCTTTGCTAAGAGCAGATGGCAGGCTTCCGTAATTAACTCGTGAGGTGATTGCATGCACGTAGTAAACGGAAAAGAGAGGGATGTTGTAGAAACGCTCAGGGATTTTGGCTTGTGCAAATACGAAGCAAAAATGTATTTCAGTTTGCTGACTATCGGCGAAGCCAAGGTCATCAAAATAACGAGGAAGGCTTCAGTTCCGCAGAGCAAAGCCTACGACGTCTTGGACAGGTTAGAGGAAAAGGGTTTCGTGGAGTTGAGCGGAACTTCACCGAAGAGGTACAGGGCAATGGTGCTTGAAGAGATGACCAGCATAACGAAGAGACGGAAGCTGAAAGAAGTTCAAGAATTAGAACAAAAACAGCAGAAACTCGACAGGATTCTGAAAAGCATCACACCAATCCACGAAAAGCACAGTGGATTGAGGCTTTTTACGCCTTCATATAGGAGGTGACGTCTACAAGAGGACGAGAAAACAAGCAAGGCAATAGAGACTTTGTTGGGGGGCTTGACTCCCTTCATTTTGAATTACAATTAGAGGACATCGTATTACTCCTATCGATATGTGAAAGTGTCTCGGTTATTTTCGTCCACATCTATGTTCATGTCAACAAGATTAATAGAATTACTTTCAAGTCGCCTCATTAAAGAATTGAAAATTTCAAACGATGCTTTTTTCTCTTGGATTTTCTGGTCCAGTTCAACTCTTCTCAGTTGGTTTTCTATTCT
The DNA here is from genome assembly GCA_964628765.1 of uncultured Candidatus Bathyarchaeia archaeon. GTDB lineage: Archaea > Thermoproteota > Bathyarchaeia > TCS64 > TCS64 > RBG-16-57-9. The sequence goes on along the minus strand of CAZVMT010000035.1, from coordinate 2,725 downwards.
CAATTTCTCGACTTCTCGTCTAAGCTTCTCTTTGTTAAGATTCCAATCGCGTATTCTTTCTATTGCTTGAACCATCACCCAAAGTGCACCAGAAAAAACAGTGATGCCTGCAAAAATCAACTCGATAGTTAAAGGAGACTCCTTAATAATTCTAGCAGCTCGTAACCTGTGCTGTTTCTTTACGGGTCTTCCGTTTCTATACCAAAAATAACGGGAAAAGCGGTAATCAGAATATTCTTCTGAGCAGATAACCAATGAAAAATCATGTAGTAATTCGAAATCATATAATAAAGACGAAATATCCAAAAGGTATGGTGTGTTCTCCTCGTTGAACACTAACTGTATTTTAATATTCATTGAACCATTTCCCCAAAATAGTTTATTTGAACCCCCCCTTTTTAGATTTTTTTATTTTTCAATAATTATTGAGTGCCAAACAAATAAATAACGATAAAGTTTATTAATATTTCATAAAATCATTTCCAGTGAGAGAAATGGAAATCCAACGGTTTGGCCCGATCTCGGTTGATGAAATATACACTTTTGTAAATGGAAAACCAAGAATGCTTAAGGGTCTAACTAGATCATACATTTGGGAAAATACTAGACCCCGATACTTCATAGGGATATACTATACAAAGGCAAAGACAAATAGAGAGTTCTTTTCTAACATTTTCTACCAATACGGATTGAAAGAGGGGAATGTGATTGAAGAATGGTATAGTAATAACGTTAATCGTTTGCAAGCTATACTGAAAATAGCATCATTATTTGATTCACCTTTATATTTTAATCTTGAAAAAATGGATATTGGTAACGAACTGGGGTGGAATTACGTTAACAAGCGGTTGGAGATGACTTTTGAAACATCAAAAAGCCGTGATTTATCTAACGATGCATCAGATTTGAAAAGCCAACACGCAGAGCAAGTGGCTGAATTGTTTGCTCAAGAATGGTGGACAAATGAACAAGCCAAGCAATTCGTTGATGTTGCAATGTCAAACCCAAACAGTATTAGCAAGGTAATCATCTGTGGAAAAAAAGTCTGTGCTTTTGGACACGCTACTTATGACAAAAAGCAAGCATGGATCAACGCTATTTATGTAGACTTATCCTCTAGAGAAAAGGGCTTTGGACGCAGAATAACCGAAAGTTTACTTTCAGAACTGCAGAGAATTGGTATGGAAAAAGTGAACCTTGGTGTCGGTGAAGACAATACCGCGGCTATTAAGACATACCAAAGCATTGGTTTTAGTTTCACTAGTTTCGTAAGATATCGGTTTGAGGTCCCGTTTAGTTCCACGTAATGTGCTTCACAATTGTTTGGATGTTTGACTATGCGGATATTTGACGTACTAAAGACTGAAGCAATTGATCGGAGTAAAAATTTAAGTGATGAAAACTTCTTTCTGCGAGGACTCTGGCGTATGAATCTCCTATTTAAACCTAATATCCAAGAAAGATTGTTTGAATACACTGTTATTATTGCACAGACAGTTGGTCAGGGCTGTTGTTATACAGAAGAAAAACCCGTGTTGGATAAAAATCTCATAGGTCAAGATGCAAGGAGAATTCACTCGTCTTATTCTAGCATCGAAATAGCTACGCTTGACGCGGTTTATTCTTTGTTCCCAAAGAGACCAGTAAAGAGATTCATCTTGGATGGCGATTCCTCCAAAAAGAGCGAAAAAAGAGCGAAAATAATAATCGATGAAGTTGCTGTACATCTTGGATCAACATTCTCTCTTAAAGGAAAAAACATTGTGAATATAGGAGTTGTTGGTAACATCGTGCGGGAACTAAAAAGCAGAGGGGCTGAAGTGTATGCAACAGATCGTGACTCAAATCTTATAGGGTCTATTGTTAGTGATGTGAAAGTAGAGAGCTATGAAAGGAATAAAGAACGAATAGAAAGTTGTGACTTAGCGCTTATTACGGGAATGACACTATCTACTGAAACTCTCGAAGATTTGATTAATCAATGTAAAGCAAGTGGAACAAAAATTGTCGTCTTCGCAGAAACAGGTGCTAACTTCGCTAAAGAATATTGTAGATTCGGAGTAAACTCCGTAATTTCTGAGCCGTTTCCTTTTTACATTTTCTCCGGAATTAGCAAAATAGAAATCTATCGTCCACCAAGAATTCCTAATTCAAATTAGCCGATATGTAATAAGAATTATTTCCCCAAACCTATATACTATTGATTGGGAAAATTTTCGGACAACCAAGCTGTTATCAGGGTTGCGACCTGCTTTTCGTAACCGCGATAGTTATGTTGCGCCCCGTCAATCTTTGACGTTCTACATGGAACATTCAATGAGACGTTTTTCTTTATTTGTCTTAGTGCCTCATCAACATTACCCAGCACAGCTTCTTTTTCTGTTCCGAAAAAAGCAAGAATCGGGCAAAGTATGCTGTTCAATTCTTCGAATTTGAACGTAGAATCACTAAATCGAAACAAACCAACGTTACTTTGAGAACCAAATTGATTTAGGTAACTGATAGCACTGATGGGGAAATCATAAATCCAATCGGGAACAAACTCTTTTCCTCTGCCCTTCTTTACCAGATCCTCTGCTATTTGAAGAGATTCTCCAAATTTTTTACCAAGTGATTTCTTTTGAAGTCCGATATCATCAGACGGAGACATTAGAATTATTCCTGCAACCCGGTCATCTTGTGTTTGACTTTGGTAATAAGTTACTTTCAATGCGCCTGTGCTATG
>CAZVMT010000034.1:0-18003 GCA_964628765.1 uncultured Candidatus Bathyarchaeia archaeon | reverse complement strand
CTACCAAAAACCAGTGGTCTAGATATCTGCCGAAAACTAAAACGAGACCCATCCACACGCAACATCAAGGTAATTCTATTCTCGGCGCTTGGCACAGAGGTTGGATTAATGCTTGATCAGCGGGATAAGGCGGATGATTATCTTCTTAAACCCTTCAGCTACAAGGTTCTTGTTGAATTAGTCGGTAAACAACTTCGAAAGAGGGATTGAGGGAAATTGAATAAGGTTTTGGTGATTGAAGATGAAGAAGACATACTCAACCTCATCAAGACGATCCTAATCGGTAATGGTTTCGAGGTCTTCACAGCCACCAATGGAGAAGAAGGGTTAATCAAGGCGGTAAACACCAAACCAGACTTAATCTTACTAGACGTGGTAATGCCTGGCCTAAGCGGTCTGGAAGTCTGCCGCCTCCTCAAGAATAAAAAGCATTTTGAGGATACGCCTATTATCGTTATGAGCGTGCTTGATCGGGACATTGACCGTAAATATGTGAATGAGGCGGGAGCTGATATGTTCTTTAAGAAACCTTTCAGCGTTGATGAGTTGTTATTAATCGTTGATAATTTCCTGCAATAATAGACTATTTCTTATATCATATGATAATCCATCGTCAATAATTTCTTGGCTCTAACTAGTTATTTTCAATGTGCAAAATGTAAATATACTTGAATGTAAACATTTTACAAGCCATAGTGCACCGGTGTGTGGGCACGTGGGGGAACTGTAATTGGTTCACGTTGAGAAGAAGTCTGGGATGGTCTTCTGGGTCTGCGATGAATGCGGATTTGGTTACTCGGAAATGGAGACAGCCCAGGAATGCGAGAGATACTGTCAAACCTATGGTATTTCCAGCTTCGTGATAACCAAGAAGGCTGTATTGATGCCAGCCAACTGATAGATTGACTTTATTCAACTATAATATTTGGGCAAGAGTCATCTGAGCGTAAAACTATTGTAATGAATCCGCTTCATATGAAATGGTGTTAAATTGAAAGCTATTGTTCTAGGCTCCGGCAAGATAGGTTCTGTCATCGCCAAGGACTTCTCCAAGACCGGCGCAGAGATAACCATGAGCGACATAGACATAAACAGGGCTAAGAATGCAGCCAAAGCCATTCAAGGTAAGGCTGTAGTCATCGATACAGCCGATCACTCCTCAATGGTGAAAACCCTAAAAAACTATGATATGGTCTTGAGCGCCCTACCCGGCGATTACGGATACGCTGCGCTGAAGGCGTGTATCGAGGCGGGGAAAAACGTGATAGACGTCTCGTTTACTCCAGAGGACCCAATGTTGCTGGATGAGGAAGCAAAGAAGGCTGGTGTAACCATCATACCCGATTGCGGTGTAGCCCCCGGGTTATCCAATATGCTGGTGGGATACGGTGCCTCACAGCTGGACACTGTTAAGGAAGCAAAGATCATGGTGGGTGGCATCCCGGAGAAAGAGGTCCCACCACTTGGTTACACTATTACTTGGAGCGCTGATGGACTCATTGATGAGTACATAAGGGATGTTTCCATTGTGCGAGATGGTGAAAAAGTACAGGTTCCCGCTCTTAGCGGATTGGAGAACATAGAGTTCCCTGGGGTGGGTACGTTAGAGGCGTTCTACACTGATGGACTCAGAACACTAGTAAAGTCATTCCCCGGAGCAAAGAACCTCTACGAGAAGACCCTCCGGTACCCAGGTCACGTAGAGAAGGTCAAGATGCTCAGGGAACTGGGTTTCTTCAGCGAGACCCCTGTGAAGGTTCAGGGAAACGAAGTGTTGCCCAAGCTGGTCTCGGCTAGGATATTTGAGAGGAGCCTGACCAGACCCGAGATCGGTGACCTGTTGGCCATGATGATCGAGGTCAACGGTGTGAAGGATGGGGAGAGTAAGGGCTTCAAATACCATGTGCTGGAGTATGTTGACCACGAGACAGGTGTATCGGCTATGGCTAGGACCACGGCTTACACAGCTTCCATTGTTGCAGGCATTTTTGTTGATGGAGGTATCCAGAGGAAGGGTGTGGTCCCCATGGAGAGCCTCGGCTCAGATCATGAGTTCGTGGAAAAGGTCTTTGAGGCTCATAAGAAGAGGGGCATCGAGATCACTGAAACCATAACTGGGTAACCTCTCACCTAGTCGAATAAATGAAGACAAATGTACCCGGTATTTATTCCACCATTCAAATTCCAATACTATGAAGATATGTATTCTCGGTGGAACAGGGGACATGGGGCGAGGATTGGCGATACGCTGGGCACTCAAACACGATATCTTAATCGGCAGCAGGAGCAAGGAGAGGGCTGATGAGACCGCTGAACGCCTCAACGGCTTGGCTGTCGGATTCTATCAGGAGCAGCTTGAGGGATCATTCACCGGTTTAACCAACGAGGAGGCTATTAAAAGGGCTGAGATAGTTGTGGTCTGTTTCCCAGCCAAGGCTACAGTGGAAGCTGTCACGGCCTTGAGACCATATATGCGTGAGGACCAGATCGTTATCTCTACTGTCGTGCCTATGAAGCGCCAGAAGAAACTATTCTACTTCAACTCGTTGGGAACGGGGGAGGAGAAATCCGCGGCAGAGATAGTGCAGGAGCTAGTTGCGCCAATACCAGTGGTTACTGGACTCCAGACGGTTCCAGCAGCATATCTCAACAACATTGACGCGATACTGAATCTGGATGTTTTCTTGGCTGGGGATGATGAGTTGGCTGTGAGCGTGGTCTCCAAGCTCATCAGGGATATCCCTAATCTACGACCGTTGAAGGTGGGTCCATTGAATAACTCCAAGTTCATAGAGTCCCTGACTCCGCTGCTGCTGAATGCAGCTGTTCTCAATGGGTTGCATGATCCATCCATCAGGATAGTGCCATGGATGCCCTTGGACCTCTAATCTTTTTTACATAATTCCCCGGTGATAGATCACGTTTTTGTATTGATTAGAATCGGAAATAGGTTCTTCTAGTGCTTCTTTTTGCGTTGGTAAGCTGGTAACATCTCTGATTGATTCCCCCTCTGCCAATTTCGATCTATTCAAATCTGAGTAGGTATCCATTAGCGGGATACCCAGTGGGCATAATCTCTGATATGAAAAAGTTCTGGCGCACCCAAAAGACAAATTACAAGGTCATGATCGCGAGAGATAGCATCACCATGTTCAGCGGCAGACGTCCACTGGAAAGAGGAATGGGAGGCTATGATAGCATATTTCTCAGCCGACTAGGAGCATCAGCCTTACAGATTGGGTACGTGAATGGGATTCAGAGCCTACTGAGCTTACTCTTGGCTGTTCCCAGCGGATTATTCATCGACCGCTCAACAGATATCAGAAGAATCTACTTCATCAGCTTCGCCATTAGTCTACCAGCGTTCATCGGGTTATACTTCGCGAAAAACTGGTGGATGTACCTCATCATGATGCTGGTCTACACCGCTGCGCTTAGTATACAGTTTCCGAGCCAGATGATCATCGACATTGACTCCATGGAGGATACCACGAGGGTCTCGGGGCTGGGATTTCACCGCACTATCACAGCCTTGGCTGGTGTTGCTTCACCGATGCTCATAGCGTTGACCATTAATTACTTTGGTGGATTGGACTCAGCCGAGAATATACGTCCACTGTTCCTGCTCTTCTTCCTCGCGGACCTTGTTATTCTCTACATAGTTTATCGGCGCCTTGATCCTGTGAAGATTGAGAGGGAGAAGAGATCAAATAACATTCTGGAAGGTGTCAAGGTGGTTCTGGAGGGTCCATTGTCATTGAAGCTACTTCTCTTGAGCGAGATATCCACATTATTCGTTATGATGATGATCAGCCCATTCAGGGGCATCTATCAGGTTGATATCAAAACAGCCACCCTAATCATCTTCGGCTGGATCGGAGTAGCAGAGCCATTCATAGACATCTTCTTCAGCATACCCCTCGCAAACCTAGTCGAAAAATATGGTAGAAAGAAGACAGCCTACATTGGACACTTCTTCGGTTTACTCAGCAGGCTCTTGCTGGTCTCAACCCCAACAAGCTTACCCGTATTGCTCGTACTGGTAAGCGTACTGGGAAGCTTTGAGGGCTGTCTCTATGTTGGAATGGACGCCTACAGCCAAGAAGCCATCCCCCAAAAAGTCAGGGGCAGCTACATGGGGCTCAAGAGCCTCATAGCAGGCATCATAGGGATAGCCAGCCCAGTCATCGGGGGATACATCTGGGACGTCAACCCAGACCTACTATTCTGGATACCTGTAGCCCAATGGAGCCTCATAGCATTCCCAATACTAGTATTACTCATGGAACGCTACAGCTCCAACGGCTTCGTAACAATGTAAATACCATGAGACCTGTTATTAGTCCCAGTAATCCTCTATGAACTGTTTTCTCCCAGACCCACTGGAATACAATTCATAGTTCAGAACATGTTTCTTGTAATAATCCTGATGATACTCTTCTGCCTCGTAAAAAGCCGAGAACTCGATTATCCGTGTTACTACGGGGTCATCAAACCTACCACTAATATCAAGCTCATGTTTTGATGCCTCAGCAGTTACCCTCTGATTCTCATCATGATAAAACACGGCGGTCTTGTACTGGCTCCCACGGTCAACGAACTGACCACCATCATCAGTAGGATTAATATTTCTCCAAAAGACATCCAGCAACTCCGCATAAGAAACAACATCGGGATCATAATACACTTGAACCGCCTCCAAGTGCCCTGTCTGTCCCCTTGAAACCTCTTCATACGTTGGATTAACCTCTGTTCCCCCACTATATCCACTAATGGACTCGGCGACACCATCTACGACCTCAAAGGCGGATTCCATACACCAGAAACATCCTCCGGCGAATGTTGCAACCTCAAAGTCTGAGAGATCAGAGTAATCCTTTTCCTCACCGGGAAAACCAAAGGCAGCTACTAGTATAACTAATGCAACGAGTATCACGATGATGGAGCGCCTCATGGCAAAACCGGAAACGAAGGGCGCCATATAATGTCTCCCAGATCAGAATACTATATCTGATGTGATCCCTGTAAACCATTTATGGCGCTCATGCTGGACGTTGTTCTGAGAGTATCACTGGTTTTAGCCACAGGGTTTCTCACTGGGACCATATTACTAGCCTATAACAGAGTCAAGAGCAAGAGATTATTATTCATAGCAACGGGATTCGCTGTGTTCTTCATCCACGCGCTCCTCTACATGCCAGAGCTCATGTTCAATGAGTACAAGCTCCAGTTCACTGATAATTTACACATCGCGTTCAACCTAGTAGCGCTACTACTCATCACAATAGGTATACTACGTGAAGAACAATGAAGACCAAGGAAAAGGTTCTCGAAAACGAACACCGTAGAGCCATCTACGAGTTCGTGAAAGAGAACCCCGGTCTCCATATGAGGGAGCTGCAGAGAAAGCTCGATATCCCCCTCAGCACCCTCGAATATCATCTCGACTACCTTGAGCGAAAAGAAATACTCTCACAGGAGGATGACCGTAGATACTGCAGATACTTCGCGGAAGAACTCACAGAAGCGGAACGAAAACTATTATCAGCCCTGCGCCAGAAGCGGCTACGAGAAATCATCCTCCTAACCCTTAGCGAGGAACTCCTCTGCTTCAAGGATCTATCAAGGGAGATAAACATAGCAGACTCAACCCTCTCCCACTACCTCGGGCTCCTCTGCGACAACAATATTCTGGAACGGGAAAAGATAGGAGCCGAGAACTGTTACCGTGTAGCATCAGAGGCTACGGTTGTGAGGTCTCTGCTCTGCTACAAGACCAGCTTCGTGGACAAGCTCGTGGATAACGTGCTAGCCTCATTCATCGAGATCGAGATGTAACGACTTCGATGATTGTACTAAGCGCCTCCCATGCTTGTGTTATGCCCCTTATAACAGTTAATCTTAGGGGAGTTGATGGAGAAATCCGCTTGAAGAAAACATTAAGCATAGTCTTCATGGGCTTGGTTCTGGCATCGCTGTTCGCTTTGCCGGTCTTTGCTCAGCCCGAGAAGACCGATGGATTTGTCTGCCCAGTAATAACATTAAAGAAGGCACCAAACGAGAACACGCCCATCATCCAGATAGGTGAAGGGCATTACTCCGTAGTTGGCCCAACTGTAAGTGTTCCTGTACACGCCACAAACGGTGATGGCGCAGGTACGCCGCCGGGTCCACACTCGGCGCCGGGTGATACTGACTATACCGCTATCTGGGCAGTTCAATAACTCCCTTTTTTTATGCCTCGAAGAATCGATTCTATACTTTGCCTCCCATGATATGATACAGTGTCTTGAGTGCGAGGTTCAGCACCTCGAAATCTGGTTTAAAAAACATTAGCTCCCTTGGCTCCAATCGTTTTAACCCCCTGAGGGGTTCTTCCTTCCATAATTGACTCAGGTTCTCCATTGTTGCTCCCCCTTAGTGCTTCCAGGCCTCGATCAACGCAGCGTATGCCTCAACCAGCTCCTTATCCATGGGCGTCTTTTTCTCGTCGTAGAACCAGCTTAACACATCGTATGGGTTCCAGTCCTCTATCCGTGAATAGAGGTACTGCAGCAAGATGGGTGTTAGTTCTTGTATCTTGACCGCGTTCTTGACTATCTCGTTGTAGCTGGGTGATTTATCGCCCTGGTACCGTGACTGGATGCGAGTAAGCTCCTCCTTGAGCTCCTCATCAACCTTGATCGTGGACACCAGAAAGTCACCTAACAGTAACCATAAAACAATACAACACATATAAAACTATTGATAACGGAACACCAAACAGTATACCAAACCAAAAAAAAGCACCAAACCACCACCCACAGACCCCAACAAAAAAAGAGACTAGACTACTTCACCCTCACCAAGACTATACAACTCGTGAATATTCCCATCCGGATCAGCGAAGAACGCCGTCATCCTACCCCAAGGCATCATCTCAGGAGGCGAAACAGGAGTAGCGCCATTACCTATGATCTCATCATACGCCACACCAACAGAGTCAATATCCGGTAATGGGAAGGCTAACTCAAGCCTCTGACCACGCTTCTTATCCCTATAACTAGGATGCAGCGTAGCGTCGTACATCACCTTATCAGTGGTCAACGCAAACCTCACACCCTTGTTCTTGAACTCGACATAGCCTTGGAGCTCCTCTATGCACTCAAACCCGAGAACCTCCTTGTAGAAGGATTTCATCTCATCCAAGTTGCTTGTGACTATGGTGACTAGACCGATGCGATTTAACATAGGATGTTATTGTAATCGCGGGTTATAACTTGAGGTAATCTCTCTAAATCTTCACTCGTTTATTTTGTCAACCCTTTCTAGAAATCTATATAATGGTTCATCACAGTGAGACTTTGGAAGTGATTAGATGAGCGATAACGCGGAAAAAGTATTGAAAGCCATGAAAGAAGCAGGAAAGCCAGTTAGACCCGGCGACGTAGCCAAGACACTGGGCATTGACAGCAAGGAAGTATCCAAAGCCATCAACGCCCTCAAGAAAGAAGGAAAGGTCCACTCACCCAAGCGCTGTTATTATGCGCCAACCGAGTAGGCGCCTTCCTCTACGAGTATGTCATAGGCTAACCCTACGGCTTCCCTGATGTACCGTTGACATTTATTTACCCACATGTTTTCTAATTCAAACTTCTTGTAGCCCTCTGGATCATCAAATTCTACCCCGAGGAGCTCATAGCAGTTGGAGGTGTCATGAGTTTTCTTCCATCGGTCAATGAATAACCTGCTGTACCAGTAGGGTCGCCTCTCTGATACGACTGGTGTGCTTCGCCCAAACCAGAAACCCAGCCCCAATAAGGCTCCAGTTACTGCTCCACAGATCTGATTTGTACGACCAACACCAGCAGCCATACCCGAGGCAATACCGGGAATAAACTCTGATTCAACGCCTTTAAGGTCAGCCAACGTCTTTAGCACTGCTTCGACGCAGAGAAAACCATCATCAACATATTGCATGGCTCTCTGGATAGCTTCTTCCCTGTTCATCTAACTCATCACCGTGAACCTATAGACGGTTTTCTCGATATATTTTTCCCCCGGACGAAGCAACGTGGATGGGTAATCAGGTTTATTGGGTGAATCAGGGAAATACTGGGTCTCCAAACACAACCCGGACCTGAACCCAAATGCCCTACCACGCCCAACATCGCTGCCATCGAGGAAGTTGCCGGTATAGAATTGAACACCGGGCATCGTGGTCGAAATCTCTAGCACCCTGCCTGTGGTTGGCTCGGATACCATTATCTGTGGGTTACGGACCTGATTCAACACATAGTTATGATCGTAGCCATTACCGCGGCTCAACTGAACATTATCAGTGTTTATCCTATCACCTATCCTTGTAGAGATGTTAAAATCGAAGGGAGTATCCTCTACGCTCTGATGTTCACCCACTGGGATCAAGTGCTCATCAACCGGTGAATAACCATCAGCGTCGATCCAGAGCATATTGTCGAGGATATCCTCAAAGCCTCCAAGATTGAAGTACATGTGGTTCGTCAGGTTTACCACCGTTGGCTTATCCGTGGAAGCCTGATAATCCACCTCAAGCCCATCGCCTAATACCCGGAAAGTAACCGACGCCAATAAATTGCCCGGATACCCTTCCTCCCCGTCAACGCTCAGATAGCTGAGCCTGAGTGCATCATCAATGATCTCTGGTGTCCAGACTCTTTTATCGAATCCCTTGAAGCCCCCGTGAAGATGATTAACCCCATCATTCAAGGAAAGCCGGTAAGTTTTACCATCGATGATAATCTTGCCGCCACCGATCCTGTTACAATACCGCCCAATAGTAGCCCCATGATAGAACTGAGAACCAAGATACCCATAAACGGAATCAAAACCAAGCACAACCTCACCCATCACACCCATACGATCAGGAGCCTGAATCGAAGTAATGGTCCCACCGTAATCAGAGACCTTGACAACGATCTCATCACATAGAGTAAACAAATGAAGAGGCTCACCAGAAGTTGCGTAGCCCCAGGGCTCAACGGAGACACTCATGAACATACCTTGGGTCTCCCTTGGAAAGGCTTTTTCCATCATAGACCCCAATATGAGCCATGAAAACCATCCTGCTCACAGGCTTCGAGCCCTTTGGGGGCAGCCACATCAACCCAAGCATCGAGGCATGCGAGAGACTTAAGGACAAAACTTACAACAGCTACAAGGTCATGGTAGCTGAAATTCCTCTGCGATATGACGAGGTTAGGCCAAGTCTCATCAAGGCTATCGAGGAGACGAAGCCAGATGCGATCATATGTACAGGGCAATCTGGGTCCAGCACCATCAACCTTGAACGAGTCGCGATAAACGTCGCGGATGCCAGGATACCATATAACTGTGGGACACAACCCGTTGACAAGACAATACAAGAATCGGGACCGGTTGCATACTTCTCAACGCTTCCACTGCGAAAAATGCTTGCAGCGCTCATAGAAGCCAGAATCCCCACGGTAATCAGCAACAGCGCCGGCACCTTTGGCTGCAACCACATATTCTATGAACTCATGCACTATCTATCAGAGAATGGCTTGGAGATCCCAGCTGGGTTCATACATGTGCCAAGCCTACCGGAGCAGGTGATGGAAAAGAGAGGCCCCTCCATGAGCCTCGACTTAACCGCCAAGGCACTCAGTATAGCAATAGAGACACTATCTGAGGGTCTCTGATCAAGTAACCCGGATTGAGGGAGATGGGAGAAGCACTCTCTCATCAGTGATCACAGCGGATTTGGTCTCCTCTATTCCCTCGATATCCCGTAGATGCTCTATGAAGTCGGATAATTGCCGCAGGGTCCTGAACCTTGCCCTGAGGACCAGGTCAAACTCGGCTGCCTGAACATCGATTATCTCTTCTACTTCGTTGAAGTTGCTTAGGGTCTTTATGATCTCCTTCTTTGGGATGTGCCCCTTGCCGGGGATAACCTCCATGAGGTCCACCAATAGTAGAGCCCCGATGGGCCATGGGGTCTTCTGGTAATCGATCAGAGCCTTGTAGCCTGTGATGATTTCCTCGTCCTCGAATCTCTTGATCCTTCTGTGGATCGTTGAGAGGGGTATGTTTAACATTCCAGACAGTCTTCGGCTGGACATCCCTGATCTTCGCCCTATGACCTTTAAGATGGACTCATCCTTTTCATCCATATCAATCAAACCATTAATGAGAAAATATCTCACAATAAAGCGTTTTCTAGGTTTTTTTCTCATTTATCTGGGACAATCCTTATCTCAACTCGGGATATCGTCAATACACAAATGAAATCTCAAAACGAGACAGACATGATAGTAGTAACAACCCCAACTATACCGGGGTACAAGATGACCAAAGTAGTCGGGCTAGTGAACGGATTATCCCCTAGGACCCGTGGAATCGGAGGAGTGATCCTCGGATCCATCCAGTCCATTGGAGGAGGAGAGATCTCCGCATTCACATCCGAAATAGAGAAAGCCAGAGTAGAAGCAGTCTCACGGGCCATCCGACAGGCAAAACGTATGGGAGCCAACGCCATCGTTGGGCTCGACATAGAAACATCAGACATGGGGGGAAAAGCCTCCTACATTACCCTTCTATCCGCCACAGGGACCGCTGTGATCATCGAGAAGGAGTAAGATTCGGATCAGATTATGAAGTAACTATAAAAAGAACCAAACATCAAAACAGATAACAAAGGTGAAAATGAAAAAATGAGTAATTTCGACTTTGGGGGAAGAAGATACGATATCCCAGATGTACCGAACAACGTGAAAAGATTAACGGGAACACTGGTCGTATTATTAATCATCGCCATCGCGGGCGTAACCATAGTTACCACAGCCACTGTAAGGATACCATCTGGATACCGGGGGGTGCTTCTTACATGGGGAAAGGTAGAAGATACTGTCCTGATGGAGGGGCTTAACTTCAAGGTGCCTTTCAGCCAGTCAGTAGTATTGATGAATGTACAGATACAGAAAGCGGAATCCACGGAATCCACGGCAACAAAAGACCTTCAGGAAGTCTCAACAACTGTAGCCGTCAACTATAAGGTCAATCCTATTTACGTGAATGAGGTATACAAAGAGCTTCGTCAAGACTATGTAGATAGGGTCATCACGCCAAACATAGAGGAGAGCCTCAAGGCAACAACAGCCATTTTCAGGGCGGAGGAGCTTGTTACCAAGCGTGCAGAGGTCAAACAGACTTTTGATGATATTCTCGCTGAACGATTATCCATATTCAATATTCAAGTTATCGCGGTCAGTTTAACGGATTTCCAGTTTAGCCCGAGCTTCGCGGCAGCTATCGATGCAAAAGTAACCGCGGAACAGCAAGCATTGGTCTCCAAGAACGAGCTAGAGCAGATTAGATACGAGGCACAGCAGCAGATCATCCAAGCCGAGGCAGCGAAGAACGCCACGATTAGACGCGCAGAGGGTGATGCTCTCGCTCAGATTCTCTCCGCAAACGCTACTGCTAAGAGTATACAGATTATCACATCGCAGATGACCGAGGAATATGCCCAGTACTTGTGGCTGATTCAATGGGATGGAAAGCTACCTGCAGTATACACCAAGGATGAGAGTGGACTAATCATAGACGTATCCGAATTCCTCAACACATCCGGCAACTAACCATCTTTTATATATCACTAAACCATAGGACCAGTCCTTAATTCCTTTATAATGTTCCCAATACCGAAAAACCGATAATAGTGCTCCCAAGGGTCATCGGAAATACCATAGATTCAATTAGGGTACTGCATGTAGACGATGATCCAAATCAGTTCGAGTTCATCAAGTTCTTCCTAAACCAAGTAGACCCAGTACTCAACGTAAAATGCGTTGGAACACCAGAGGAGGTGTTCCGTGAACTGGAAGAGCATCCATATGACTGCTTGGTGACGGACTTCCAGATGCCATTGATGGACGGCATCGAGTTATCTAAGAAAGTCCGTGAAAAACACGATGTACCCATAATTCTCTACACTGGGCAGGGTAGTGAGGAGGTAGCTGAATCAGCGTTTACCGTGGGAGTAGATGATTATCTAAGGAAAGAGATGGATCCCAGCCATTACCAGGTTCTAGCTAAACGCATCAGGCACGTCGTCGAGAAAAAACGAGCCGAGATGCTCTACCAACGAGTCGTTGAGGGTATCCGAGACGGTCTATGCATAGTTTATGGGAAAGAGATAGTATACGCCAATCAAGTGCAGGCTGAGATGTTTGGCGCAAAGAAAATCGAAGATATAATAGGCACAAATGCTCTAGACTTTGTTCACCCAGATGACAAGGAGTTAGCCGAGAAGAGATGGCGGCAAAGAGCTTTAGGTGAATTAGACCCTCCTTTCATAAAATACAAGGTAAATAGACTGAATGGTGAAACCTTTGAAGCAGAGGCTCTCACAAACATAATCCAGTATAACGGTAAACCCGCCTTCCTAGTATTAACAAGGGATATTACCGAGCGCTCAAGACTTGAAGCAGAGAAGAGAAAGAGCGAGGAGAGATTCAAGAACATTATCGAGCTCGCGCCTGATGGCATCGTAACGGTCTCAATGAAGGGAATAGTAACCTCAGCGAACCCAGCGTTCCTCAGGATAACAGGATATGACGCTAAAGAGATAATTGGCAAGAGGTTCTATCGACTCGGGTCACTAAGAAGCATCGATCTCAGGAACAATCTCAGGATATTCGCCCAGATAGTGAGGGGAAAACTCCCTCCACCAGTAGAATTCGTATTCCAGTATAAGGATGGAGCACAGGGATGGGGAGAAGCCCACCTAGGATACATAGATAAAGAAGACACCAAGGAACTGCTCGCCATCGTCAGGGATATCACAGAACGTAAATGGGTAGAGAAAGAACTGACCGAGTACAACGGAGAAACAAAGAACCTAAACAGTGAACAAAATGGCAAGGATAACCCGAAACATTTCCTATGGTCAAACCACATTACCTCCACCATTGGCCTGAATCTACAGGATTCACTCTTCGTACTGAAAAATAGCATCCTAAACCTCAGAAATAATCCATCAAAATTGAATGAATTACTCGATAAGATGGAGGCATCTGTGGACACCGCGAGTATAGAGCTAAAGGAGCTCTTTGAAGGAGATCAGCCCGTCAAGACAGAGTTATGTGACATATCCTATATTGTAGAGAAGAGCATTGATGAACTCGATGTGCCCCCAGAGATATCCATAAAGACAAGCATCAATGGACAGGATGCCTTCTATGTTGAGCCACGAAAACTAAGGGACGCCATCAAAGAGATTCTGGAGAACTCCATCATAGCGATGCCAAATGGAGGCGATATCGCCTTAAACTGTGATGTGCAACGAGACAGCTTAATTATAGAGATAAAAGATGCAAGCCAAGGCATGACTGAGAAAGAACAAGAAAAATTGATTAATACCGGAAAAATAGAGAAAGAATCCAGAGTCTATTCAATAGAGAAGGCTCAGGACGCAGTTGAAGAACAGAATGGCTCTATTCTCATTAACTCGGAAAATGGAAAAGGCACTACGTACACGTTAATCGTTCCTTGGGATTATAGGAATGAAATACTTACACATGATTATCAAAGTAGTATACATAGGGTAGTATCCTAGGCGTTCTTTTTAATAGTTTATTTAGATATTTATATTGTTGATTTATGGTGTAGGTAATACTCTATACTGTTGATTGATAATGACAGTTATGAAGAATGTATTAAAATTGATAAAGTCAAGGCCAGAAGCATTATTCATATGGTCATGATGCACAATAACCACAGTTTATCATAGCGTAGTATTGCAGAAGGTAAGGACCGTAATATATCTTTATTTTATAATATCTTGGTTTTCATCGTACTGAGGTCAATGAATCTTCCACTACCATTCTAAGATCTAAAAGTTCTGCTTACTTTTCTCAGCATGTACCCTGTTCCTATGGCAGCGTATGCGTATAGGACGCTGTATAGGATGGCTTCGACCCAGTTCATGGACTCAACAAGGCTATAACATAGGTATTGATTACGGAGCCTAGATCTAGATCATTGTTACAGCAGTTTCTGCAATATCTTGCCTATCTTGTTGAGGCTTCCCTGTTTCTTATTCATCACGGCCTCGACGTTGAGTATGTACTTGTCCAGGTTATCTATGGTATCCGAGAGGGCAATCACTGGGGTCATGATGCTCCATTTCTCCATCTCCTTCAATATCAGCTTGCTCTCGATGGTCTTGAGGTCTAGGTCGATTATCAACGCATCGTACTTATGCCTGAGCTCCTTCAAGGCCTGGGACCCATCATCGAAGTGAAGCACATTGATCGGCTTCTTAACCTTCTCCAGGCTCTCTATGACAAACTCGGTGACGGTGACATTCTCGATAATCACAAGGACTTGATGTTCTTGGATAACCTCACGTGCTGGGGTGGGAGTGGGTTCCTCTATCTGTTCATCGTGTGACTCTTCTACTACTGGCTCTGGCTCATTTACTGGTTCAAGCTCTGGTTCCGGTTCGAGGTCTAGTTTGATTTTTTCCTCCTTGAATGCATCTTTTTTGATGGCTCGCTTCTTGGATCTCTTTTTCTTCTTTCTCGGCTTCTTCTTGAATAAATCCGTGACTCGTTTTACTGGATTAGATAATAGTGAGTCATGGTGCTTCTTTTTTGGAGCAGGCTCAATCTCAATCTCGGGTTCATTATTCTTATCCTGCGCCTTTGATTTCTCTGGTTTCTTCTTTTTCTCGGCTTTTTTCACTTGTTGCTCTGGTTCTTCCTCTAACTCCAGTTCTTCCTCAACGGGTGTCTCAAGTTCAGTTGACTCGTTCTCGGGTTCCAGTCTCTCTTCAATAACCTCTTCAGTTTCCAAGGGCTCGATTGCTTCTTCTACTGGTTTCTTGGGTTTCTCCTTTGGTGCAATCTCCGGTTCTTGGGGTGTTTCTTCCCCCTCTGGGATGGATTCCGACTCGACGGTTTCTTCATGCTGGATTTCTCGTCTTCTCTCCTCGATCGTCTTTGGTGATCGGGATTTACTGGCTGCTGGAGTGTTTGATGCGAGTGCGTATGTCACCGAGTTTAAGTAAGCAGCCTGTACGGTGGTAAACTTGTTGCTGCATTTTATACAGACCATGGTAAGGTTGTTCTTTGACACCGCTGTACCGCAATCCTGGCACTCAAAATAGGGGTCGCTTACACTGTAATACCCGGGGGTACCCTCCAAGGCTTTCTCGTCTAGTAATTCATTGCATCTTGGACAGCGGAGCAGTACTCCGTCGATGTACTCTTCTCTGGGGCCCCAGTATTCGCAATCCGGGTGATTGATGTCCTCCTTGCACCCAACCTTGGTTGAGCCACATCTTGGGCATATGAGCACCGACATATTGGCGTGCCCACCGCATTTTGGGCAAAGTAATACAGAGCCTTTCTCTTGTTTATTGATGAATTTTTTAGATACCAGGCTCTCTAGGAGGCGTATGATCTCTGCATCGCTGTAGTAGTTTGAAAAGGGCTCCATGTTTCCCATCTGGGCGCCTTTTGGGGTGAATTTGAGGTTGATCGTGTTTTTTTCTTTCTTTTTCATCAATTCGATGAAGAAAGATTCCTCTACGGTAAGGTCGCTTGATGTCTGCAGGGCATTGCTGTCGCTGGATTGCTGGCTCTGATCTGAGATCATAATTTCCCCATTGAGATTGCTATCCTCTCATATCCGGGCTGCTATAATAATTAATGCGGATTGATGAAATGGATTACTAATCAAGAAGAACAGGGGTTCGCTTCGTGTTTATAAAACCCATTGATACCTGCCAATGGTTTAGAATTGGTGCCGCCGGAGTGATTTGAACACTCGACACCCCGGTCTTCAGCCGGGCGCTCTCCCAGGCTGAGCTACGGCGGCAAGTACTCTCTTTAACCCCTCTAATAGCATAAAAGCCTTACTCGGAGAGATAAGGCAGATGATGTGCATATTTTCTGCTCTACTTCGAATACAATACACCCTTTATGGTAAAGTAAATTCCTTCAATCAACAGTATCGGTAGATAGGCGAGTATGTACAGTGCCTGATATGTGTTATCTCTCAGAGTCGAAGGGTTGAGTTCCCGCAGTAGCTCCAACGGTACCTTGGTCGCGCCTGTGATCCGCGCCTCATAATCCAGTTTCACGTTTAACACCAGTCTCTTCACCCAGCTTCTGTGTTCCCTGAATATACGTGCGTGTTCTCGTTCATGTTTGAGGATGGCGTCGTGTATGTCTCTGTATCTCTTGAGTCCTTCATGGAGTATTATGATGTCTGCTAGATAGTTATACTCGCCAAGGGCCTGGGGACATGGATGATAATATATCTTAGGCATATCGATCACAGCCATCATCATTATTCTTCACGGTTTTATCACAGTTGCGCTTAATGAAAACAATAAATCCATGCCCCCGGATTATCAACATATGTTCAAAGACGTGTATAAGAAACTGGAGAAAGAGGTCTCTGGAAGCATCGCATATGGTCACGTAGCTGAGATAGCCAAACATCACAGGATACAGGCTAGCCCCGGGATAAGGGACGCGTGTAAGTATGCGATCGAGGAATTCAAGAAATATGGTATCGAGGCTGAGCTGCATAGCTACCCCGCGAATGACGTGGATTATGACTGGACCAATCTGAGGTTCAAGGAGTGGAACTGCAATGACGCTTGGCTGAAGCTGGTTGAGCCCGAGGAGAAGTATATCGCTCGATTCGCCGAGGAAAAGAACCACGTGATCCAGCGCAGCATATCAACCGAAGGAGTGATAACAGCTGAGGTAGTGGCTCCTAAGAACAAATGCGAGGAGCCAGAGGACTATGATGGCATCGATGTCAAGGGCAAACTGGTTCTAACCAACGGCGATATTCACAGAGTTCACGAGCAGGCTGTAATAGAGAGAGGAGCCCTGGGGCTGATATTTGACGGCATGTTTGTCCGTCCACCAAATCTGCTTGAGGGGGAGCTGGATGACGCCCTGAAGTATACTAGTTTCTGGTGGAACCCGGGTGAGCAGCTTGGTTACGGCTGGGTATTGACCCCGAGAACGGGTAAGGAACTGAGGAAGACGCTGGCTGAGGGAAAGACGGTCAAGGTTAAGGGAATGGTTGATGCAATGCTCTATGATGGCTATCTGGATAACGCCGTAGCGACTATCCCGGGTGAGAATGATGAGGAAGTCATCGTAATCGGTCACATATGTCACCCCCAGCCAAGTGCCAATGATAACGCGAGCGGCTCGGGTGCAGTCATGGAAGCCGCTAGGGCATTGAACAAACTCATCAGGGAAGGTGAACTGGCTAAGCCCAAGAGGACGATAAGGTTCACCCTTGTTCCAGAGATGAGTGGAACCTACAGTTACCTCGTGGAGCGTGAGGAGGATATCCCCAAGATGGTAGCAGCATACAACCTCGACATGGTGGGAGAGGACCAAGATAAGACGGGAAGCGTATTGACCATCCACAAGACGCCAGATAGCCTACCCAGTTATGTGAACGCCGTCGCAGAAGCCATCTTTGAGGAAGCCCAGAAGGAGATAGCTGCCTTCGGTTCAGAGCCTAGAACCGCTTCGTTCCGGCACGCAGTCGAGGATTTCAGCTCTGGGAGTGACCACTATATCTACAGTGATCCAACTGTGGGTGTGCCGTGTCCCATGATGATACAGTGGCCCGACAAGTTCTATCATACCAGCGCGGATACCATCGATAAGGTGAGTCCAAGCAGCTTGGCCAAGGTGGCTACCATCGCTGCTACCTATGCTTATTTCTTGGCCAACGCTGGTGAGAAGGAGGCTCCTTGGATAGCGAGTCAGGTGATTAGCAGGGAGAAGAGGGATATCATCAAACTAGTACAGGAGACCATCGATAAATCTGCCACAGACAAGATGGACCCAAAGACCGTGGACAAGCACAGGGACTGGCTAAGAGACAAACTTGAATATGATACAGAGGTTGCCGCTGAGGCCATGAGGAGCATCAAACGTATCGCGCCGGAATGTGACTCGATGATAGGTCCAT
>CAZVMT010000033.1:0-18251 GCA_964628765.1 uncultured Candidatus Bathyarchaeia archaeon | reverse complement strand
TATACAAGGTTTCTATGAGGCAGGCAGCCAGGTAGAAGGGTATCCAAGCCAGTATCCATGGGTTAAACATACGGTACATTACATCGGCGTAGACCTTGATGGTTGGAGTGAATAGATACCAGTAGAAATCCAGCACAGTTGCGATGGTCCCAGTCATAATGAAATAGATTGGAACAGGGAGGAGCAGTGTGGCTATTATTTTAACGATGGTTGGTTTGAGGAACTCCCTGATGTTCAACCTGTTTCATATGCTGTTCTACTGTATAGTATTAATAGCTATCCGGGTTACTTCAAGGCATGCAGAGAAACTTCCTGATAATCACAGTCGTGGTCGCTGTTCTCGGGGTGGCGTTCATGTTCCTGCCCCAATCCTTTACGGTTCATCTAGCCCCAGAGCAGGTAACCCTCTGGGAGGATAACGCCGTGGGAAGCGTATTTGATTTTGATACAGGGGAACACAGTATCACGGAGGGCGTATCGCCTTATGTTAAGGTGTGGAGCGTGGACGATGTAAAGTTGAATACAACCTTCCACCTCACTGGAGCTGATTTTACTGATACAGTGAACATCACGGATAACCCATCAGAGTACCTGCTGCCCGGGGAGGGAACATGGAGAATACACGTGACAGGAAACATAGTGGAGGGCAACGAAGTAACAGTACAAGCGGGGTTCTACTACCTCAGACCCCTCGAACCGGAGCGGATAACATACTATCCATACAGGTACTTTGGCTACGGGATGACCGCAATCGGGGTCATCGCATCATTAGTGATCGTCGCCCGATCCAGTGGAGAAGAGAGCCATCCAGAATAGTAATGGGATAATGGTCTTATACCGGGATGCAGTCCAAGGCTGTATGGATTGGCTATATTTCCTAGCTGGATTCATAATAGTCGCAGGTATCGGTTTCTACATTCGAGGACGTAAATCCAAGTAGCTGCGGCAACCAAAACCATGGTTATTTTTTCTAATTACAGGTATCCTAGTCATTTTGTTAAATATTGAATAATAGGGTAGGCGACTAATTGTTGCCCTTTCCCTTGTTTGATTTGTCTTTATCTGGTTTACCCTTATCTTTATCCGGTTTTCCACCGTTACCATTGTTATCGCTGTTTCCTTTGTTTTCCTTGTAATCGTTCTTTGTATGATCCTTGTTGCCCCTGAGCTCAGCCAGCAATGTATCTTCCTCTGTGGTGCTCTGACCTCTGGCTGCTTTCTTCTCTGCTCTTTGCTCCATCTTCTGGATCTTTGCCTCAAGCTGGTTCATGGTCCTTAGCATCTGGGCTGTACCTGGATCTGTCTTGTTGAAGCCATCGTCAAGGGTATCTGTGGCATTCTCCAGATCATCCAAAGCATCACCGTATTGACCACTCAGAATTCTTTCCTGTATCCTGAGAAGCTTCTCCTCAGCCTTAGTCAAAGCCTGCTGTGCTTGGAATATGTCCTGCGGTGACATATCACCGGAAAGGTCGTTTACGTTCTGGATCATCGCCGTGATTTGTTCCCTGAATCTCTCCTCGAATTCCTCGATGAGCTGGTTCTGGGCTGCGGTTAGTTCCGCCGTAGTTACGGTGCCATTTACGTCTTCAGTTGCAGTGGTGTTCTCGTCGGGTCCTGCTTCCTCAAATGTCTCCAATGCATCTGGGTTATTATGCAGATACTGTCTGAGAGTGTTTCTGTACTGCTTCATGGCTCGGAGATACTGTTGGGCTGCTGCTCGTGTGTTATTTCCCTCGAAATTCATGGCCTGTTCCATGGCTTGCTGAGCATGCATCAGCCCATTCATTATATCAGGTGAATATGTTCCATTTCCGAATAGCTGGAGCATCTCCTGAGTCCTGTTCTGGGCTTGCTCTCTTAATAAGGCTAGAATAACTGGGTCAACTGGTTCTCCATCTGTATCTGTACTATTACCGTCGGTACTGGTTGCATTGATACCGGGCAATGTTGTGTTAGTAAGCGTAGTGTTCAGGTCTAGGGGAGGGAAGGGGATAGTCGAGTTTGTGCCCTCAGTCTCATTGTCTTGGGCGTAGACGAGACCTGCCTTGGGTGACAGGAATAGTGTCAATATTAGGGTAAACGTGATTATCTTGTAATTCATCGCCTTTTCACTGCCTCGAATAATGGTTTGGGATGTATTATAAGAACACCTTGGAACATTTTGGAACGATCACTGCATAAAAAGACGGCTATTTAAGATATTTTTTACGGATCCTAACTAGGCTTTGGTTGCCTATTTTCGCTTCTTCGACGATTTGGAGTGATGTTAGGCGTCGTATTAGCCTCCAGGTAGAGGAGCGGGGCATATCAAAACGGTTTCTTATCTCTGTCGCGAAGGCTTCTCCGTTGGTCTCGGCGAGGAATTTTATTACCTCCCGATCTTCAAGCCGCAGATCATCGAATTCGTGGAATATCCTATCCAGATCGACGGCTTTTTCCTCGGTTTCAGCTGGAACTGCGTCCAGGATAGGGGCTTCTGTGGCTGGACTCTTATTTTGCATATAATAATATCCACCTCCAGCCGCGCCCAACAGTACTAAAACCCCAATGTAGAGCATCGTGTTTCCCCCACTAGGTTCATCTGCTGAGAGAGCCAATTGGGAAGCCTGTTTTGCCGCGGTCTCGGCTTCAATATAGAGCCCTTGACTGTAGTATGTCTCTGCTGAGGTCAATGTATCTTCTGCCTGGGGTAACCCATCGGTTCTGCCCTCGTTTCTCGCATTTGTGACGCTTGTATCGGCTAACGCTATCTCGACTGCTGCCGAGTCAGCGTCATCTACGGTGTCATCAGCGGTCTCTTTTACCTGAATTGCCTTATCCTTGGCCATTATGAACTGGTCTGAGGAGAAAAGTTGCTGGGCTTGAGCCAACTCTGCTCTCGCATCAGTCAGAACATAACCCTGATTCTCAAGGGAACTCAAATAAGATGAAGCCTCCGTGATAGCAAGTTGGGCCTCTCCTCTCAGGTTAGGGAGGGCTAATATGAAGGAGACATAGACTTCTCCTGCGGGTAATTCGACGTATTGTGCTCCATTGATTGTACCGATGTCCGTTGGGATGTCACCGAGATCAAATATCGCTGCCCCTTGGGGGAGTATAACCTTGGTTGAGACCGGTGAGGATAGATTCAGGTCCCATATTGGACCTGTTTTTGTGGTGAGATCGCTTGTGGTGTATATGATGGTTAGTTCTGAGGCCCCGATGGTGTCTATGGTTAACCCATTTGAGGTGACCTCTGAGTCTAATGGTATGCTGTCTTCGTCTTTGATTATCAAGTTATTATAGCTGTCTCCAAATAGCTCCACGTCAACACGTACCTTCGTGGGGTCACTCTCGGTTACGTAGGTTATCAACGTGCTTCCATCTGTGTACACCTTTACTTCGAGGGAGATGGGTGTAACATCGTCTTGGGCAAAGGCAGCGGGTACGAGGGCCAAGAGAATCGTCATCAAAGTTAGAGCTATTTTCGGTTTCATCGGAACAACGTCCTATACACATGTGGGAGCATAATAGCTATAAATTAAGTGGGAAAAACTCTATCATTCTTTCAATTGATGAAGGTTATTTACTAAGAGAGCCTCTAGTTAGTCTGATAGAGAATGGATAGCATTATGATCATAGGGTCAGCTGGAAGCGTAGGCCATGATATGATGTACCAGATCGCCAGCATGGGACTCCCCATAAAAGTCATCGGCTCTGATGTCAACGAGGCAAAGGGACGATTCGAGATAGAGGAGAGCCTTCACATCGCCCATAGCTTCGGGTTTTACCCTGATCTGAGCTTCGAGAAGATCAACTTATTCGATATAGATGGCACAGCGGAGAAACTAAAGGAGCTACGGCCCAAGGTAATCTGTAACCTGGCCAGCTTGGGCTCATGGTGGGTTACAAGGCTTCTGCCAGACGATGAATACAAGAAGATAGGCCCCATCGGGCCTTGGTTGCCGAACCATCTCACTTTGGCCATGAAGTTGATGCAGGCTGTCAAGAAGAGCGGAGTCGATATCAAGGTGGTGAATGGGGCGTTCCCGGATGCGACGAATGTCGTTTTGGGTAAGCTTGGGTTGGCTCCTGTGTGTGGCGGTGGAAACATGGATCTGGGTGTCTTCAGGTTCAAGCGTATAATCGCACGAGACTTGGGAGTACCCTACAGGAGCGTCAAGGTCTATGGCGTGGGTCATCATGGTGCATTCTACACCAAGCGTATGGATGCCCCGTTCTGGGTCAAGATACTGGTGGACGGAGAGGATGTCACCGACAGGTACCCAAATACGAAACTTAGGGACATGTACGCTGAGGCTGGATACGCGAAGAGCGCACAGTACGCTGGGGCTCTCGTGGATCAGATGAGGACCGCCGCAAGCTTCCTCAAGAACGTTTTGGCCATCTACTATGACACCAATGAGGTCATGGAGTGTGTACCCGGACCCAATGGATTACCTGGATCATATCCGTGTAGGCTCGGGGAGAAAGGCGCAGAAGTAGTGGTACCAGATATCAGTCTCGATAAGGCAATCGAGATAAACCTCGCTGGCGGCCAGCATGACGGAATCAAGCGCATCAAGGATGACGGTACCGTGGTCTACAGGGATGAGAACGTGGAGTATATGCGTGAAGTCGTGGGATATGATTGTAAAGAGTTGAAGCCCAGCGAATCCGAGGAACGAGCCAAGGAACTTGACGCTCTCTTGAAGAAACTCTATGACAAGTATAACGTCTCGAAGTAGGACCTCTCATATTTTTTTATACTCTACATACCCTATTGATCTGATGTTCTATGCTTGAAAGTATCTTAATAATTGGCTCTGCAGGCAGCGTTGGGCATGATATGATGTACCAGATAGCCAGCATGGGGCTACCCATCAAGGTCATCGGCTCAGACGTTGACGAGAAAAAAGGCAGCTTCGAGATAGAAGAAGCTCTTCACACGGCTCATAACTTCGGGTTCTACCCGGATCTGAGCTTCGAGAAGATCAACTTATTTGATATAGATGGCACCGCCGAGTTCCTCAAGGCGCACCAACCTAAGGTAATCTGTAATCTTGCTAGTCTCGGGAGCTGGTGGATAACCAGGCTCCTACCCCCAGAGGACTACAAGAAGGTTGGACCAGTAGGTCCATGGCTGCCAAACCACCTAACACTCGCTCATAAACTGATGCTGGCGGTGAAGAAATCAGGGATAGAGACCAATGTGGTGAACGGCGCCTTCCCGGATGCTACGAATGTCGTGTTGAGTAAACTGGGGCTGGAGCCTACCTGTGGGGGTGGTAACATGGACCTCGGGTTAGGGCGGGTGAAACGGGTTATCGCTAGGTCGATGAATGTGCCTTTTAGGTCGGTTCAGCTGTATGGGGTGGGTCACCATGGAGCCTATTACACTGCGAGGATGGAGGGACCCTTCTACGTGAAGGTAATCGTGGACGGGGAGGATGTATCGGATCAGTGGCCCAACAAGAAGATAACGCGGCTCTACCAAGAGGCTGGCTATGGTGAGGTCACCCAGTACAAGAGTGCTCTGGTGGATCAGATGAGGACGGCCAGCAGTTTCCTGAAATACGTATTAGCGATATACTATGATACGGGTGAGGTTCATACCTGCGTCACAGGAGTCGAGGGACTGCCAGGTGGTTACCCAACGCGTCTAAGCCGCGAGGGAGCAAAGATAGTGCTACCCGGTATCTCACGTGAGGAGGCTATTCGGATCAATGAGGAGGGCGCCAAGATCGATGGCATCGAGCGCATCAAGGATGATGGCACCGTGGTATTCTGTGAAAAGAACGTGGAGTATATGCGAGAAGTAGTTGGCTATGAGTGCACGGAGTTGAAGCCCAGCGAATCAGAGGAAAGAGCCAAGGAGCTGAACACATTGCTCCATAAACTCTATGACAAATACAACGTGGAGGCTTAGCCTCACAAATCTATCACAGGATCTTTTTTGCTGGCTATGTAGGTGGAGTATTCTCCGCCACAGTGCTCCAGATAGAGGTTCTTCAACTCATCTATAGCCTCATTTACTTTATCCAATGTGATGACGGGGGAGGCGTCGAGAAACATTACGAGGTTACTGGTCTCCTCTGTGATCTTTGTGGAGTCCGCGTCCCTGAAGTTCCATCGCCTAGTCAATATCCTTGACTCATCAGAGTAGACAACCTCGCCCGGGTAGGTCGTCTCGGGGTCACCCGGTCCTAGGGGTATGAAGGTCTCGTCTCCGGGGCTGAACCTGAGGTAGATGTTACCATCCACCTTGTCCAAGTCGAAGCCACCCATGGGGATCACGTGCCTCACAGACACCACATTGTACAGGTCAACAGCGTTATTGATATGTGGAAGGGACATGGTCTTGAGGCACCTCCTGATCAACGCCTCAGCTGAGGGTCTATAATCCCCAGCCTTGGTGCCGAAGCTCCTGTAGAGTTCCCTCCAAGAGGCGATGTGGGGGTGTTTCGTTGGGGGATTATCGCCTATCTGTTCTTTGGCCTGTTCGATGGCTTGTTTTTGGAGCCCGTAGAGTTCCGTTATCTGGCGTTTATTGTCCATACCGTGTCCGGTTAGTACGCCGATGTGAACGTCTGGGTATTCTTTTATGATTCCTGTTATGTCGTATTTCATCTTGTTTTCTCCTTGAATCGCACCTTGACTGTATTGAATAAGGGACCTCCTCCGATTCTCTGGGGGGTTCCAGGTGCTAGACTGTTCTGGATGTTGCCCATAGGGTCTATTAGCTCTCTTGGAGTCCAGATTACTCCGGGTGTAACCCGGTCTGTCACCTTGACGGTTACTTGTAATTCCCCATGTTCATTGTAGATGAGATGGTTTCCTCCATCTGTGAGGTTGAATTTTTCTGCGTCTTGTGGGTTTATCCATGCTATGCATGGGATGTCATTATAGACGTCTCTGAACTGGGTGTGGGTATATTGGGGTAGAGAGCTGTTCAGCATTATCAACTCGTCTTCATCAAGATCAATCTCAAGTTGTAGGGGTAATGGTGAGACGTCTTCTGGGGCACTTGTTGAGGTGAACTCTAGCTTACCAGAGGGGGTCTGGTACTCGTCCATGGGCTTATGCCTTACCCGGAGTGTTTTCCCATCGAGCAAGTCACTGAAGTTTCCATCGATGAAGGTCTCTTGGAAGACCTGCTCCATGTCTTTCCATGGGTCAATGTACACCCAGGGCTCCTTTATTTTGAGACGCTCGGCTAGTTTGAGCATTACACGGTGATCATCCATGCTCTCGGCGAGGGGCTCAACGGCTTTTCTAGCGACTCTAACAAATGGATGACTGTCTGAGATGATTATATCATCTTTCTCAAGATAGGTAGTAGCCGGGAGAACGACATCAGCCAGCTTCGCGGTCTCAGTGAGATGAGTATCATTTACCACGAGGAAGCAATCATCTCTCTTGAACCCCTTCACCACATTAAGGCTATCAGGAAGAGTAAGAACAGGATTCATACCGAAAACATAGACGAACTTGAAGTCCCCACCAGCCAGACACTCCCCGAGACTTATCATACTGGTTACCTGTGGTTTTTTCTGGGTCAAATCATTGCCTGTTACGTATCCTATGTCACGACCACGGCTATTGGAGTAGTAAAAGCCCCTATGGGTTCCCAGTAACGCGGGTAACAGTGAGACTGCCCTACAAGACTCGGCTCCTGTAAGGCTCTTATTCAGTCCTAGACCGATCATGAAGGCGCTTGGACCCTCCATGAGCAGAGAACATAGCTCCTCTATGCCTTCCCAGCTTACCCCAGTTACCCGTGTTACTCTTTCAGGGGTCCATCTCAGGGCTTCGTCTCTATATTTTTCACATCCAAGTGTATGCTTGTCGATGAAATCATGGTCCACCAAGTTATTGATGATGAGATAATGAGCGATACCATAAGCCAACGCTACATCGGTTCCCGGCTCGGGGCATATCCAAAGGTTAGCTAGTTCAGCGGTCTCACTCACACGGGGATCAATCACAACGATCTTGGCGTCATTTATCCTTCTGGCACGAGTTGCGAGAGCCCATTGATGAGGACTGCTGGTCTTGGCGTTGAACCCCCAGAAGACTATGGTTTTCTTCTCCTCAAGCTCCATGGGTTGGACACCGTAGCTCAACCCATAGTGAAGACCTATTCCAGCGTGACCACTCGCTGAACAAACAGAGTAATCAGTGAGAGTAGCCCCAATCGCGTTCCAGAGGCGTTTACTGTAGCCACTCGAAATGAACCCCGTGTTCCCAGAATAATCGAGCAGAAGAACAGACTCTCTACCATATTTATCGATGGTCTCTACGAGTTTCTCCGCGACAAGGTCTAATGCTTGGCTCCACTCTACCTTGCTGTAGCCGGTCTCTGGGGTGGGCTTCCTGATGTATGGGTAGAGTACGCGCTCCATGCTGGTGACCCGGGCTGGGTCTCCTGCTGCTCTTGGGCAGGTGATGCCGTTTGTGACGGGGTTCTCGGTGCTTGCCTCCACCTTGATAATTGTGTCGTTTTCTACTGTTACGTCAAGCCAGCATGCGTCTGGGCAGTCGCGGGCGCACATGGTTTTTATGATTTTCACTCGGGGACCACCGGGATAACAAATAGAGGGATCAATTGTTAATAGAATTATCTCAGCTAACGTTGCATGTTTAATATAATTTTCAACTGCCTTTAACCAGAAACTATATTAAGCGCGTAACAGAGTTAGGGGTTTAAAATGGTGTAAATAAATGGGTTTCCGTTCAAAATTTGAAAACGCGGAAAAAGCCCTCACCTTTAATGATGTTCTTCTCTTACCCGGTTGGACGACGCTTGAGCCAAGCGACGCAAACGTCATGAGCAACGTAACCAAGAACATCAAACTCAACATCCCACTAATCGCAAGCCCCATGGACACAGTAACAGAAGCCGAGATGGCAATCGCCCTCGCAAGGGAAGGCGCCCTCGGTGTGCTTCACAGGAACTGTAGCGCCAAGGAGGAGGTGGAGATGGCGAGGAGGGTAAAACGCGCAGAGGCTGTAATCATCAGGGACGTTATCACAGTAAACCCCGATAGTACGGTGGAGGAGCTCTTGAAGCTCATGGAGGAGCATAACATCAAGGGATTCCCCGTCGTCGATGGAGAGAGCAAGCTACAGGGAATAGTGACCTGGAGAGACGTACGTCTCGCGGAGCATGACCTCAAGATACGGGATGTGATGACCGAGGAGGTAATCACAGGGACAGAGGACACTGACCTTGAGCAAGCCATGAAGATACTCCACGATCACAGGATCGAGAAGCTCCCCATCGTAGACAAGGATGGACGAGTCCAGGGCTTGATCACTATGAAGGATATCACCCTCAAGGGCAAGTTCCAGGAAGCAGTCAGAGACGAGGAGGGAAGACTACTCTGTGCAGCTGCAATCAGTCCATTTGATCTCCCAAGGGCGAAGGCTATCGACAAATACGTCGATATACTGGTGCTGGATGTGAGCCACTTCCACAACAAGAACTGCTTCGAGGCAGCCAAGCTGATACTGAAAGAGGTGGAGGCAGATGTCATCGTAGGCAACATAGGCACCTATCAAGCAGCAGAGGACATCATCACCCAACTAGACGGAGTCGCGGGACTCAGGGTCGGCATAGGCAGCGGCAGCATCTGCAGCACCAGCATAGTAACCAGAGCAGGCGCACCCACAATGTATGCAACGAGCCAAGCAGCAGACGCAGTCAAGACCTATGGTGCAGACCTCCCCGTCATCGCTGATGGCGGCATGAGGAACCCCGGAGACGTGGCAGTAGCCATGGCTGTAGGAGCCAGCTGCGCCATGATGGGAAACGTCTTCGCTGGATGCAGCGAGAGCCCCGGCAGACTGGTAGCCATGGAGGGACGCTACTACAAGGAATACTATGGCATGGGCAGCGCCAAGGCACGTGAGAAACGCTTCGTCATGGACAGATACAGCAAGCCAAGCAAAGCCATCAACGAGGGAGTGGAAGGCTGGGTACCCTACAGGGGACCAGTGAAGGAGATACTCGGGGAATTCACAGGCGGCTTGAAGGCAGCCATGGGCTATGTGGGGGCAGCGACTATCCCGGAGGTCTGGGAGAAGGCCAAGCTGGCTCTTGTCACCGAGCGTGGCGCAAATGAGGCTGCGCCTCATGATATCTTCCGCCCGGGTCCAAGCAGGACCCTATAATCTCTCTTTTTTTTAATAGGTTTTACATACCAAGTCGCCATGACTTTGTATTATGAATAGAGGATGGTTAGGGTTCGCCGAGATCGAGCCGAGTGGAAAAGTGGCTGCGGGGAGCATCGGGACATGGAGGCTTGTTTATCATGTCGGTGAGTATGGCATCGATGATGGGGGTAGCATCAGGGTCGCTCATCGGAGCGTCAGTGACACAGAGTCACCCCAATTCACTGATCCAGCGGGTTCAGGATATACATCGGTGAAAACCAGTGGCGATGTTCGCCTTGAGTATATGTACAGTAGGAGGGGGCATATCCGCCCCTTCAGGGGAGCCCTCCAAGTGGATGTCAGGGATGGCAGCCTCTACCCGGGGGACACCATTACAATTGTATATGGTGATACGAGCGGGGGCTCACCGGGGCTGAGGGCTCAGACCTTCCGAGAACAGGAGCGCATGTTCAAGGTGTTAGTCGATCCCTTTGGGACTGGTCTCTTCGAGGAGATCGAGGCTTCTCCAAGTGTGCAAATTATCGGTGGGGAGGTTGAGAGGATCGAGGTGGCTGCTCCCTCTGGTGCTGGAGCCGGGCTTCCCTTCGATGTCGTGGTGCGAGCGGTGGACAAGTATGGTAACCGCTGCGATGGCTACAGGGGCTCTGTGAGCTTCAATGGGCTTGACGTAGAGCCGTATAGGTTTACTGAGGAGGACTGTGGAGCCCACAGGTTCACTTTGAGCCTCCAGGAGCCGGGACTCACGAGGATAAAGATAGAGGACGATCAGGGACACAGCCATGAATCAAACCCATTGAAGGTTCTAACCGAGGAGCCCCGGTACAAGCTCTACTGGGGAGACATGCATGGACAAACCAAACAGACCATAGGAACAGGCACCGTAGACGAGTACTTCAGCTTCCTTAGAGACGTAGCTGGACTGGACTTTGGCGGGTGGCAGGGAAACGACTTCCAGATCACCAAGCCACTCTGGGGGGAGGTGCAGGAGAAGACCAAGAAGTATAGTATCCCGGGTAAGCTTGTGTTATTCCTCGGCTATGAATGGAGTGGATTGACACCAGCTGGTGGAGACCATAACATCTACTTCCTCGGTGATGTGGCTGATCTGCATAGGAGCGACCAATGGCTAATAGAGGATAAGAGCGACGAGGAAACAGACCGCTACCCCATCACTAGGCTCTGGGAAGAATTCAAAGACAGAAAAGATGTGCTGGCGGTGGCGCATATCGGTGGACGCTACGCCAACCTAGACTACTGGACCCCTGAACGGGTTCCCCTCATCGAGGTTCACAGCCACCACGGCACCTTCGAGTGGTTCCTAGAGGACGCCATGCGGCGTGGCCTTAAGGTGGGATTCATCGCGACGAGCGACGACCACACCTGTAGACCGGGATATACGTTGACGACAGAGGGTTTCACAACCAGAGGCGGGTATACGGCTGCCTACGCTGAGGAGTTATCCAAGGAGGCTCTCTGGGAGGCGTTCTGGGCTAGAAGGGTCTACGGTACAACGGGGGAACGGATAGTCCTCGATGTAAACGTGGATGGTCACATGATGGGTGAGGAAATCGACGCAGGGACTAGGGTTAAGATAGATGTCAAGGTTCTCGGCACGAAGCCGCTGCACTCTGTGGAAGTCATGAATGGCACCGAATGTGTCTATCGGCACCCCTTCGCAGAGCCAAGAGGAGAAGATAGGCTGATCAAGGTCGAGTGGATGGGGGCAAGGGTCAAGAGCAGACCCAAGAGGGTTAACTGGGATGGTGAACTGGAGCTAGATAAGGGCAGAATCGTCTCCTTCAGTGAATACGCCTTCGATTACGTTGATCAAGGAATCAAGAGGGTCAATGATCGGTGCCTCAAGTGGACTAGTACCACTGGCGGTGACCCAGATGGGGTCATCCTTGAACTGGATGCCCCGATGGACGCTGTGATCAGCTTCAAAACCAAGCCAGTGAGCCTCAGCTTCAAGCCCCACGAGGTACAATACGAGCCCATGGTAGTCGATGTAGCTCCGGTGAACCAGAAAGTCAGGATACAGGCAATAACAAAAGAAACGCTGCCGAGGGAGCTATCTTTCGAGCATGTGGTTGAGCTCGGGGAGGGCTTGAACCCTGTCTGGGTCAAGGTCACTCAAATGGATGGCTCGATGGCGTGGAGTAGCCCAGTTTATGTGAATCGGGTGGGCTAAACCCTTTCCTTTTATTCAGCAAAATTGCATTTTCGCGTAAGAGAAAGCCTATAATTGCCACCTATATGCTATTATCCAGATCACGGGTAGTCAATATGATAAAAAGGGCACTAATCAGCGTATACGACAAACAGGGACTGGAGAAACTCGTACCAGCTCTCGCAAAATACGGTGTAAAGGTCATCAGCAGCGGAGGCACAGCGAGGCGAATCAAAGAAATAGGGTACAGTGACCTCGTTGAGGTAAGCCAATACACAGGTCACCCTGAGAGCCCAGGGGGGCTAGTGAAGACACTTCACCCCAAGGTCCACGGCGGGTTATTGCTGGATACCGGTGACGCTGAGCACGCCAAGTGGATGAAAGAGAACAATATCGAGCCCATCGACCTGGTGGTTGTGAACCTGTACCCTTTCGAGAAAGTAGTCGAGGGCGGAGCAGACCTGGAGACAGCTGGGCATAACATCGACATAGGTGGACCCACCATGACGAGGAGCGCAGCCAAGGCAAGCCTACTCTACGATAAGACCTGCATCGTGTCTGATCCAGCTCAATATTCGGAGGTTATCAAGACCCTTGAGAAGAACAATGGTGAGTTGACCACGGAGCTAAGAAAAAGGTATGCACTGCTTGCCTTCAAACGAACCGCGGGCTATGATGCCGCCATCGTTGACTACTTGGAGGAAACACTATGAGCAAACCAAAATCAATGAGAAAAAAATACAGCTCCGCCCTAGAAGAGGAGTTTCCCGAATCCATAAAGATCACCATAGGCGACCACGAGACCACCTACCGGAAACACATGAGCCTCAGGTACGGTGAGAACCCACACCAGCCTGCTGCTTTCTACAGCCCCACCGAGGGACCCTTGACGATTGGTAGTGTCAAGCTGTTGAAGACGGGGAAATCAGGTCTCAGTATGACCAACGTGGAGGACGCCAACAACAGCATGAGGATCGTGAGCTACTTCAATCAGCCAGCCTGTGCTGTGATGAAGCACGTGAACCCCAGTGGAGCAGCGGCCCAGAACAAGGATGAGCCCCTCGTGGAGGTCTATAAGAAGGCTCGGGACTGTGACGCGTTGGCTGCGTTTGGTAGCGTCGCGGGTTTCAACTGCGTGGTGGATGTGGCTACGGCTGAGGAGGTAATGAACAGCTACGTGGAGGCCGTGGTTGCTCCCGGCTATGAGGAGGGCTGCATGGAGTTTTTCGATCAGAAGAAGAATATCAGGATAATGCAGGTGGATGGATTAAAGGAGATCAGCAAGTACGTGGGTGACCCCAAGTGGCCACTGGACATAAGCGTCCAGATGGATGGGAGCATCGTCCTGCAGGCACCCATGTTGACCAAGCTCAGAAGCGTTGATGACCTCAGGGTCGTTACTGAGAGAAAACCCTCAGCCCAAGAGTTGAAGGACCTTCTCTTCAGCTGGTATATCTGCATGAACGTCCGCAGCAACGGGGTAGTCCTGAGCAAGGAGAACGCCACCATAGGCATAGGAACCGGTCAACAGGACAGGGTTACGGCTGTGAAGCTCGCCTTGGAGAAGGCGGATATGCGTGGGCACAAGGCTGAGATCGCTGGCTCTGTGCTGGCGTCGGATGGTTTCTTCCCCTTCAGGGACAGCATCGACCTCCTCGCAGAGTACGATGTCAAGGCATGTGTCCAGCCCGGTGGAAGCGTCAAGGATAAGGAAGTCATCGAGGCGTGCAACGAGCATGGCATGGCCATGGTCTTCACCGATGAGCGGTGCTTCCGTCACTTCTAATCCCGTTACCAGAGCGCTTTTTGTCGTTTTTTCCCCAGTAATCAATGCGTTTTTTGTCATGTTTCGACTGAAAAAGAGGCTTTTTAATAGCCTTTTTTTTATTAAAGGGTCTTGGATTCGCGTTAAACGCGTTACCCCCTCTCCCTCCTAGTGGATCAATGATGATTGTACTCGATGGCCTTGAATCCATTGAGGTATTGATTATTTTATTTTGGAACTAGGCTGGGTCTCGGCTCAGAGGCGATGTACTGCAGTGGGGTCCACCGAGTAGGTCAAGGTAACCTGACTCCCATTCACGAACTGTGATCCCGTGGCTTCGTAGCTCATCATTGGTGGCGTGGTTCCTATCATAGGCTATCACCACCCCGGGTTTGATGGTAACTATGTTGGATGCCCCACGGCTCTGCTCAAGCATAGTATCCAAGAGATGCTCCACGTCCCAGGGATCATCGGGAACACCACCGACATAGATGACGCCATCCTCATCCAGCTTACCCTCCTTCAACAGGAAATCTAGAAAACTCAGCTCATTCCGCAGTAGCTTGGGCTTCCCACAGTCATTCACATAGACACCAGTCCTACCCAAGGCTGCGAAATGATCCGGGTGTACGAGGGGCTCCATGGGGCGTCCATGCTCCTCGCTCTGGCGCCTGATAGCCATAAGAGTCTTCAACAATAGCTTCTTGGGCGGATAGTCCTTCAGAATATCAGTATCGTATACATATGGCATCACGAGTGCCTTGCCTTTATCCGGGTAGTTGATGGTCACATCCAGATGCATATAGTCAACAGCTGGGTATTCGGCGAGATTCACAGCGCAAACATACTTGAGCTCACCATCACGATCAGCCTCAAAGAGACGCCTCGCAGCCTCAACCACCCCAGTCACAGTGGAACGCTGACCCACACCAATCGCGATAGTCTCCTCGTCAATGATCTGGGTATCACCACCCTCCACACATGGAGGCTCACTGAAGACCCCCAGGGTCTCGTTGGCGTCATAGACGATCTCTATGTTCTTGCTCAGAACTGGATCGTATTGGTAGCAGAGCTTCACTACCCTTGGCTCATAGCGTCTGCTGTACCGCCTCATGTTGCAGATGACGGTGCCGATCTGGGTTGTGAAGCTGGTGTCACGGGTGTAGGTCCATGCCACCCTGCGGTGATCGGGTAGCACAACCTCCTCGGTCACAGGGTCATAGAACGGGATGGGTGGGTTTCCCCACATCAGGTGATCCACAGTCAAGTCCTCGGGCTCAGGCGGGTTGGGCACCCCCATCCAGACATCATCCACGAGATCCCCAAGCTCAGCCAAAGTGGCGTCCTCGATGATCTTCCCCAGCATCTCCTTGACCTCAAAGACCTGAACCCCCTCATCTCTCAATATCTTGGGTAGCTGTAGCCACTGCTGGTGACCGGGATTCATCTGGGCGGTGGGGTCTCGGCTCAAGTAGTGGGTGCTGGATTCGATGCCCTGAAAGGGCATTTTCTTTGTCCAAAGCTGCTCTGTTGAGTCCTGTATGAGTACTGCGTTGAGTTTACCTGACTCGGATTTGACTGTCCACATACAAAATGGTTCTTCTGCTCTGCCTATAGGGTTTACGGGGACGGGGTTACTCTCATATTGTGAGTCTAACTTGCGCTTATTGGTACATATCCCGGGTCCATAAAGACCATTAATTTAGTCCCAGATAGCAAAGAATGTAACAAAAAAGAGAGACAACCGTGTTTTTCAGCCCTCAGGCATATAAAACACACAAGTAAAAGAATAAAACCCACACAGGGGATGTACAAGCAGATTGAAACAGTACGCGCGACTCCTCGCACTAATCATAGTGCTAACGCTAAGCGTTGGGATGCTAGGCACAGCAATAAGCATCCTAGGAGACATCACGCGACTTGAACTAGACGAGAGAGGCCCTTTGAAAACCAAAGGTCTCTCAGAGGCACAGAGCCTCAGCGGAGGAGAACAACAAGCCCAAGTAGGATACGAATCCCAGCAAGAAAGAGGACCAATACTATTAATCAACCTACCAACCCGCACAAAATACCTCAGAAGATACGCTGCATATAACTACACACACGGTACCTGGACCAGGCCATCGGACCTCGACGCCATGAATTACATTGGGCAGCTCCTCCCGGCGGACCCCACTTATCCAAAGTCACCGGCACAGGTCCAGTTTCAGGTAAGCCCATTGACAAACTTGACAGGGTACATGCTTGTTGCGCAGCACACGGATAACCTCAACTTCAACAAATCAGAGTTCACTGTAAACTACTATGATGATATTCAGAGCTTTGACGCCGTCGAGCCCTATGATGATCCATACTGGGTTAGCTACAAGTATTATTCTCACAGTGAAGCAGCTCTTAGCGCGAGCCACGCCATCGGTCCACCTGAAGCACTGGTAGTGCCAGCGGGTCTCAGTGCGGACCTCACAAGCCTCGCTCAACGCATCACAGAGGGAGAGACCTCGGATTTTGGTAAACTCATCGCCATCAGGGATTATCTATTGGAGAACTATGAGTTCGATAAGGAGTTCCCCCCCGCCCCTTCATCTATTGACCCTGTACGATGGTTCCTGTATAATGAGAAAAAAGGGGTTGGGAGCCACTTCAACACAGCCTTCGTGCTGCTTGCTCGTACATTGAACATACCCAGCAGGATAGTCGTCGGCTATACAGTGAAGCCTGACGTGGAACTCCAGTATGTTCTACCACAGCAGGCTTACATGTACGCAGAGGCTGAGTTCCAGAACCAGGGCTGGATAACCTTCGACGCATGCCCCATCCACTACACGGAGGGAAACCAGAACATCACCCAGCAGCAGACCATCTGCAACATTACCGGAAATGATCCCATAGCAGTTAGAGGAGAACAGTTCGAGGTTTGGGGAACGGTCAGGACGGTAAACGATACAGCCGTGACAGATACTCAGGTGGAGATCATTCTCAAGGTAAACAAGACAGACATCTACGAGCCGGGGCTAATAGTCGGGGTGGGGATGGTTACTGATGGATTATTCAACGTAACCTGTGACGCGACGCCCGAGATACTCATAGGAGACTATAACCTCATAGCCCACAGCCTTGAGACTGCGTACTACCTAGAGTCTTACAGTGATCCACCTATCAGGGTGGTGGCTCAACCCGAGCTCCAGATAACCGGTCCAAGACAGGTCTACGAGGGAAGAAACATCACCTATCACGGAAGCATACTGGACGCCAGCGACGGCACGCCGATAGCGAACACAACACTCAAAGTATCATACCTAGACCAGATACTCACCCTCACAAGTAACTCACAGGGAAAGGTAAGCTACACAGCGCTATTCCCTGAAAACGGCAAAGCCAACATGAGCCTAATCAAGGAGCAATCAGGCTACTATCTAGGCAACGTGGACACCATCGCCATCACCGTAATTGTTCCCCCACCGGACGCAACGGGACTACTATCACTGTTATTCACGTTCCCATACAACATCGGAGTAGCCCTCACAGGCGCCATCGGAGTAGGAATAGCAGCAGCGAGACGGAACAGGAGACTCCAAGAAGAGGAGCCCATAATCGAGGCACGTGTAAAACTACCCCCAAAGAAAGAGTACATCGGATACGAGGATGGGGTGCCTCTTGAGTACACCAGCTATGAGGAGGGCGTGGTAAAGCTATTCAACAGGTTCTTCGTCTCGATGCAGAGGATCTACCCGGATATTGACGAGACCATGACCCCACGGGAGTTCCAGTACATACTTGAGGACCGCCTCCCAAAGACAGCGGACGCGTTACTGGAGGACCTTGTGTCAAGTTACGAGATAGCCATGTACAGCAACATAACGCTGAGCCAAGATGATTTTAAGCGTACAAACGCTACAATTGAGTTAATAATCGAGCTGATGAAGAGTGCAAACAGAGACTAGGGGCAGGCTAATCAGGGCCACAGCGTTATACATATTCGTATTAGCAGTACTGGGTATCCTCAGCTTCGCCTCAACCGTAACCATAGGAGACGTAGCCAGCTTCCTACCCTACATCCCAGAGGCCATGGCGCCAGCGGGCATCTACGTGATCCTAGTACCAGTAATAGTAGGGCTTACCTTCTTCTACCTAGCAAGCCTCATCGAAGCATTGTTC
>CAZVMT010000032.1:0-18543 GCA_964628765.1 uncultured Candidatus Bathyarchaeia archaeon | reverse complement strand
TCATAACCTGAGGCAGACCAGTATTCACCCAAGGAAGGAAACCAGCACCCCAAGCAAGTATCCGGTTGAAGGGCCCCGGAACCACAACCCAAGCAACCAAAGTCAGGAAAGCGATCCCTATGATAACCGGGACAAATATAGCGATAACATCATCAGCGAACTTCTGGATAGGCACCTTGGTTCCCTGAGCCTCCTCCACCATCTTGATTATCTGAGCCAAGAAAGTATCCTTACCGATACGAGTAGCCTCCACATTAAGCAAACCCTCCTGATTCACCGTAGCACCGATAACCTCATCACCGACACGCTTGTTCACCGGCATGGACTCACCAGTAGCCATGGACTCATCCACGCTACTCTCACCCTTCACAACCACACCATCAGTGGGTATCTTCTCACCGGGCTTCACGATCATCACATCCCCAGCCTTCACCTGCTCAAGGGGAACCTCCTTCTCCTCACCATCCACCAGCAGTAACGCGGATTTAGCCTCCATCTTCAATAGCTGCCTGATAGCCTGGCTGCTCTGACCCTTAGCCAGTGCCTCATAGTATTTCCCAGTAAGGTTGAAGCTCAAGATCATAGTGCTGCTCCCAGCGTAGTTAAACAACGGTGTAAAGAAACTAGCCGGACCAGTCAACCAAGCGATTATTGTACCCATGGCGATCAACACATCCATGTTCGCAGTACCATGAGTAACCGCAGCGTATGCTGATTTTATAGTGGGCCACCCCACCCAGAAGATGGCTGGAGCGCTGAGGACAGTCATACCTATATTGAATATGAAGGGACTCGGCCACATAACACCGAATAACATCTCGGGAATCATCCAGATGATGATCGGTATAGTGAAAGCCCAGCTACGGATGACCCTCTGCTTTGCCTTCTCCAGCTCCTTCTCATAGACATCAACCTCCTCCTCATCAGCCACATCATAGCCTTGGCTGCGAACAGCTTCACGGAGATCAACGATACTCGCCACCTTGGGATCGTATTTGACAAACGCCTTCTCTGTGGCGAGATTCACCACAGCATCCAGGACCCCGGGTACTCGCTTGAGCGCCATCTCCACAGCAGCCACACAAGCCGCACAAGTCATACCCAAGATGCGCATGGTGACCTCACGGGTCTCGGATTCACCCGGCATCACCGGCTCATACTCCAGCTCCCTGATGGTCTCACCTATCTCATCTAGGCTAATCTTATCTGGGTCATACTCAACCACAGCCTTCTCAGTACCATAGTTGACATCAGCCTTCTTGATGCCCTCCTTCTTGTACAAGCTGTTACTGATGCTGAGGGCGCAGGTGGCGCAGTGCATCCCCTTCACAGGAATAACAAGGGTCTTAGAGTTCTCCTTTTTATCGCTCACAAGTAAATACCAAACAGGGTACTGTATAAACTATCACTGATGGTTTATTATACACGGTTACCAGAAAATCATTAGAGGTGAATGGATTCGAAGCAAATCGAGCTAAAAGTAACTGGAATGAGTTGCGGACACTGCGAGATGAGGGTCAAGAAAGCACTTGAGTCCGTCAAGGGTGTAAAATCAGTCAAGGCAGACCACAAGAAAGGAATCGCCATAGTACAAGCAGACGACAGCGTAACCAAAGACTCACTAATCAAAGCAGTGAACGCTACGGGTCTCTACACGGCCCAAGCCTAACCTAACTCTTTTTAATCTGCTGCTCAATCAGGGCCCTCAACTGGGTCCTTATTTCTTCATGCATCTGCTTGGTCTGCTCAAGGTTCTGGGTATACTGCTTGTTCTTCTCCTCCCATAGCTGGAGCTCATCATTGCTCACCAGTATCTGGTTAAACTCCTCAAGCATCTGGGGATTCACCTGATAAATATAGATGTGCTTGTAATGGCTATCCTCCTGCTTGAACTCCTTGAAACAAGCATTGCACTTGTAGCTGACCTTGACCTCACTGAACGCCTCACCGCAGCCACTCAGACACCGCAACGGAGCCTCATCACTGGTAGTGTTCTTGACGAAGATCTTACCACCACAGTTGGGACAGACGGGCACCGTGATAACATCATCGCTATCACAACGTGGACAAGTCACCTTGACACCCACAGGCTTCTTGACCATCATCCTGTTGATGGTGAGCACCTGGAGTATCTTCTCCATGGTCTCCTTCTCCATCTCCACCTCAATGTGCCCCGGAGAAAAGTAGTGATACATGCTGGATTTGGGGTGAATCTCCATCTGCTTATTGGCTATGAGATACTTGACCAGCTCACGTACATCATTATTCCTGAGGATGTTCTTGCGTTTGAGCTTAAACATCTCATTATTCGCCAACTCGTGCTCATAATCAGCGACATACGCTATGATCTTGTCAGGGAGATGCTCAAAGCTCTCCTTGGACTTTATAATGAAATCCACAGCACCCAGCTTCATGGCGTTAATAGCGATCTCAGGGTCCTTCTGCTGGGTAACCATGACGATGGGGGTGAAAACATCCAACTCATTCAGCTTCTTCAGAATACTCAAACCAGTATACTGAGCCAAGTTATAATCCAGCATAATCAAATCATAGTTCTTCGCCAAAAACACGTTAAAGAACTCGTGAGCCGATGGGACAAGGTCCACCTCGATGGCTTTCCCTGATTTCTTTATGAAGCGCTGGAGAATCTTGTAGTGGTTGGGGTTATCCTCGACCATCAAGACATGGTAGACCCTATCACTCATCCACAATACCTCCTAAAGCTAATGCCTATCCGCTTCATGTATGCCAGACCTGAGATATTTTGGATAAAAAGCATTACCTCTTGATATTAACGAATAAGATTCTGTATTATGATTCCAAGAAAAAATCGAAAAACAGCATGTTACCGTTTATATGCTTGGCTTCGCTTACCAATAAATTGGATATCAATATTTTTCTTATCCCAATCAATAGAGTAGACTACTCTGATAACACCCAGTCTTAAACGATACATGTTTGAATAGCCTCGTAATTTAACAACATCATACCGTTTTACAGGGACAGGGTCCTGTTTCAAGACGAGAAGCGAATCTCGTACAGCTTTCTTCTGTTTTGCAGTCAATCGCTCAATACTTCGCAGTTGTTTCTTTTTGGTGCGAAGAGAAAACAACTACTCCAACGCCTTTAACAGCTCATCTTCATCGACAAACTCATCTTCAGACTCGATGGCTTCAGCTTCGTCTTCAAAAGCATCATCAACTGGAGCCAGCTTATCCACTAGCGTCTTGTATAGAAGCCTGAGTTCTCGTAGCTCAGCCATTATTTGCTGAAACTCTTGATCATCCATCATTTGAACGAATTCAATCGAAGGCTAATAAGACTTTCACTCTGCCAATTCCTCGGTAGAGACATCAAGACTGGTCTGAGAACCATCAACCGCAACGAGTTCTCTACCGGGAATAATGAAATTAAACGTGCTACCATACCCCTCCTGACTCTCAACCCATATCTTGCCGCCCAATGAGTCGATGATCTTCTTACAGATGCTGAGCCCAGCGCCAGTACCAGGATACTTGTTAGTGTGCTCAAGCCTCTGGAAGAGCTTGAAAAGGTGCTCATACTGGTCAACGGGTATACCGATCCCGTTGTCCCTGACCTTGAAGTGGTAACCCTCAACGGTCTCGGTGCATGAGACCTCGACCCGAGGAGGATTGGTCTCGTTAAACTTGATGCCGTTCCCGATGAGATTCATCAACACCTGCCGCATCCAAGTCTCCTGCGTCACAATAGTAGGCATGTCTTGCCCCGATACTATGGCGTTTTTCATCTCCATCTGGGGCTTCAACTCGGTCTTCACCTCCTCAAGCAACACATCCATATCTACTGTGATGTACTCTGTGTCGATCCTGCCAACACGGGATAACGTCAGGAGGTTATCGATTAGCTCCCTCATGTTGTTTGACGCCTTGATGATGGAGTCGAGGTATTCCTGCCCAACCTCATCCAATACATCAAAGTAATCCTCCAAGAGAAAATCACTGAAACTCTCGATAGTCATCAAAGGAGCCTTCAAGTCATGGCTCACGATATGAGTGAAATCATTGAGATCCTTATTGACCTTCTCAAGCGCATCCAGGCTCGTGTAGAGAGTATTCTCAATCCGCTTCCTCCAAGTAATATCATTAACCGCGCTGACAACCTGCTTCACGACCCCGTCAACCACCACCGGAGCCCAGCTGTGGCTCACCCAGTGAACCTCACCGTCACCACCCCTGATCCTGTACTCATTGATCTTGCCCTTCATCCCAGACGAGGACCCCTTGTAGAACTCGGCTACCTTGTCCATGTCCTCATCGATGACGTATTCACCCCACATGTGATCAACCAGCATGTTGGGTTTATACTGGAATGCCTCGGCTGAGGGCGAGATATAGTTGATGGAGCCCTCGGGTTTGGTGAGAATAATAACATCCTGGACGTTCTCGACGATGCTCCTGAACTGCTTCTCCGATGCACTGATGGTCTCGACCTGCTTCACCCGGGTAACAGCCTGAGCCACAAGCAACGAGACAGCCTCAAGGATCGGGTAATCATGCTGCGTAAACGGCTTATCCTGATAGATGGTCAAGACCCCGTGAACAGAGTCCATGACCAAAGGAACAATCAACGCCCATGAATCATCAAGCTGCCTCTGGGTAATACCAGCCTCAAGAACATCACTACCCCAAACAGTACCCGGCGCGTTCCCAACGCATTCAACGAGAACCTGAGAATCATCCTCAATATACGAAAAAGAGCCCCTGCTATACCCCATGACCTCCTTCAGTATCTTGAAGGTCGTCGTGGCCACATCCTCCATCGAATTAGCGGACGCGATAAGACTGAGGTTCTGCCTGACCCCCTCAAGTCGTTCCTGATACCGTCCCTCATCCCGCTTATTCCTGTACGCCTCGGCGTGGCTCTTGATGCGGCGAGCCAACAACTGGTAATGGCTTGGGTCCGCCTCTTTCCGCACATAATCGTCTACGCCTGACTGGAAAGCTGCCTCCGCCACGACCTCGCTGCCCCTTCCAGTGTACATGATGAAGGGCGTCTTGTAGGTCTCCTTGATGAGTTTGCAGAGCTCCATCCCATTCACATCGGGCATCACATAATCAGCCACTATACAATCCACATCATCATCGAGACGATTCAAAAGCTCCTCAGCGGACTTAACCGAGACTATCTCAAGACATGGATCAGATTCCTCTAGGAAGGTCTTGGCGAAGAAGAGCTGCTCATCCTCGTCATCGATGTGCAGGACAACGTACTTGTCACTAGATGGAAGGACTCTTTCGGTCAATACGAATAGGGCTATCATGGACCCTATTTGAGAATTATAGAACAATATCCCATGTCATGAAAATCTTTTAGCCCCAACCCCCAACCAGTACCTATGAGTGATTCTAAGACCGAAAAGGAGCACATGTTTGACCGAATCAAGGCACTATACGGGGACAGGCTCGATATGGAGCAACTCGCGGCAATCGAGGCAAGCCTGGACCCCGTGGTGGCCG
Organism: uncultured Candidatus Bathyarchaeia archaeon; assembly: GCA_964628765.1. Taxonomy (GTDB): domain Archaea; phylum Thermoproteota; class Bathyarchaeia; order TCS64; family TCS64; genus RBG-16-57-9. The sequence continues at coordinate 13,045 of CAZVMT010000032.1, read as the reverse complement.
TGCTTGAGCAGATAAGAGCCATACCATTGGAGAACAGCGATGAGCCCTACAGCGTCTTCAAACCATACAGGAAGGAAAACAGATGATCTACAAGACCATCAGGGAGCTATCCGACGCCCTGCAGAATGGGGAGACTACCCCCACGGAGCTAACCCAGATCAGCTTGGAACGCCTCCGAAACTATGGGTCTGTACTCAACTGCGTCGTCACAATCACAGAGGAACGCGCAGAGAAACAGGCAAAACAAGCGGAAAAAGAACTCAAAGAGGGAAAAAACAGGGGACCACTCCACGGAATCCCCTGGGGAGGAAAAGACCTCCTCGCAACATCGGGGGGCATACCAACAACGTGGGGGGCCTACCCCCTCCGAGAACAACGTTTCGACTATGATGCAACGGTGGTCAAGAAACTGGAAAAGGCGGGCTCGGTATTGGTGGCCAAGCTAGCCATGATAGAGCTAGCCGGGGGGATGGGGTACAAGCAACCCAACGCCAGCTTCACCGGGCCATGCGCAACCCCCTGGAGCCTCAAACACTGGAGCGGCGGGAGCAGCAGCGGCTCAGGGTCAGCAATAGCCGCTGGACTCGTGCCCTTCGCCATTGGCTCAGAGACGTGGGGCAGCATCCTGAGCCCCAGCAACAACTGCGGAGTAGCTGGACTGAGACCCACCTATGGCAGGGTCAGCAGGCACGGCGCCATGGCTTTAAGCTGGACACTGGACAAACTAGGTCCACTCTGTTTATGCGCAGACGACTGCGGACTGGTACTAGAAGCCATAGCTGGACCTGACCCAGCGGACCAGAGCACAGCCAAAGAAAAATGGAGCTACAAACCAGAGGAACGGGACTATAAACTCGCGGTAATCAAGGACGTATTGGAGGGAAAACAGGAGGCGGTAGCGGAGAACTTCAAAACAGCATCAAAGGTGTTAGAAAAATACTGCACCATAGAGGAGATCGAGTTCCCGGAGTACCCATACATGGCGATCACAAGGGCTATTCTCAGCGGGGAAGCAGCCGCAGCCTTCGATGACTTCACCGAGAAAGGACTCGCAGCACAGCTAACAGCACCCGAAGACAGATACGGTCCCTACGCCAGGAACCAGGTACTCGCAAAGGACTACCTACGAGCGCTGAGGCTAAGGGAGAAGATGTGCAGGATAGCCGAGGATATGATGGAACGATACGACGCCATCATAGCGCCGACAAGCGGAACCACGGCTCATCCAATAGATCAACCCTTCCCAACAAGGCGACCGTGGGCACACAAGGACATCATGGGAGCCGTAGGGAACGGCGCAGGGCTACCATCAATCGGGGTACTCAGCGGCTTCAGCGAGGAAGGCTTACCCACTGGTATCCAGTTCATGGGGCGTCCCTACGATGAGAACATCATACTGGGCATAGCCAAGATGTATCAGGAGAGAACAAGTTGGCACCATAGGCACCCTGAGATGTTCCAATCATAATTTCTCAGGGGAGGGAGATTATTTCGTCTGTAATTACAGACGATATTTTATTTCGACCGTAATTACGGACGTTATTTCTCGGATTATTCCACACGGATTATAATTTCGTTCGTAATTACGGACGTTATTTCTCGGATTATTCCTCGCGGATTACAACCGTGTCTGAGAGGTAGTTGAAGAGCCTCTGGTTCTTCTCACGGTACATGAAGTACCCGATGACGAAGTCAAATGGCAACAGGAATACTTTCCCGAAAGCCTCTATCGCTGCGTCCACGAGTGTTAGCGGTGCTCCGCCTTCCTTTGTGATGCGTAGGTTCATTACTTTTTTTCCTATGCTCTGGCCATAGTAATGGTCCATGAACATGAAGTAGAGGAACTCCAGCACGTTGTCGATGCCGAGTTTGATGTTGATGCCCTGCACCATCTGGTACCCTGGGAAATCCAATACACCCAGGACGATGCCCAGTATTATGCCGTCGATGACCAGTGCGATGAATCGCTGGGTCCATGTGGCTAGCTCGATGTATCCTTCTCCTGTGGGTTTGGATACCTGTGCTCCGCATTTGGGGCAGTATACATCGTCTTCCTTGTACTCGGCGCCGCATTGATCACAGTAGGGCATATGATTCACTTAGTACTAGCCTTGCTGAATCTGTTTTAAGGGTTTTTCAGAATCATACCAAAATCTATGGGTTAGAGGGTGACCTCGGCTGATTTCTTGCCCGTCATCTCCTCTATGACGATCCTTCCCACGACTGTGGTGGGTATTCCCATGCTGCTTAACATGTCATTCATGATGGACTCGGGGTCTGGCTCCTGCTGGAGTACCATGGCTTTGAAGACTTGGCGCTTGGTCTCTGTGTCCTCGATGAACTCGACTCTGCCCTTGAACATAACCGATGCGTAGAGGTGGCTGCACTCCCCCTTGTGGTATCCGTGGTCCAGCAATGCCTGACCCCAGACCACTGGGTTAGCTCTCAGATAGTCCAGTTTCTTGCCCTCTGGGGCGCTGTGGAAGTAGATACAGTGCTCGGCTTCGTCGTATGCGTGGCTGAGGGAAACAAGGTAGGGTTCACCGTCTTTAACCATGGCTAAGGTGACGTAGTCTGTGGTTTTGAGTATCTTCCGGAGTTGCTCTGGGTCTGTGATCTCCTTGTCTTTTCTTCTAACGTGATATCGCATACCTTCTCTTCTACAATGGGTCTATAAAAGTTAAAAACCAAGAGGACAGAGGTTTGGCATGGGTCCAGACGCTGTATTGGTTGATTACATCAGGACCATAATATCGGTCTCCATGCTGGGGTACGCCTCCTACAAGGATGTGAAGACCCGGGAGGTCCATGACAAGGTCTGGATGATACCAGGGGCACTCGGAGTGGTAATCGACATCTACGAGATAATTGTCGGAAACCTCACGGTAACAGGCGCCTTGTTTAGCATCGGCTTCATGGTGGTTCTCTCCGGGATACTCTGGTATTTCAGCCTCTTCGGTGAAGCCGACCTCATCGCGTTTGTGGCGCTGGCGGTCATCCAACCAAGGGTACCCATGTTCGGCTTCATAGGCTATACCCCATTATTCTTTTCATTCACCATAATAGCCAACACAGCCATCGCGGGGCTACTGACCGCAATATACACGTTTGCCGTGAATATCGTTGGTTCACTGCGTGGTGGAGACTTGTTTGAGCGATACAGTGAAGCCTCAGCTCTGAAGAAGCTGGTAGTAATGGCTACAGGCAGATACATACCAGTTGAAGCCCTACGAGGTCCTCCCTTCGAGTACCCCATGGAGGTACATGGAGAGCTAATAATCAGACCAGACCTCTTTGATGATGAAGCAGCAAAAAAGGAACTCAGATTACTCCGTGAGAAAAGCGTAGATATGGTCTGGGTCTCGGCTACCCTGCCCTATATCGTGGTCTTGTTTGTGGGGTACCTGATTTCTGTGTTTTATGGTGATGTGATGTTCACCATAATGTCCATGCTGGTCTAGGTTACACGTTTTAGGATGGTTCCGGGTCTCGCTCCAGTGTGGGTGCCCTGTTCAACTACTATTTCACCGTTCACGAGGACATATGGTATGCCCTTGGGGTAGGTGGTTGTTAGCTCTGGTGGTCCAGTGTGGTCGAGTTTCTCCAGGTCCATTAACACGATGTCAGCGTAGGCTCCCGGTAACAATGTGCCCCTGTCTGTCAATCTGAAGGTCTTGGCGGGTATTGTGGAGGTCTTCTGTACTGCTTGTTCCATGGTGAGGAAGTCGCTGTCCCTGACGTACCGCATGTAGAACTTGGGGTAACCGCTGAATGTGTCTGGTAGGGGCGTCGCATACGGTGGGTATCGGTGCATCACATCCTTGTCATCCATTATGCCTACATCCAAGCCGACGGTTCCCAATCTGTGCTTGAAGAACATCTTCATCTGGGACTCGATCCCCCGGTAATCCGTGTGAGCCCCCATGCTATCCGGGTCCAGTATGATCAAGTCGCAGAGGGTGTTCCACGGGTCTCTCCCATGGACATTGGCTGCATCATCCAGCGTTTTGCCTGCGTACTCTGGTTTGTTGTGGGTTACTATCTTGAGGTTCTCTGCCCAGTGAGAGTTGATGCAGGGGTTAATGACCAGTCTCTGGAATAGCTTCCCTGATTCGATCTCTTCCCAAGCCTTTTCCCTGAACTCATCCACTTTGAGCCACTCCGCTAATTTCTCACGACTCCCCAAGAGTCGTAGCCATTGAGTGAAGTGAAGACTGCAGAGGTAAGGTAAGGGTTCCCAGCATTGCCACGGTATGATATCAAAGTTGATATCTATGCCCTCAGCTATTGCGTCATCTACGGGCTTTAATGTCTCATAGCCCACTGCTTCGCCTATGTTGGGGGTCATGGGTGGTACAGTGTGCCATCCGGGGGCGAGGTGAGCGATATTAAGCCTTGTACCTGTTTTTCTGGCGGTCTCTATGACCTCACATATGCCTTCTATGGGTTCTGCGCTGAATGAGCCCATCTTGATGTTGCGTCTTCTACCTGTTCTACGCCAGTGGGGACAATAGATGCCATCGTAAGTTTTGAGCACCGAGACGCATTCATTCATCTCCCCCCGCGACGCGAAGACATCTGGGTCATAGTCAAGCCCAGCAGTGAGCCCCCTGCAACCCTCAGTCATTCCCTTGTGGATGATTTCCTTCATCTCTGATACCTCGTCGCTTGTTGCTTCCCGCTTAAAATCCTCACCCATCACGTGGAAGCGTACGGTCCCGTGCCCGAGTAGTGGAACATAGTTAATGCTGATGCCTTGGCTTCTGATCTTCTCGAAGTACTCAGCCATGGTCCGGTAGTCGATGGTACTACCATACTTTGTTTCAAGAACCTTGTTCACCTCATCGATATGATACAGGTTCTTCCCGTGGTACAGGAATGGATGCTTCTCGTATAACTCGTCCCAGATGACCCCCGGTGCCCTGATGTACTCGTTGAGGGGGGCTGGGCTACCACCGCACTGACCGGCTACAACAGTAGTGCATCCCTGCAGTACAGCGCTCTCGCAGTTGGGGTACCATTCGAATCCCCAATCACCGTGGCTGTGGGGATCGATGAAACCAGGTAAGGCGTACAATCCATCCGCGTTGATTACCCTATCAGCGTCCCCATCGACTTCTCCGGCTTTAAGTATCCTTCCATCCTTGACGCCGAGACTGCCAACATATTCCCTGTTTACACCGTCAACGATTCTGGCGTTCACGATCTTTACATCAAAATCAGCCAAGTTCAATCAACTATACCTGTCTGTATTGGAATAAAACAGGTATGCCAAAGGTGTCATATAATATCAGAGAAAATATTACCGAGTACTTCCGATGAAGACAAACCTATGGAGCCCGCTGAGGAAGTATCCACCCATCAGTAAGGTTCCGAGACCAATCTGATGGTACAGTGCTCATTCCCCTTAGCGTAGCAGTCGCTATCAGCGAAAAGATAATCGATGTTTGTTAGCTCCTTGCTCGATTAGAGTGATGATTAGCTCTAATTCTGAGTCAGAAATAGTGCCCCCAGACATACAGGTTAACTAAATAGCCATGAATTAAAAAAGAAGATGGTAATAAGAAGCAGAATACTTGCATAGATGAGTCCCCCCGAGATTTTACCATGCTTAATCTTACCGCCAATAAACCCACCTACCACTGACTCAATTACAGCAGCCCAGAACAGAACCGCCCAATAATAATCCAATCTAAACATACCCGACACAAATCCAGATGCCTGAACATTAACATCCAAGGCCATCTGGGAGAAGGGCGCTAGAAACTTTGTTAGGAGCACCCAGCTGATAACGAGAAAGACAAAGTTCCCGAGATAAACAATATACATATATGGGTTTGTCAGGGACTCCCTATCTTTTTTAAAATTAGATAAGACCGTGAAGATCTCCAGACTCGACTCAAGAATATCCGTGACACTCCCCCCAGTATTATATGCTTCTATAAGTAGAAGAGAGAGCCTCTTGGCTTGAGGGACGACCAGTTCCTCCCCGAACCTTAATAGACTGCCTTCGATATCCGAGGTTACGTTTATCCTATCCATGGTCTGCAGCAGTGGCTCTGTTATTGGGCCGTAATCGTGTGTCGAGGCTGTCTCCAAGGCGAACATGAGCGGGACACCTGACTGAACCTCATTTGTGACATCTCTTAGAAATTGGGGCAGATTGTCTTCAACAGCGTTAAGATACTTGTTATTTGTCCACTCTACTATTGAAGGGACAAGTATGATAAGTAAGATACCTAGAGCAATCCCTGTGTTGATTCTCCTGCTGAGGGGAACCCAAAATGGAGAAGACGGAGTATAGCCACTTGTTATGAATATTAATAATAAGAGCCCGATTCCCACTGCGAAGCCGGTGATCTGAATAATCCTGACCTGTTTTTCATCGAAGTAGATCAATCAATACTCACCTGCATATCGATTAAGACAAGGATAAGGATGGAGATTAATGGGATCCCAGCGAAGACCACTAGGTTTAACGAGTTGACTCCGGAAGCACCTGATGTTTGACCCGCGAAACTGAAGGTAGTTAGCAATATTATCAGAAGCAATGGAGCGATCACTAGCATCGTCACATAAATCTCGCTTATAAAGCCGAGATTGTTCAAGAGTTCATTATTTTCCTCTTCTCGTCTCTGTATTAATTGATCAGACACGTACTGGAAAAGGCTTGATAGCTTCCCGCTTGTTTGTATCGTGTTCACGATACTGTCCAGAAAACGTGTAAATATCTCAGATGGGCTTCGACTGGATATGTCTTTGAGTGATTCATTTGGGTTGTAACCGAAGACAGTGATATTGATGAGGAACTTGTTTAAGAGATTTCTAATATATTTGCTGTGCTCTGTTTCCGCTCCTCGCTCTAATATTCTCTCTATGGATACTCCTCCCTTGGAGAGCATGAACATGAAGGTGACAGAGTAGAGAAGATTCAGGTTGATGTCCGTCATCGCTAGATCACGTGCATATAACGGATACCAAGCAATCAGTAAGATAGTAACCAGACTGAAAAGGATAGATAATATTAATGGACCGGAGAAAAGCCTGAAACCTTCTACTTTGAGGAGATAATGCAGGCCAAACAAGATAAAATACTCTACAATGAAGCCAACGAAGAGAACTAGTTTTCCCATTTGGAGATAATCATCAAAAGGTCGGGAAATACCGCTCTTTTTATAGATTGCCTCTAGTTCTGAGAAAAAATTCGCGATCAATTGGCTTCATCAAACCTCGTTCGTGTCAATATCTCCTCCGGGTTTATGTAGTATGTTTGAATGATGTTGGATACATCAGAGGATGAGTTCAATCCATCTCTGACCATCCATTCAAGTATCGCTGTCCGCTTCTTCATCTCCTCCTCAAGCTCCAACTCGGGAACGTGGCGGAGATTCGCGATCTGCTTGAAGACAGGTTCTCCTCTTCCAGCTGACTCTAGGAAATGATAAGTGTCATCAATGGAACTCCAACGAAACCTAGGCTCGAACTGGACTTGATCATTTGCACTCAATCCGATTATCTCGGTCACGGTATCCGCTCTTCTAACTACTTGGTCCCCGATCTTTAATCGTCGGATCTGCAGTAGAACATTCATCAAGGGTACCATCATGGCGGGAATATCCATGGGTCTACTCAGCAGGCGTTTTATCGCATACTCGACGCTATCGCTGTGAATGGTGCAGAGCCCCCCGTGACCGGTGGCGATAGCTTGGAACAATGTGTAGGCTTCCTCGCCCCTCACCTCGCCAACAATAATAAAGTCAGGACGCTGTCTGAGCGCTGATTTCAATAGATCGAATAGGGTGATCTCGGAAACCCCTGGCTGGTAGCTTGGTCTAGGGATCAAGGGTATCCAGTTCTCGTGGAGCCTGAGCTCTCTTACCTCTTCGATGGTTATTACCTTCATCTCGGGTTTGATGAACATGCTCAATGAGTTCAGCATGGTGGTCTTGCCGCTGGCGGTCGCGCCACATATCATGATGCTTCGCCCATGCTCGATGAGAATCCACAGGTAGGCCGCGATCTCAGCGGAGAGGGTTCCTTTGTTTATAAGGTCGATTATAGTGAACGGGTTTTCACGGAACTTTCTGATTGTAAATGTGTCTCCCCGTTTGGAGACCTCCTCAAGGGTGATCTGTACCCTGAATCCTTCCGGTAGAGTTCCCTCCATTATTGGGTGGCTGATGCTCACCTGTCTCCCAGACCTGTATGCTAGGCGGATGACTGTTTTGGCAAGCTCCTCGGGTGACTCGTATAGGATGTTGGTAGGTATTGACTCGTAGTTTCTATGCCAGACGTAGATGGGGATATTATATCCGTTGCATGAGATGTCCTCAATGTTCTCATCATGGATCAGTAGATCGATCTTACCGTAGCCCAAGAAGTCGCGTTTAAGATAATAGATGAATTTATCCTCGGATTCTTTTGGGATCTCGCGCTGGAACCGTTTGAAGAGTTTCTGGATCTCGCCTCTGAGGTATTCCTCCATCTTGACATGGTCCCTGAGGACATTTAATGGGACGTTCATTCTGTCGATGAGTATCTGCTTGATGCGGTCTAGTAGTGTGGTCTCTTCATCTGATAGAGTTGGCTCTACTGTGTGATACAAGAGGCTTTTATGTTCTTCATTTATCTCGATTCCGATAAAGCCATATGGCGGGTTGACTGGGTAGAAATCCTTGAAAGCCATGCTATGTGATTCGATCTCTTTTTTTTCTTCACTCATTAGTTCATCATTCTCCTTTATGCCTCCCAGTAGATCGTCTCGGATTCTCCTCTTCCGCTGGCTATCGTGATCTTGTACTCGGTGTTGCCCATTACAGTGATTGGGGAGGTGAAGCCAATCTGCAACAGGTCTTCGGTTAAGATCAATGTGTTTCTACCAAATGAATACGTGGACACCCTTGCACCATCGATGTAGATGTCCGCTATCTCGATATCGTTCTGACCAAAATTATAGACAGTGATATTCAGGAAATCACCTGAGCCGCCCCACCAGACAGCTGTCACCGTGAAGCGCTCCTGTGCAGTGCCTATGGTGACCTCGTTGTTGATGATGAATTGATTGCTCTGCCTCTGGATATATGTGGAACTATAGGAGAAGAGATAGGTTCCAGCGATGCTGACAATCAATATCAGCATAATTGTAGAGATTATCTCGCTTACGCCGCGCCTCTTCACAGACATTACCTTGTATAATAGGAAAATAAAATATGGGGTTATTAGCTGACTTTTACACTGAATACTACTTGTGTATTGTCGCTTGCCACGAGTTTAACCTCGTATGTTGTCCCAGAGACGCCTGTGTTGGCTATCTCGACTATGACAACCTCACCCTGAGCGATTGATGTGGGCGTAGCTAAGTCAACACCTTCAACAAATACGCTGGCGTCGGCAACCGCGTTGCCTTCCACATAGACAGCGTCTAATGTAACTGAGGTTGAGCCGACGTTGCGGATATACGCTTTTATATAGGTCGTGTTGGCACTGGACTCATCTATGCTAAGAATCCCTAGGTCTCCTTCTCCGCCTAGTCTTCCGAACCACCCCATGGTGTATCCATAGATGAGTATACCGCCTGCGATTACTACTACGATTAGCAATAGGACTGATATGTAAGTTGAAACTCCTTTTCTCTCCATTTAGAAATCCTTCTACCTTTCAGTATTCTTACACAGCTTTTAAGGGTTATTTATATTTCAGAAAGTTTAATTTGTTTTTTTCCCTAATTTTTTATTATTGCCTCTTTTGCTATGTATAAATCTAAAATAATCAATGCTCTATTGTGTTACTATGTTGCCTGGTTCCTTCGCTAGTATGCTGCAGAATATTGTGGGTGGGGAATATGGGGTTAACCCTGCTTTGATATTCAACGAGGGCTGGATGCTTCGATTACTATTATACAATCATCACAAGGGAGTACAATGCTTCCCATTCCCACGAGACACCAAATCAAGATGGTTCTCCGAGGCACAGCTACCTACCGTCTTCAAGGCACGGCATAGGGGAGACCCTCTAGCTGAGAAGAGGACGCAGATCGATGGCGCCTTTGGGCATATTAAGATAAAGAAACGCAGCAAGGCGTGGCTGTTACTGGATGAGGGAGCAACCTGTTTCAATGTCTTGGAGGCAAAGATGTTGAGTCCTTTGTCTGCAGGGCTTAGGAATTCACCCGACTATGATCAGGCTGCACGGACGGTTGCGTGTATGGCTAGGACCATCGAGGCCTCTAGGATAAGGGTCTCGGATATGGATGATCTGGGTTTCTATGTTATAGCACCTCGAAGACAGATCGTGAGAGGAGTATACGCGGATAACTTGAAGCCGCTGAGCATCAAGGGGAAGGTTGAGGCACGCATCGAGGCATACCGTGGAGACGATGAGGCATATGAGCGGCTGCTTGTGTGGAAGAAGATGTACTTTGAGCCAGTGCTAAACAGGATTCAGCTAAGAAGCATCTCGTGGGAGGATACCATCGAGAGGATGGCTATTATCTCCCCCGAGAAAGCCGCCATCAAGGAGTTCTATAAGAACTGCTTAAGGTACAGCAGATGATGGGCTTCTATTTGATATTGATCTGCGCCACTCTGCCTTCTGAAGCCGAGTGGAAAACGTCCACAATATATCTATCCCTTGGGATGTCATCGATCATCCTGTTGACCCCGGAGAAATCCGCGTTATGGACAAATATGGCTGTGTCTCTGTGCATTAGCCTCGCAGAGCCCAGCCAGTCGCTCCTTGCCTCCCGGTATGATTTCCCGCCATCTATGAATATCATGTCCATCTTGGGGAGCAGTGTTGATGCATCAGGCACCGTGTCGAGGGTGTTACCCGGGAAAAGCACGTATCTGCATCCCAGTTGCTCTAGTTTCTCAGCGATCCGCTCTTTCGAGTGGTAGTTGAAGAAGTCGAAGCCATAATATTCTATTTGGTCTGGTGGATGGTTCTTGATGGCGGATTTGATCATGGTTACCGCGTTTTCACCGTTGTAGACGCCTATCTCCATGAGGCGTCTGCATTCATGCTTGGTGATGTACTCGTTGAGATACCGGTGAGACCCATACCAGCACATACAAGGATCAATTAGGCACCATACCTAATATTAATCACGTAGAAGAGTTAGAGTGGGAAGAGGTCTCGTTCCAGCTCATCCATCTTCTCCCTGAACCGCTTATTAAAATCCGTCAACAATTCAAGGTACGATGAAAACCATGCATCGAAGACGATGACCACCTCGTGGAGCCGTTTGGTCTCCTCGGTGTTCTTCTCCTCAACGGGTAAGTGATTCAACTCCTCGTGAATGGATTCAATTACACTGAGCTTGCTTTTGACATATCGTTCAGATGTGTCGAGGGCGTTCTTGAATTGGTCGAAAAAGGGTCTTGTGCCTCCGCCGTAGAGCTGTGTACGGGAGCCTGGCTGGGGTTCTTTTCTGATCATTCCCCGTTGCTCCAGAACCGATAGGTATCGTGATATCTGTGATCTTGAGTACCCTGTTTTTTCTGATATCTCTTCCTGGGTGAGTGGTTTTGTGGATAATACTATTATCGAGTAGATTCTGGCGATTATAGGCTCGGTTCCCCTGAATCTTACTATGTCTTCTAGTACTCCCTGGAATGCTTGTTGTAGTTTCGGGTACCCTTTGTCTGTCATTGTATTGTATTTTTGTGCATGGTTTATAGATTTTCCTATTTTGCATATTTATGAAAAATATGAAAAATTAATAAGCGTGGTGACGGATACAACAATCACATCAAGGTGAATAAAACGTGAACACCCAAGACACTCCACAAGGATTCAATGAGAAACAATACGATACAGGCAAAGTAGAGCTCAACTATGTCGAGGGCCCGGATAATGAGCAGCCCCTGATACTGATACCCGGACAGGCAGGGACATGGCACTCATACGGAAAGGTGTTGAGGCCCTTGTCTGAGGTATTCAAGGTCTACGCAGTGGATGTCCGAGGACACGGGGGGAGCACATGGACCACCGGAGAATACAACTTCAATAATATCGGTGATGACTTCACAGCATTCATAGAAGGAGTCGTCAAGAAACCTGTCACAGTTTCCGGGAACTCTTCCGGTGGTTTGATAGCCCTCTGGCTCGCAGCCAACAGACCAAGGCTAATCAATAAGATTGTCTTGGAGGACGCTCCCTTGTTCAGCGCGGACTGGCCACGGATAAAATCCGAGTTCGTCTACGAGGTACTCGACAAGACCGCGACCTATCTCGGAGCCGAGGGTGGACCAGATTACGAGGGGTTCTTGAAATCCATACAGAGGCCGACCGAGGATGGTAAGATTAAGGAGTTACCGGGTTGGCTAGTCAGTGCCATGATCTGGTTGATTAAAAGATATGAGAAACCGGGGGAGCCACTGGATATCCCGTGGCTGCCCAGTAGGATGAGGCAGCTCGTCATGACCATCTCAACCTTTGACCCTGATTTCTCGCGTTCATGGGTGGATGGCAGGGTCTATGAGGGCTTGAATCACGAGGAAGCGTTATCCCGGGCCAAGTGCCCCATATTGATTATTCACGCTGACTGGTACAGGACCCAGAAGGGGCTTGTGGGTGCCATGGATGATGATGACGCAAAGCATGCATTGGAGATCGCTCCCCATGCTGAATATGTCAGGGTTAATTCACGGCATGTGACGCATTCAGGGGCACCGACGCGATTCATTGAGCTTGTAGAGAACTTCGCGCGTAATGACCCATAGTTCAAGTATGGTTCTTGCGCTGTGATGGTCTCCATTGGTTGTTACATATAATCTGTTATATAGCCTGAAGGCTACGCTGATACGAAAACGGGGGAAACGCTGTGACAGAGGATACTGGCTTCTATACGTTCCTAGGCAAGATAGACGCCTTCAATGGGCAATACATCTGCGGAATAAAAGGAATAATGAGGCTACTCCATAAGATGGCTCTCCAGAGAGACCCAGCGTATAGGGCGCTTGAGGTTGGTGCCGCTACGGGGTTCATAAGCCGCATCGTAGCCAAGGAGTACGGTTGCCACGTTACCTCCACGGATATCTCGGGG
>CAZVMT010000031.1:0-18886 GCA_964628765.1 uncultured Candidatus Bathyarchaeia archaeon | reverse complement strand
TCTCCGAACCCGGGTAAGGTCTCCAATCAAGTGTGGGTTCCGGTAAATCCTCCAGACGATGCTCCTGAGCTTCATCCCACCCCATGCCAGACACTATCCCAGGGTTATGCTCCCGTAGCTCCAACGTATAAACAGGGGTCTTACCCAGCTTCTGACTGATTATCTCCGCGGTCTCTTTAGCCCTAGCCAAGTCACTCGCATATATCTTGTAGTTTCCATCGAGTTCATAACACAGCCTATCAGCAACAGCTTCTGCCTGCCTTACACCCAGCTCCGTGAGTTTGACATCAGACCAGCCTCCAATGAGGTTATGCCTATTGTTCTCAGCCTCACCGTGCCTAACCAGTATTATCTGCTTCAATTGAACCACCCAATGGACCTACAATAGGTTCATCAACTATTAGAAACTGTGACAATGCCTAGATTAATTTATGAACCCAAAGCCAGACTCATGATCACAGGTGCCATGATTGATTAAGATAAAAGACGTCACTGTCTCCGAGAACACAGATAAACGAACCTACCAAGAACTCCTCAAGACACTGGACCTTAAGCCCCCTGTGGTCATAAAACCCAACTGGGGCTCCTCAATCTGCTACACCGAAGCAGAGATACTGGACTGGACCCTCGAAGCCATCAACGGAGAAGCACATATAATCGAGAGCTACGGCTGGTCAAGAACCCGGGAGATGCTGGAAACAGGTAAACTGGGCTCAAAGAAGAAGAAAGACCTCAGGGAGAGCGACAAATGGTTCCTAGAGTACTCAGGCGTGGACAAGGTTCTGGAGAAACATGGTGTGGAGTTCCTGAATATATCCGAGGAGAACTGGGCTAGACACACCACAGACCCCGAGACCATCAAAACCAATGTAGAAGAGAAACACCAACCAGTAAATGACCCAGACTTCTACACATGGATACCCCAACGCCTATATGATCTACGTGGCTCCGATTTCCTGAGCCTATCAAAACTACGCCTCGGGTTAAAAGATATCCCAGCTTCTCTCAGCATCAAAAACCTGTTCGGGTTGATCCCCAAGCCCAGCAGATGGAAGTACCACGGCAAACAGAACACCCTACTGAACCAGAGCATCGTAGACATCTACAAGGTCTATGACTCGCTATTCAACATCAAAGGCGTAGTCGAGGCGGTGTTCAGCCACACAGACATGGATATAGAGCACAACAAGACACGGATACTGAAAAACCTAGGCTTCGCAGCAGCATCGAGAAACCCACTGAACCTTGATGCATGCGTGATGACCCTATTCGGGGTCGAGCCCTATCAGGCACATTTCAAGAAGGCAGCAGATGAACTCGGTGGATGGGATAAGGAGATAACTCAAGAAGCAAAGAAGCATACTCTAGGTGGCTCTATGCTTTTTTCCTCGCTAGCTGCCTTCTAGCGTCTTCCTCAGGGCTGATGAGCTCCTCTATAATGCTATCCAGTCTGCTGTAGATGTGGCAGTTCTTGCAGTGGAAAATCATCTTCCCCGTCTCATAGCGCTGACCGCTCCGCTTGTTAACCTCATTCACTAACGCCTCAAGGAAGATCTGTATACCAGCTAGGTTCGCGGGCAACCCAGCGTACCCATCCCAAGACCGGAAATAACCAGTAGTATGCAGCTTACCATCAAGGATCTCCAAATCCAGTATCGTGAGACATGGCGGCTCATGCTTCATACCCGCCAACTCCTTCAACAAGTCCTCAGGACGCCGAATCAACATGGTTACCTGCCTGTCACGGGGCTCATCCACGAACCTCTGAATAGCCAACTCAACCTGATCTATGGGCTCCCTGAGCCGTCCACCATAGGTGTATGTTTCGCCCTCGGCTTTCTCCCCGAGCCATAGATACTGGAGGGCGTAACTGGTGACGTACTTCATATCACATGGAGCCTTATCGGCGATCAGCGGCCTGATGTGGGGGTTCTCGATCTCCAGTGTGAGGTTAAGTTTCTTGGTCTCTGTTATCTCGCTGCCATACCCAACATAGAAAGAGTCTCCCTTGGTCCATATTCGTTCCAGCGCCTTGTACCAGCCATCCGGTATATCGAAGGCTTTGATGTGCTCATGCCTCATGGAAATCCCACAAGATACAAGCCAACCACGTATTTACCTTTTTTTCGCAAAGAGACCAGAAGAAAAAAGGGTATATTCACCTAAAAACCAGCTAGAAACGCATCAAGCTCAACGAGCCTTATCCCTGTACGCTCTTCGAGAAAGTCATGAACCTTGATGAAGTGAGTCTTCTGCTCCCGCATCAACTTCAACACATCTGGTCTGAGACCAGTCGAGCCATCACCCATTGTCACCTTCATGAGATCAGATACCCTGCGCGCTGCAGCCATTACCTCAAAGAACTCTAGTGACCCTGTTTTCCCGCCCTTCTCCCTATAGGTCTCTATTAATGGAGTATAATACATTGAGCCCCCGAAGGTTGTGTAGAGGAGAAGGGTCCAAGCCAGGTCAAGCCTTGAGTCACCGATCCCGGATGCACCCCAATCGATGACAAAGCTTTGATCAGATTCATCTATCATTACGTTCATGCCATGGAAATCCATGTGGCAGATGGATTGATGCTCAGAAGTATCACCGGGCTTATTCTCATAGATCCAATCCAGTACAGGGGCCATCCAGGGAGCCGCGCTATCCCGCACACTCTCAAAGAACCTGATTTGAGCCTCGATGGAATCAGATGAAGACAGATACGGTTCATCCCTGAAAACAGATACATCAATGCCGTGCAGCCTCACAAATAACCCCATAAGCCGTGAAACACCCTCCATGAGAACATCCAATGACTCGTTCCTATATGTGTCATCGAGGGTCTTCCCAACTATCCTCTTCATGATGATGAAGCATTTACCGATAACCTCGCCACTCACATCAATAAAATAGACCGGTGGAACCGGGTACCCTACCTCAAACAGCTTCTGCATCAAATTAAACTCTTTGACCGCTTTCTGAGCCGCGTTATCGCCTGAGAAGATGCGAAGCACCAGGTCCTCTGTTTTTGTGTGGTTGTCCTCCTCGAATCGGTGTTGGAATGTGAATAGCTCTGTCTCCCAACCCATGTTTATCTCGTTCAGGTCCCTGACAACGTGATTGACCCGATTATCGTTAACTGAGCCTAGGTAGGCTTCGATTTTCTCTGCGATGCCACTTTTTTTCATAAATCCTCAGGGTAATCAACGTAAATAAGGTAAACTCAGTGAATGTAATCACAATAAGTTACCACTGGCTATGCCAAGGCTTATTCTCCCACCACACGCACCTCTAAACAAGGATGCCATTATCGAAAAAGATCGCCCACTTCAACAAATATGTCACAAACAAGCTCCTCCTCCTATTCGCAGGCTGGCTTACACCATTAGCAGTAATTCATCACAAGGGCAGAAAATCAGGGAAGAACTACAGAACACCAGTAATGGCTTTCCAACGCGAACCCGGGTTCGTGATCGCCCTCACCTATGGGCGTAACGTTGACTGGGTGAAGAACCTCATAGCAGCAGATGGAGGCATCATAGAGTACAATGGAGAAAAAACACCGATACATGACATCAGGATACGCGAATACCATGACCACGAACACCTATTCCCCCGCTGGGTGAGACCATCACTAAGCAGAATAAAAGTAGGACACATCCTCCTAGCAGAGAAACGACCGCAACCTTCACGATAGCTAACTCGTTAGAGAAGAAGCCCAAGCAGCAGCCCTCTCCAACTCACCATCCCTCAAAGGACCCTCACTGTCCAATACAACAAACCCAGCTGGCTCACCGACAAGGCTACCACCCTTCTGCGCGAGCACCTTGGCTATGGGCTCAGCGGCGTACCCGAAGAGCCTTACCATGATCTTCAAAATAGGGTTACCAACATCCTCAGGGTCCATCCTGGTATCGAACGCTGCGACCCTCACACCCTTCAAGGCGTCGCTTGGGATGGTCTTCAGGAACTCCTTGATGGCGTCAGATGGTCTGAAAGCCCTGGTGGGTGCCCCCACAGCCAAAAAATCGAGACTGGATAGAGCCTTTACGTCTATCTCGCTTGGGCGTTTGACCTGTACATCCTCGCCGAGGGTCTCACCTATAGCCTTCGCTATCTTTTCTGTGTTACCGAAATATGAGTCATAGACAACAAGCATCGCCATATGTATCATATAGAATTAATTGATGTGATAGATAAACATCGATCCTATTTTTTCCTGAACTCCAAGACGATTTTAGCCAGCACATACAGGGTGAGTAATCCCCCGACACCTATCGCTGTGTCAAGGAACGCAAAACGAAACAGGCTAACACCCTGTTCAAGTAGGCTCATATAGAAACAATTGGTCAAAGGGGTATAAACAGGTTACCTGTTCCTCTGGGTATCATCGGTCTCGATATCAAGCTCATGGACAATTTCTTGGGACAGCGCCAAGAGCTGCATGTTTATCTCGCGTTTCAGCTTCACGATGGCTGCATCGAGAGACACTACCTCTGCTGCCCCGGTCTTCTCCCGTTTGAGCCTAGCCTGTCTAATCTGTTTCTCAGCTAGCTCCATGCTCAGCTCCCGGACTCTTTCCTCACTCATCTTTTCACCTATATTTCTCCGAGGGGCCTGTTTATTAAACGAAGCGGATTTCGGGCAGGATAGCCACTGTGAAAGTACAGTATTGTTTACAATTAGTAAAGTTTATATTACAATATGTAAAGTATGTTTTACATGATGAGGTATGGATAAAAAAACATACAACCGGATAAGAACCATCGTAGCCGTCGGAATAGGCATAGTGATGGCCTTCAGCATACTACGCAACTCATGGGCACTAGCAACAGGCACCGTAGCACTAGCAATGGTGATACTATTCATCTCCAAGAAACAGGTAGACGAAATACTGTACGATGAGAGAACTATAATCATCAGGCAGAAAGCCGCCAACGCGACACTCAACCTAGTGATAGTGGCGTTTGCAGTCATAGGGTTGGGACTAGTCGAGACCAGCTTCTGGGGATACGCGGCGAACCGAGACTATGGATACCTGTTCGCCTATATAGCGCTGATAATCATGAGCATCAACGGGTTCTACAACTGGTACTACAATAACAGGCTGGGAGGCTAGACCGATGGAAAACAACCTGAAAGTGCTTCGAGCAGTAAAAGAAGTAACACAGGAACAACTCGCTGAAGACCTCGGGGTTACCCGCCAGACCATCCACGCCGTGGAGTCAGGCAAGTATAACCCGAGCCTCGAATTAGCCTTTAAACTAGCCCACTACTTTGAGACCACGATAGAGGAAATATTCCAATATCAACCCTAGCTCATTCTCTAAAAAAATATTTTTGATTGATACCTTTGAAGTTAATTGAATAGTTTTCCTTATATCAAACCATATAACTTACCTTTTGATCCAATTGGAGCCAGACAAGGAAATCGATTGCATCGGACTATTCTGCCCCGAACCCATCTTCAGGACAAGGACAGCCCTCGATGAACTGGAGAAAGGCGAGATACTCAAGGTCACAGCAGATGACCCTGCGGCAGAAGAAGACCTCAAACGCCTAGCCAAGCGACTGGGACACGAGGTGCTGGAAATCACACATGACGGCGACGAGGTAACCCTCTACATCAAAAAATAGAGTCCCTTACAGCCAATGTTTTAATTGCAGCATACTCAAGAACTTCTGAATAAATCATGCAGGTCTATATGGATAACGGAGCCGGAAAACCGGTAGACCCAAGAGTCGTTGACGAGATGAACAGATGCCATCTTGAGGTTTACGGAAACCCCGCCAGCATCCACAGCAAGGGATTCGACGCCCTCAAGATTCTCAACGAGTCTCGGGAAAAAGTGGCTGCTTTGATTAACGCTGAGCCAAGTGAGATCACATTTACCTCGGGTGCCACCGAGGCGAATAACCTAGGCTTGATGGGTGCCGTGAGGCGAAACAAGAAGAAAGGCACCAAGATAGTCATCTCAGACGTCGAACACATCAGTATCATCAACATCGCCAAAGCACTAACACGGGAAGGATTCACCCTAGAGACTTGCCCAGTCGATGAATACGGGACCATTAATCTCGACGAGTTGGGGAAGCTTGTGGACGATGACACTGTATTGGTCTCGGTTATTATTGCCAACGGCGAGATAGGCACAATACAGCCCATTAAAGAAGCAGCAGAGATAGCCCACAAACATGACGCGTTATTTCATACAGACGCCACCGCAGCCATGGGGCAGATCAAGCTCGACGCCAAGGAACTCGATGTAGACCTCATGACGTTGAGCAGCAACGACCTCTATGGCCCACGGGGAGTCGGAGCATTATACATCAAGAAAGGCGTGAGGGTAGCACCACACATGATCGGTGGAGGACAGGAACAGGGAGTCAGATCAGGCACAGAGAATATCCCTGGAGTCGCTGGTATGGCCAAGGCAGCAGAGATAGCCATGGAGGAGATGGATGAGGAACCCAAACGCCTCACAGAGCTCAGGGACTTGCTCATCAAGAAACTAATCGATGCAATCCCCGAGAGCTACCTCAACGGACACCCCACGCATCGCCTACCCAATAACGCTAACATCAGGTGCAGCTTCATCGAGGGAGAAGCACTGACAATGAGCCTAGACGAGGTAGGGATCCAAGTAGGCACTGGCTCTGCCTGCGCAGCCAAAACCCTTGAACCAAGCCATACATTGCTCGCCTGTGGCCTCAAACATGAGGAAGCTCATGGTAGCCTCGTATTTACTTTGGGAAAGAATAATAACCGCCAACATGTGGAGTACGTAGTTGAGAAGCTCCCGGGTATAGTGAAGAGGCTACGAGCCATGTCCCCATTGACCCCGGAGGAGTTAAGGTAAAATGTATAGCGAGAAAGTCTTGGACCACTTCAAGAACCCGAGAAACGTCGGCGAGATAGAGGACGCAGACTCAGAGGGAACAGTGGGAAACCCAGTATGCGGCGACATGATGACCATGTACATCAAGGTCAAGGATGATAAGATCGAAGACATTAAATTCAAGACCTTTGGATGCGGCGCAGCCATAGCAACCAGCAGCATGACGACAGAGCTAGCGAAAGGCAAGACACTGGATGAGGCAATGGAGATCAGCAGGCAGGACGTAGCCGAGGCACTGGATGGATTGCCACCTGTGAAGATGCACTGCAGCAACCTAGCGGCGGATGCGCTTCACGAGGCGATAAAAAAGTATAAGGAGAAAAATGAAAATGAGTGAGAAGGTAAAATGCGGAATCTGTGGTACAGTAGTTGAGGGTGAAGACTGTCAACTAATGACCGTCATCATCGATGAGGATGGAAAAGAGACAAAGGTCTGCTGCACACATCAGATCCCTGAAAAATAGAGAAAAAACCTAGGAAAACCATATACACTTAAAATCTCTATCTAGAAATGATAAACATAAATAAGCAACCTGTGTGCTTAATGCTGAAAGGAGTAGGAAATGATTGGATAAGGAAAAATTAGCCTCATCGATTTCCGCTTTAATGAACGCTCCTTTGATAACATTAGCCACGTTTATCCCATTGATCCTAAAGTTTGGGAACGGTGACACATGGGATCTATTCTATATTACCAGCTTCTTCGGCTGCATACTCCCCATGATCGGAGTAGTCGTATTGCTGAAGATGAATCTAATCAGCGACTTTTACGCAACCGAAAAAGATGAAAGATTCATCCCATTCCTAACAACCATATTCAGCTACCTACTCGGAACAATAACACTCATAATCTTTAAAGCCCCGGCGCCAATCACGGCCCTCATGGCTTGCTACATAGTAAACGGAGTAGTACTGGCTGCCATAACGCTCAAGTGGAAGATAAGCATCCACGCCTCAGGCGTCACCAGCCCAGTAACAGCACTCGTCTATCTACTGGGCACGAGACTCCTGCCCCTGTTCCTGCTCGTGGTACCCGTTATATGGGCTCGCCTCGAATTGAAGGCTCACAGCAAGTGGCAGCTAACTATGGGGGCGCTGATAAGCTCAGCGTTGACATGGGTGCAGATGGCTTTCTACATCCACTACGTGTTCATATAAAGAAAGGAAATTATCCCTTGACTTGTTTGGCGACCATGACGCCGAAGTCATATGCCCGTCTCCACTCCTCCTCGGTTGGCTTGAAGAGGCAGTCCAGATCGTTCTCCATCAACTCGATACCTGTTAACTTCATCTGTTCCTCGACGAAGCGCTTGGCTCCTCCACCCCAACCATAGCTACCGAAGGCTGCGCCGATCTTGTTCATGGGTTTCAATCCACGCATATAGGCGAGGAACTCGGCCACTGACGGATATACGTGGTTGTTCAGGATGGGGCTGCCAACGAGAATAGCCTTGGATTCCAAGAGGTCTGTTATCACGTCGCTCCTGTGGTTCGCCGATAGGTTATAGACGTTGCATTCCACGTTCTCTGATGTCACGCCTTCAGCGATGGCGTATGCCATTATCTTGGTGCTGTTCCACATGGTGTCATATGCTATGATGACCTTGGGCTCCGAGTAGCCCTCTATCCACTGGTAATACTTGTTCAGGATTGCCTCGATGTCCTTGCGCCAGATAATACCATGGCTCGGAGCGATCAAGTCTATAGATATCCCACCCAGAGACTTGAGGGCTCGACCAACAGCGCTCCGGAGAGGCATCAAAATATTCGCATAGTAAGCCCCTGCCTCATGCCAGAGCTTCAGTTTATCAACTTCATCATCGAATCGCCCAACGCTCGCTAGGTGCTGACCAAAGGCGTCGTTGCTCAGTAGTATCTTGTCCTCTGGGATGTAGCTTACCATGCTGTCGGGCCAGTGAGCCATGGGTACAGCGACGAAGCTAAGCGTCTTCCCACCAAGGCTAAGCTCAGGCATCTCCTTTGTGGTGGTTATGGGCATCATGCCATAGTATTTTGTTATTATGTTCTTGCCTCGTTCGGTTGCGATGATGGTTGCCTGCGGAGCCTCCTCCTTGTAGAACTTGGATAATGATCCGCTGTGGTCGGGTTCAGCGTGGTTGCTGACGATGTAGTCTATCTTCTCTGGGTCAACGTATTCCTTGATGTGGCGTACCCATGTCTCATAGAATTGGGCTTTCACCGTGTCAACCACCGCGATCTTATCCGAGACTATCAGATACGAGTTGTATGTGGTTCCTCGATGCGTAATGTACCCGTGGAAGTTCTTGAGGTCCCAGTCCACCACTCCAACCCAGTAGACTCCTTTCTTTAGCTGCACCATAACATTCACTTACTGTCTCGATCCTTTGAACCACGAGATAAAAGCCTGATGGTCAAGGTTCAAAAGCCGCAACAGATCCAGTAAGGTGATTAAGGTGTCGGTATCTAGGCGTACCTCTTTATTGGTATTCGCTGTGGTGGCTGTGCTCGCTGTCGCTGCGGCATTGTATACTCCAAAACTATTGAACTGGGACAAAGAGGAGAACATGGATTATAGCGATGTCTCTATCCAGGAAGCAGCCGAGTTAATCGAACAGAAGCCTGACCTCGTCATTCTCGATGTAAGGACCGTTGGAGAGTATGAGGAAGGTCACATTGAAAACGCGTTCAACATTCCTTTGGATGAGCTCGCTGATCGCCTCAGTGAGCTAAGCAAAGACGATGAACTGCTGGTTTACTGTAGAACGGGAAACCGCAGCAGAACAGCGGTAAATATTCTCTCAGACGCAGGGTACACCAAGATCTACCATATGCACGAGGGCATAAGCGCCTGGATACAGCAGGAACACCCTGTGGTCCAGTAGGGTTCTTAACCTACCAGCCCATAAAATCCTGAGATGGAACTTCCCTACATGGAACCCGTATATATCGCATTCGGGTTATTCGTGCTGATAACAGCCTATAATTATCTGAAGCCCCAGGGTGGGAGAAACTACACTAGCCTCGACTCTGAGGAGGCACAAGAAATGCTTCAGGAGAATGATGATGTCTTGCTCATTGATGTACGTGAGAGAAACGAGTACGACAAAGAGCATCTGCGAGGTGCCAAGCACATACCCCTAGGTCAACTTGATAAACAACTTGGAAAACTACCAAGAGACAAAGATATAGTGGTTTATTGCCAGACTGGGGCACGCAGCATCAGAGCCATCCGCAAACTAGAGGTAGCGGGCTTCACCCGCCTATTCCACATGCATCAGGGGCTCAGGGGATGGAACAATAAGGGCTATCCCACACGAAAAGGACGGGATTCCAAGTAAAACAGTTATTTGACTACGCCTTAGATATGAGGAACCAGAGATGAAGATAGCAGCCTCGACCCTCTTCATGCTCGACAAGCCCCTCGAAGACATATTCAATGAGCTTGTTGAGCTACCAGTAAAACGGATCGAGGTTGCTGACAGCGGCAACCACGCATTAAACCCGAGACGCGTGGAACGCCTCCAGGAACTAGCAGCCAGCTACGAACTCAAATACAGCATACACGCCCCATACGCGGACACGAATCTAGCAGCCGATGATGACTTGATCAGGGAATGGGTGCTGAAAAGGGTCAGGGCGTCTATCAGGTTCGCATCTGAATTAGACGCGGAGTGCCTGGTTATCCACCCAGGCTGGACCACTGCGACAGAGCGATTCATGAGAGGCAGGTCATGGGAGTTGAACCTCAGGAGCCTCCACTGGTTGATGAGGTACGCAGGGGAGTATGGTGTCGAGCTTTTGATTGAGAATGTGCCCAACCCGACCCCATATTTGCTGGTTTCTGTTGATGACTTTGATTTGTTTGAGGAGGAGATGAATCCCTCGATGAACATTGTTCTCGATGTTGCTCACGCTCACCTACAGGGAGAGGAGTTTAGATTCATCAATGAGTATGGGTACAAGATAAGGCACGTTCACGTGAGTGATAATTTTGGGGAATCTGACGAGCATCTTCCCCTCGGTGAGGGAAACATTAACTGGAAGAGGGTCATCGATGATTTGGGTGCAACTGGCTTTGATGGGTGGCTCGTAATAGAGTCATACAGTAAAATAACGCAGAACATAGAGTATCTACAGAAACTACTTTAACGGTATATCCAGCTCCAACAGGTCCTCAGCAACCAACACGTTACGGAATACCTTCTCAGCCTCACCCTTGATAACCTCAGGATCAGGGTAACGAGAACTAATATGAGTCAACACCAGCAGCTCCACTTCTGCCTCCTTGGCCAACTTGGCAGCCTGAAGCACCGTGGTATGCCCATCCTCCGCGGCCCTATCGGATAACTCGTCGAGAAAGGTTGCTTCATGGATCAAGAGATCGGCGTTCCTTGAGAGGTCCAGTAATGCCTCGTTGGGCGATGTATCACCGCTGTAAACAATTTTTCGTCCAGGACGCGCTGGGTCAGTAACCATCTGGGGCTCAATTGGTTTCCCCTCAAGCATTATGACCTCGCCTCGTTGAAGCCTACCCCATAGTTCCCCTTCTGGTATGCCCAGTTTTCGGGCTTTTTCAGGGTGGAAACGTCCCGGTCGTGGTGCCTCGATGAAACTGTAACTCCAAGCTGTTGAGCGATGCTTTGCCTTAACGGCGACCATCCTGTAGTCTTCTGATTCAAATATTATACCGGGTTCCTGTATCTCGTAGAGAATAACGGGAAAAGTTGGCCCCCCGAGGGACTCCGAGAACGCCTTAACATAGTCTACAAGCCCAGCTGGGCCATAGATGTGTAGTTTTTTCTCTCGCCTCATCAAAGACATGCTCTGCAGTAACCCCGGCAGACCCAGAACATGATCCCCATGCAGATGAGATATGAATATCTTCATGGGTCTCTGAAAACCAATGTGAGCCCTCACCATCTGGCGCTGCGTGCCCTCACCGCAGTCAAACATCAATATCTCCCTCCCACGCCTCAAGGCTATGCTTGTTGATCCCCTCTCTGGTGTGGGCATGCTGCCGCTTGTTCCGAGGAAGGTTACCTTCAACCAGCTCACCGTGGTCCTGTGAGGTATTTCTCTGCCTCGATGGCTGCTTTGCATCCGCTGCCGCAGGCTGTTATCAGTTGCCTGTAGATGGTGTCGTTGAGGTCTCCCGCCACGAATACCCCGGGTTTACTTGTGGATACTCCATCGGCTACTATGTAGCCTTGCTCTGTTAGGTCTATTTGATCTTTGAATAACAGTGTTTGTGGGGTCCAGCCTATGGCGATGAGCACCCCATCTGTATTGATTGTGGTCTCCTCACCGGTGTCACGGTCTCGCACACGGATACCATCAACATAGTTCTCTCCAAGTATCTCCTCAACGGTGTGCCGCATCATCGTGGTTATCTTGGGGTTTCTAGAAACCTCATCTATCAGATACTTTGAGGCAGAGAAGACATCATTACGGTGTACTATGACGACCTCTCTGGCGAACTTTGTGATATCAAGAGCCTCTTGAAGAGCCGAATCACCCCCACCCACAGCCACCACCTTCTGGTCCTCGTAGAGAGCCGCATCACATGTGGCACAGACAAACACTCCCCTACCCATCAGGCGTGACTCTGATTCAAGCCCCAGGAGCCTGTTCTTTGAACCAGTGGCGATTATTACAGATCTTGTCTCGTATGCCTTTTCTTTCACATAGACCTTGTATGGTTGAGATGAGAAATCCACATTCGTAGCCTCTTCTTCGATGAACTGGGCTCCGAATCGTTTCACCTGAGCCACCATCCTGTCAACGAGTTCAGGACCAGTAATAGAATCGGGAAACCCGGGGTAGTTTTCCACCTGATAAGTCAAATAGATCTGTCCACCCGGAACAGTACCAGCCAATAACAGCGTGTTTAGCTTTGATCTTCCAGCGTAGATGCCAGCGGTAAGCCCAGCGGGGCCGCCCCCGATAATCACTAGGTCATACAATTTGGTTTCTCATTCCTCGATTGGGGTACCCAGTAGACAGTTATCTGCGTTATCGATAATCATCCTGAGCTCTTTTGTGAACTCATCTGGCTCCCTGTGCCCAATTATCTGTCCGATGGGTCTCCCCTCACAGTATACAACGAATGTGGGGGTGCTTCTCACCCCGTTTCTTATAGCGAATACCCTGTTTTCCTTACTCTCAAGCAGGTTCATGCGTGTGAACTTGACCTGGTCACCATATTTCTCTGGTTGAGCCTCGTAGATTGGCTTCATCTCCTTGCAGACCACGCATTTGTGGTGCCAATACTCAACCACAACTGGGTGCTTCTCTTCTACTACCTCTGTTTCCCAGTCATCTGCTTGAATATCATGTATGCTGGACATGTTATCTACAAACTAACTAGGATTAAAGAACATTATCAATAACAAGCTAATAGATATGTAAAATGTTTTATCATCTACTGAAGATATCATATGGGGTTCATGAAGGCAGATATTTTTAATCAACTCAGGGACGCTGTTTTCTTCTTTGAAGTCGATAAAGCAAGGGAATTAGCCGAAAAAGTAGTTGAACTAGGGATAGACCCAGTGGAGGCACTGGAGGTTGGGTTGGCAAACCCACTCAGGGAGGTCGGGGATCGTTTTGAGACGGGGGAGGCGTTCATCACAGAGCTGATTGCCTCGGCGGAGGTCATGGAGGCTGGGTCTGAGGTTCTGAACAAGGAGATTGCACGAAGGGGTGCAAATAGACAATCAGTGGGTAAGGTCCTCATCGGGACCGTAGAAGGCGATATTCACAGCATAGGAAAGAATATCGTAGCTACGTTATTGAATGCCTCGGGTTTCGAGGTAATAGATTTGGGCATAGATGTCCCGACTTGGACGTTTGTAGAAAAGGTGAAGGAGCTGGAACCAGATATTCTTGGTCTCAGCGCGTTGATGACCACGACGATGGTCAAACAAAAGGAGATCATCGGCGCCCTCATGGACACTGGGCTTCGATCTAGCGTCAAGATAATCGTGGGAGGAGCACCGGTAACCAAGGAATGGGTCGAGGAAATCGGAGCAGATGCAGCAGGGCTCGACGCCGGGAGCGCCGTAAAACTCGCGTTGAGCCTCATGGAGGAGTCGTAGTTGCCCCAGTTACGTCTCCTGAGCAGTTCCAATATAGATGATATTCACGCAGCATCGTTGGAGGTTCTCGAAAATGCGGGGGTCCAGATCAGAAATGCACCTGCCCTCAAACTGTTACGGGAATCTGGATGCACAGTAGAGAAGGAGCTGGTGAAAATCCCGGGTGATCTCGTTGAAGAGCAGTTGAAGAAGGCGCCATCAGAGTTCAAATTGTATTCAAGGAACGGGAAACAGGCATACAATGTAGGTGGAGACACTGTAATCTACAACCCAGGCTCGGCTGCCATATTTTTCACAGACCAAGAAACAGGGGAGATGAGGCGGGCGAAGGCAAACGATTTCCGTGAACTTGTTAGACTCACCGACGCCTTGGAGCATATACATGCCCAGAGCACAGCCATGGTTCCAGGTGATGTCCCCGAGGAGATATCGGACCTATACAGGCTTTATGTTATATTGAAGAACAGCGTCAAACCCATCATCACTGGGGCGTTTACCATCCAAGGCTTCATCTACATGAAGACCCTGCTGGAGACCGAAGTCGGTGGAGCAGAAGAACTGAGGAATAAGCCTCGGGCTATCTTCGACTGTTGCCCATCATCGCCTTTGATGTGGAGCGATGTGACTTGCCAAAACCTCCTCGACTGCGCCGAATATGGCATACCAGGAGAGATTATCCCTGCACCCCAGATGGGGGCGACCAGCCCAGTGAGCATCGCAGGAACCCTTGTCGAATCCAACGCAGAGAATCTAAGCGGAGTAGTAATCAGCCAATTAGCACACCCGGGAACACCCATCGTCTACGGGGGTAGCCCAAGCGCGTTCGATATGCGATACCTTACCGCGCGTCTAGGCGCCGTTGAGGCTGTCATGGCTGCTTGCGCTGGGGCACAGATCGGTAAACATTATGGTATCCCTACCCACGGGTATCTGGGGTTGAGTGACTCCAAGACCTCTGATGGTCAGGGAGGATTCGAGTCAGGCATGGGTATTCTTATCTCTGCCTTGTCTGGTGTTAACATTGTTTCTGGTCCGGGTATGCAGGCGAGCGAGAATTGCCAGAGCCTGGAGAAACTGGTATTGGATAACGAGTACTGTGGAGCAGCCTACAGGCTAATTGAAGGCATCAACGTTGATACGATTTCCCTCGCCACAGAGATCATAACCAAGGTTGGACCCGGTGGACACTTCTTGGCAGAGAAACACACAAGAGAGAACCTCAAAAAAGAGCAATATATGCCATCTGCGGTGCTTGACCGTCTATCTGCCGATGCTTGGGTAAAGGCTGGAGGCAAGGATAGCGCGACACGAGCGAGGGAAAGAGCCCAGACTATACTAAGGGATCATAAGCCAGAGGCGTTACCCCAGAAAACAGAGCAAGCTCTAGAGGACGAGATGAAAAAAATACTAAAAAACTACAACCTAAAACCATCTCATCTACCCGAACTATAAAACGGTAAACCTCTACAATTCACTGTTTTTATATGTAGGTCTAGATCTGTTTGAAGTTCAGTGCACCATCACTGATGACCAATTCATACAACTGGTTGGGGTAAGGCTTCAAGTTGAGGCTCTCAAGCTCCTCACCGGTAAGAACCATGGTCAGCTTTCTCTGCTCATACGTGGTCTCCTGTGTACCGGGTAGTATGCCCTGGAAGCTCTTGGTTACCTGAACCACCATCTGGTTGATCTCTTCAGGTACATCTGGGTTGCTCATCATCACCATGGGTGGCTTGCTCCTTACCTCAACGAACTCGATCTGGAATGCTTCCCTGTTTTCAGGGTCTTTTATCGCCCGGACTGATTGTACTTTGAGCTTAATCTTGCTACTTATCATTGCGTCAGTTACAGGAATACAGGGTATAGGAAATAGGTATCGGTCAAAGCTCACGCAGATAATCAGCTACGAGCCCAGCGATGGAGACGGTCTCATAAATAGACTCCACCGTGTCGGTGGCTATGATCCTGTCTGCTCCCGCGTTCCGCAACTTTTCATTAGCACCGGGCACAGGTAACGCATGGGTGCAGACAGCAGCTACTTTTCCTGCTCCCTGATTCTTCAACCCATGTATGGCACGGGACATTGTCCCCCCGCTACTTATAATGTCATCAAAAATGACGACATTCTTGCCTTTCAGGTCGAGGTCCTTGACCACCATGGTAGTCTTATCGGTATATCGGTCCCTAACTTTTTCGAAGAAGGCAAAGCCCCCGCCCATTAACTTGCTAGCCTTCTTAACAACATCCTTACGCCCAATATCAGGGGAGAGACTATATGCACCATCGTAGCTGTTTTTCTTCATATACTCAGCCAAGACGAAGATAGCTGTGAGGTTGTGGATCTTCATCTTGTGCTTGGATGTTACTTGTTCCAGAGACTCTTCGGAGTGAACATCAATAACGATGGTATCATTGACCCCCACAGCCTCCAATAGATCAAAGACTATATCGAAGCTCAACGCCTCACCATCGAGAAACCGCTTATCCTGACGAGCATACGCCATATAAGGCATCACAACTATGATCCGAGCCGCGCCCATGTCCTTGGCGGTCCTAGCCATGAATAGAAGCTGCATTATCTTGCGGTCTGGCTCGGGTGCGGTGGTTTGGATCAGTACCACGGTTTTTCCTTCAAGTTCTGGTGGTAGCTGTACATAGCTTTCTCCGTCGGGGAATATCCTGTTGTTGATGAAGACAGGTTCTTGTCCGAGTTCGTGTGCTATGGCTTCTCCAAGGATGTTCGAGGCGGGTCCCGGAATGATAATCATATCGCAGAGTAGTATACGATTCAGGTAATTAAGACAAACGAATCAAGGCTAGAGGAGATAAAGGATTCCAGCTGCTATTACAGCTGCTCCCCAGACATACTTGTTCCACTTCAATATCTTGGCGCCATCGAAAACCCCGATGGGTATGAGGTTGAACAACGCGAGGTTGGCGTTGATGTTCATCCCAAGCCAAGCCAAGTCGCTGACCATCTGGCTGCCAGCCATCAAGGAGATCATGAAGTAGATCAACCCCATCCCTATGTTGGTCGCTGGACCAGCGATGCTAACCATGCCATAGTGGTCCCAGCTAGCGATGTTCCCAATCATAACGGCCCCTGGGGCGATTATCTTGAAGGGAGATATTAATGAGATTAGCGTCAGCATCAATCCCTGCTGGTTTATCCTGAACTCAGCCCAGTAACCCAGCCGCTGAGCCATGAATTTATGGGCAAGCTCATGCAGAATGAACGCCAACCCATAGATCAGAAGTGCTCCAGTTAGGAACACTGGGCTCTGGAGAAGGTTCCTCCAAAAGCTCGATAACAATATCAAGATAATTACACCTAAACCAATGGCAAGGTCCCTGAGCTCATTTTTACCGAATAAACCAAGGGTCCTCGCTCTCTGTGGAGCAGAATAACTATATCCAGTGGGTGTGAACCCTGTGTGTCCTGTTGTGCTCCTGCTGAACTGGAAGTCGCCAGTGCAGTTATGCATCTCGGGTAACCTGTGTTCAGCGCAGAAATAGCCTCCACAATACTTGCATCTAAAGGGCATGTACTCCTCCTTGCCGCAATAGTCGCATTGAACCATCCTTTTAGTCGGTCTCTGTTTACGTGTCGTAGGTTATATATGATACGGGAGAGTCACCAACCAAGCGCATATGGTTCTCCTGTTCTCGGTGAAGCCCCCCCACTCATGAGACCAGAAACCGGATCATACCTGATAGCAAGGCATCTCCCATGGCTCCAAGGCTTACTATAGATCACTTTATGCCCCTTAGCCCTAAGCCCATCAGCTACCTCAACCGGAATCCGTGGCTCCAAGCTTATCTCACCGGGTCTAACTGTGTGAGGCCAAAAACTCGCTGGGAAGTGACTCGTATGAACACTGGGAGCATCAAGAGCCTCCTGCACATTCATCCCGAAATCCACATAGTTGAGGAAGAACTGGAGCGTCCACTGGTCCTGTTTGTCTCCACCCGGGGTACCAAACACCATGTACTGGGAGCCATCCTCAGTTACCAGACTTGGCGTCAACGTGGTGCTGGGTCTCTTACCGGGCTTCAACGCCTCGACGTGATTGGGATCAAGGTGGAAGAACTGACCTCTGGTCCCTATAGGGAACCCCAAGCCAGGTGTGACGGGGGTTGTTCTCAGCCAGCCACCGCTTGGAGTAGCCGAGACCATGTTACCATCACGGTCAACTGCCTCAAGATGAACCGTATCCCCCTCAAACCAGGGCTTCTGCCCGCTCTCATCGAGCATCACGGGCTCCACGCCACCGGGTCTATGAAGCAATGAGGCACTGTCTGGGTCGATCAGCTTCCTCCGTTCCGCAGCGTATTCTTTGCTTAGGAGCCAGTCGAGGGGTACATCCTCAAACTCTGGGTCAGCGTAATACTGTTCCCTATCAGCGAAGGCGAGTTTAGCAGCCTCCATCAATGTGTGAATATACTCGACGCTGTTGTGACCCATGGAAGCCAAGTCATAGCCCTCAAGTAGGTTCAACTGCTCCAGGAAAACCGGTCCCTGCGTCCAAGTATCACACTTGTGTACTGTTAAACCACGGTAATTCACCGAGATGGAGTCCTCGAACTTTGCCTCATACCCGGCCATGTCTTCTCTTGTGATTAATCCATGGTTTTCCTTGCCATAGACATCTTTGCATGCCGTGTTTTGCATAAAATCGATGATCGCTTCAGCGATTGGACCATCATAGTAGTATTTTCTGACAGCGTCGAAACCAGCGGAACGATTTGAGGCAGCGGAAAAGACCTCGCATACCTTTGTGAAG
This sequence comes from uncultured Candidatus Bathyarchaeia archaeon, assembly GCA_964628765.1. Taxonomy (GTDB): domain Archaea; phylum Thermoproteota; class Bathyarchaeia; order TCS64; family TCS64; genus RBG-16-57-9. The sequence continues at coordinate 136 of CAZVMT010000031.1, read as the reverse complement.
GTTCTCGCCCAATCAGGGTTGTTTTGAAGCTCCCCCACCACTGGCGCTCTTCCCTTCTTCAGATATATCTTGGCTGAGCTGGGCCACTCTTCATTGAACCGTTTCTGCAATCTACCAAGAAAAACAGCGAGTGTCG
>CAZVMT010000030.1:0-18907 GCA_964628765.1 uncultured Candidatus Bathyarchaeia archaeon | reverse complement strand
CTTGTGCCATAATCAAGGTCGTTTACTTCAACAGTGTATCGTCCGTTGCCTACGTTAGTTCCACTACCTGAACCAATATCTGGCGTAGTTGTAACTGTGAAAGTCATAAGGTCCTGTTGGAAGTCTGTGAGCGTGAAGCTGAGTTGTGAAAGTGCAATTGGGACATCCATTTCTCCATCACTAGGTGATGGATTACTTATTAGCGGTTCAAAACTACCTGGGGAAGGAACATACTCTTGTACACCGCATCGGCGTTCGCTGTAAAATTGTACTTCGGATCTTGCTCTTGGAGTTGGGCTACGGGCAGGTGTATCAAAAGCGTAAACTTGCGAATTAAATTTATTTGTAACTACAATTTCGTTATATCCATCGCCATCTATATCTTGAACAACGGCATAATTTAGCCGTCCGGAGAGTCCAGTGATCTCATCCAGCAAAGTGTACGTTCTATCGAAGATGTGTATACCATTGTAACTAACTGCAATGATATCCATGAAACCGTCTCCAGTTACGTCCGCTATTATAGGTCCATACAAAGACTTACCTACAGTCATCCTTGCATCCACTTTCCACTCAACGAGGTCAAAGACTACAATGTCATGGTAATCTGTGCCATCATAATCATGTTCACCGTCTGCAACGATTATTTCTAGGTTGCCGTCACCATCAATATCGTAAATGGAAGATTGATAATGAATGGGTAAATGGTTATTGAGATTGGCTCTTATAGTACTTCCATCTCTGGAATTCAAAACAGCGATTCCTGTAGGAGAACTTTGATCACCAACGATTACATCTAGAATTCCGTCTCCGGTTACATCAGCTAGCATTGGTATGTGGCTGCTGCACAGAATGTCAGGGCGTTCCCATCTGACTGTTAAATTCTTTGCCCAGAAAGATCTAACGCCACGACCATAACCAGCATCGCTATAATACATGTGCCTGTCGCCCATGTATAATTCGAATTCGCCATCACCGTCTGTGTCTGCGATGGATAATCCACCGGCACATGCACGCCAAGCAAAGGTTTGGTGTAATATTTGACCAAAATTGTTTATCGAGGTGACATGACCCGCAAGAGTGGCAGTATTAATATCTGTACTTACGGCGAAAATGGTTGGATAACCACTACCGTCTATGTCTGCAACTACGGGGCTGGAATAGAGGTGACCCCCTAGACCTGTTCTTCTCCAGTAGGTGCTCCCGTTATTGGAATGTAAAACAAGAATCCCTGCGGGGGTATCAAGCGGTACAATTATCTCAAGGATGCCATCTTTGTTCAAGTCTGCCATTTGAGGCTGGCACCAATCGCCTATGTTTGAATCTTGCACCGTCCATATTATTGAGCTGTCAGCTCCGTTCAGAACAGTTATCTGGCCTTTACCGGCATGTATAACTTCTTCTGCACCGTTTCCATTTATATCAGCAGTCAATACGCCAGAAACGCCTGTGGGAAGATTTACAGTCCATTTGGGACTAAGAATTATGCTTGTCGTTGTAAAAGTGAATGTTCTGTTGGTCCAGCTTATGCCATCTGTAGCGCACACGCTCCAGTGATATCTTGTGCCAAGTTGGTTCATTGTCGTTGGAATTAGCGTATATGTTCCGCTTTCAACATTAATGTAACTTCCAATATCTTGCCAAGTTCCAGTTGCGTTTGTACGGAATATTATTGTTAAATAATCACCATCCAGATCTATTGCATGAACGGATAATGTTGGGTTTGTGTAGACATCTGTTGCGCCATTTTGTGGAGTTTCGTTTAAAATGGCAGGACTTCCATCTTGCGTTTCTTCAGAACCTATACTATAGAAGGTGTGGGGATCCTTTTGATTGTTGTAGCTTGTGAGTATCCAGTCAGCAGAACGTGCTGTATTGGATAAGCGGATTTCATCTAAAATTCCTTTGAACTCTCTCACATAAGAGTAAGTACTTTTGCCAATGTGCAGTGGAGCAAGGTTGTTGTTGTAGATCACGGGTATTGTTCCGCTACGTATAGTTGGTACCAGTTGGCCGTTGATGTAGAATAGTGGTACACTGTTTGCTTGCCAAACGAGGTCTAGATAATACCACTCGCCCGCTGTTGGGTTGAAGGAGATGTACCACCAATCATAATTCACACCGTCAGGAGATGCCAAAAGTGCAATGGCTCGTCCGACATCCGTACGATATTCAATTAACCAACCTCTCTGATCGTTAGTGGTATCGTACTTATGCAGTATTGACTGTCTTTTTGCAACATCCTCAATTTTGAACCACACGCTGGCAGAAAAGCTTTCAGTAAAGCCTGTTATGCTGTTGTTGTGTGGGATTTCGATGTAGTCGTTTGTACCGTCGAAGGCGTCGGCTCCGTCTATTTTGCCTGTCGCATCTTGTGCTAATCCTCCATAGGGTGAGCCATTATTACCGTTTGGCGTGGAATCGTAATGGGTGCCTGAGTTCTCGTTTAGGTGTTGAACCATCCTGTAATTTGAATTCCATACTGCTGTTGGGTTCTGCTGGTTCTCGCATGTGGGGTTGCCGTAGTACAGGTAGAGAGTTGTGTCTGTTGTGACTGATAGAAGTGGCACGTTAACCCATGCTGTTAGGTGCCCTGTGCTGCTGTCATAAAATTCTATTTCATGGTTAAGTTTAGTGTCAGCGTCGTCGGTGAAAACAATATCGCCAGCGTTGATTTGCGCCTTGTTTGCTAGATCATTGTCCGTGATGTCTATCAGGACTGGAAAATTGGGTAAGTTGGTAGCTACTTGATTGTGGTCTATTGTTATTGGTTTACGGAAGTGCCAATCGGCGTTCCACCAAGTGTCTGGAGCAGCTTTTACGTGGGGTATAAGAGTTATCATTGGAGCTACTGCTGTGTTGAGTAAGAATGCCCCAATAATCAATATGCCTAATAATTTGCGATAATCAGATTTAGTTAAACTCATTTTGTTTTGCCTCGCTAACTCTTTTAGTTTTTTAGATTTGCTAGTATATATATGGAACAGAAACTTTCTTCTATATTTGTAATTCATTAGCTGCTTGAAGTATTACTGTTCGTAATCGGCTTAATTGAGCATATTTTTGTGGTGGAAGTAGTTGAAGTCTGCTATTTCTTGAAGTGTTTTTGTTGGACAGTTTGATAACAAGATTTATCACATCGTATGACTTAGTACATGTGAAACGATGTGTGCTTAAGCGTTACGAGCATATAGACTACATATGGAGATTACAGACAGATGGCAAAAAAGGGTAGAATGTACAAGTCTAGCAAATTCATTTCAGCTATATTTTTGCTTTTCATAATATCAGCATCCGTAGCATCAGCATTAGCAGAACCACAAACTTCCACAACAGTAACATCAACAGGTAACATAATTTACTGGCCACGCGTAGACGTAACGGTTAACCCAACCCAAATAATAGGGACGAACAATCTATCTCTAGGCTTTATGCTGGATCATGAGTGGAATACATTTAGAAACAGACCAGTTTTACAAGAATTAGCAGAGGATACCAACTTTAAACTTGTAAGAATATTCGATTGGAAAAGTTCGAGTCCAGACCCATGCGTGTACTGGAATGAAGAAACAAAAACGGGTACTTTCGACTGGACAAATGTTGATTCATTAGTTAACAAAATTTTTGAGATAGGAGCCGAACCGATATTTTCGCTGGGAAATGGTGACATGCGCACTAGTTATCTTCCATCTGGCATGGCTACAAACCCAGATACAGGTTTACCTTATCCAGACAACTGGGCTGCATACTGTAGAGCTTGGGTTGAACATTTTGAGGCTGTGGGGCTTCCTGTTCGATTTTACGAAGTTGTTAACGAAGCAACATTTTACTGGTATCCCAACTGGAACTATGATGCGACAAAACTTGGATATTTCTTAGAGCTCTTTAATACGGCTTATGATGAAATGCATGAAGCCAACCCAGAAATTCTAATTTCAAACGATGCTGCTACTTACAGGAAGTTCATCGATTATTGGATTCTGCATGGAGGAAAGCTGGATTACATAAGCTTTCACAAATATGATTGTGATGGAGTCAGCATGGGAGATGAAACTCCATTAGTTCGTGCTGAAAATAGGCATTTTGTGACAGATAGCATTTGGTATGGAGTAAACGATGTCAGACAATTATGGTTTAACGAACACGGCATCACTCTGCCGGCAATAAATTCTGAAAGCAACTTTGCAGCCACATGTTCAGAGGGCACAGATCCGCGAATTCAACAGGTTGTTGGGACAGTATGGAATGCACTAACATTAAGAAGTTGCATACTAAATGATGTCCAGTATATGATATACTATTCATTAGGCAGTAGTGCATCTTGGGAACAGACAAAACCAACAGGGGGACTTGGATTTGGAATGATTAATTTAGATGATAACGAACCGTGGTACCCATATTATTTGCAAAAGCTTTTTGGAGACAACTTGAGGCTTGGAGATCAACTCGTAGCTACAACTAGCACATCTACTGATATTAGATCACTTGCATGGTTTAACAGTGGAACTCTAAATATTCTGCTAATCGCTAAAGTTGACCAGCCGAGAAGTATAGTTTTAAATGGTATAACGGGAGAAGCAAACTTCTTTAAAATCGATAATGTCGTGTCGCACTTGACGCCGAGTGTTCAAACAGGTAATATTGATTTAGGACTATCTTTGGATACTATTGGTTACACCGTTGTTTTAATTCAGGTTACTTCTTAGCAAGAGAACATTCTTTTACTACTTGATTATTACTGCGGGGTTTTGGTGTTATTCGACAGCTTTCGATGTTGCATTGTTCCGCAAAAAAGTCATTGAGTAACCGTTTGAATAAACGCAATTAAAGGTGGAAGAATTTAGAAACAAGTTGAAGTTTAGATTTCTTTCAGCCCATGAATTTCGGAGGATTGTGATTTGGGTTATTTGAACAAGCTCGATATTTTGCTCGTCTATAAAATCAACAGTGAAAACATCTGGCCGTTCACCTAGAAGACGAAAATCACTAAATACATTGGTGAAATTGCCGTAGAAGTTCAGGATTGAAGTTTCTTTACTTTCCGCTAACAGAGTTCCGTGAAAATGCGAACTAGTAAATTTTGCTGACGCAATTTCCCAATCATAAGTTTGATATCTTCCTGCTTCGTTCCAATAAACTGCCGCGAAGTTAATAGGTATACTTAATATCAGAATGGCGAGCAACACAATGCCTATGCGTCTTCTTTTAAACAGGAAATAGGTCGAAAATATGGAAAGTGGAATAAACGCAAGTTTAATACTTCTTTCCAAAGGCAAAATTCCAAAAACTGTTAAAGGCACAAGAAGTGCACTTGTAAGTAATAGTGAGAAAAGAAACATGAATGGTTTTTTCTTTTCTTTTTTGAGCATATAAGCTCCAAAAAGGGCTGTAATAATGACAGCTAAATATAGTAGTCTTCTATAAAGTAAGAGGTGGGCTACTTCAGGGGGAGAGTAAGTCGTAAGAGGTTGGGCAGCTATTGATGATGTAACATCGTATAGAACTGTTTCTAATGCTGTTTTAAATCCTTCTATGATACCGTGAATATAGGAGAAGCTGAATGAAAAAAAATAAACTAAAGAGGCGATTGCTGCAAATAACAGTAATTTATAAGTTAAAAACCTATTTTTAAATTTTTTTGGCAGTATTATGAACATACTAAGTGTTAATATCATCATGACCTGTGTGACTAAATGGGTTATTGTTATTCCGATAATAATTGTTATTAGGAGAACGATGTTTATGCGCAGATTTGTATCAGTTTTGCTTTTCATGGATTCTTTCCCTATTACTACAAGAAATAGGAAAAATAGGGTCCACCCGAATATTTCTGGAGAAAAATGGAAAGATAAGTAAAATGTTGATAATCCATATATTAGGGTGGAAATGCTGGCTAGTTTTAAATCTGGAAGGATTTTTGTGAATAAAAGAGTGAGCGATGTGAAAAACAATACGATGTAAATGATAGGAGTAAACATGAGTAGTGAAGTGAGATCGATGTTAGTTACCAGGGATAAGCAGGAAAGAAGGATAAATGAGGCGGGATAAGCGTGGTATTTGAATTGTTCGGGCTGCAGGTTTCCATTTTCTAATATTCCTTTAGCTGATTTTCCATGAACCCAGCTATCAATAAAGCGTGGATTTGATTCAATGAGATATGGAAACCCATAGAATAACAAAAGCAGAATCAACACTAACAGAAATATTAATATGTTTGTTGAATTTGGTGAGAACCCTTTTAATTTTGAGAAGGAAAACAAAACTAAAAGCAGTCCTAAAATAAACACGCCAATCCATAAGACTGATGGAACACAAAACACCAAATTGAAGGTCTGCGAGTCATATCTGTGCAGATCACCCATAATTGAGGCTTTAATGAAAAAAGGCGTCACAAATAATAAACATAATCCAACAGCCAATAATAAAAAAGCCATAACGCGATGTTGACTCGGTCTTGACTCGCGCAAAATAGCAATGCCATTTTTTAACAAGTTTTTTTGCATTGTGGTTTTCAAATCCTTTTTAATGATGTTTTGCATCTCAAGAATGATTAGTTCTAATTTTACAAAGGTTAAATTAAGAATATTTAGTATTGTTCAAACATATTGCATAATGGGAGTCGTTCATCAAGTTTGTGCGTACAAACATTTCTTTATTATATCAAGGAGATCATCATAGTGCTAACTAATATGTAGCTGAAATCTTCAGAAGATCAAGGTGTTTTTTGCGAATTAAAAATCTAATTGGAAGATATTTAAAAAACCAAGTTAATCACTTGGTTCTTGTCATCAATTAGGTGTTCTACCAATTTCTGATGATGATGTTCCCATGATATTCAGCTTCAATCACAGATATTGGCGGCTCTATTGTTGAGTTTTTTGCAGGGGCAACAAAGATGTGTGATTTCCGCAGAATTTTGCATTTCTCTTCGTCAGAGAGTTTTTTTCTGATTATCGTGATTTCTACGTTTCCCTTCTGATATGTTTCCGCCTTAACATGCGAAGTTGTGTAAATTTTCAAGTTGTAAGTTCTTTGGCAATCTCTGTTTAAGGTCTCTAGTATCTGTGTTAAGGGAAATCTCTTTTGAGTCAACGTTCCGATGTAAACAGCCTCAACTGTTACTGGAAGGCGTTTGGTTAAATCCACTTTTTTTCTTAAATTCTCTGAGTAACTACAATGAATGCAAGTATACTCTGGAGGTATAACGCTAATTCTTCTAACAACACCCAGCTTCCTAAGAGTATCAGCTAAAATTAATGAGGGAACCAAATATTCGTCAATTATCGGTTGCCATAATAAGTAACGTAATTTTCTTCGGAGTTTAGTAGAGAGGGAAACCTTTTGTTTTGCAAGATACACTGCTTTTACTACTCTAATTTTTTTCTTGATAATCGCCTTGAATAACCAAAAAGGGCTAGCATGTTGAAGAATTACAAGTTCTTTATTATCAATCTTGTTTATGTCAATAGAGAGTTTACAGAAATTATGTTTTGGCACAATTAAATAGTCAACTTGTATTTTACGTTTCTCGAGTTCCATAGCTAGTGTATGCATATAGTAATCCTCTCCGTAGAGAAATGGTTTCATTGTTAAATCTCTATTACTTACCAAAAGTACCTTTTTAGCAGACAAAGTATCAATCCACGTTTTCAGATTAAAATATCGGATTTTAGAGGGATTTTGTTGGCGTCTTTCTTGGATATGCATGGTTAATGCCTGCCGATTTAAGGTCAGTTTAGCACGGTTTGACTGAAGAACTCATATTATTACTGAGGAACTTTTATTTCAGATTCTGGTTTTCTCACAATCTTGACAACATACGCGCTCGACCCCTCTAACGTGTTAATTCCTTTTTTTACACACTAATTTTATTGAGATTTGGTACAGATTACGATAAAGTTAGGAATTAGTAATTTAGCAGTATGGAATTTTGAAATTGCCTTTATGATAGCCCTATATGTTACCCTGTAGCTGGTGTGGGAAAAAATATCGCCTATCTCATTTGGATTAGATAGATCTGCAATTATTTTAGGATTGGAATAATAAGGCGTTGCAGTTAGAAATTTATTTACAGTTAATCCTGATTTGCGAAGAATTTTCATTAACTCCCAATAACTGTAAAGGTAGTTTCGGTATTGTTGCTTCTTAACGAGTTTCGAGTAGAAATTGGCGATAGATCTAGGTAAAAATGTGACAAATCTTAATCTTGAATGATGATCAATGGCGCCTAGAAGATAGTAATAACAGTATCTGTTTTCGATGCCTAGCCAGAAAAGGCTTCGCCAAGTCAACACTCTCCTTATTTCTGTTAATGTGTTGAGTTGGAGTCTTTCAGGCGGGCATGAGCCATGACTCAAAGGAACCCACTCAAGTACCCCACTACAAACAATCAAGTCAAAGACGTTGTCCTTAAATGGCAAATTGGTTGCATCGAACAACATAGGATGTATATTATTTATATTCTTCATTTTTGCCACTTTAGTTACTATTTTCAAAGCATTTTTTGAAATGTCAGCAGCCACAACCAGTTTGCTTTTGGTTGACAAAGAAACAGACACTTGCCCCAACCCACATCCAAAGTCCATGGTCTTTTCATAGGATCTTTCACCGACTAAAACTCCAAGTTGTTTGGATATATTTACTCCCCTGTCATCGTAGATACTATCTACAGGTTCGCCGTCTTCTAAACGAGTTAATATTTGATCATAGACAGGTTTGTAAAAAGGCTCATTGCTAGTGTTATCCTTGGAAACTATCATGTAGAGTCACCAATATGACGTATTTGTTTGCGTTTTTTCCCTAGGTTAACAGAGTTGTCAATTCCGTGAAGTAAAGAAGTCGAAGATGACGTTGGTAAACAAGCCAATAAAATGTAAAATGATAAATCTTGGAACTTAGTGTTTATAATGTTTCTAATACTTTGGTGTGTTCCTTTGTGGACTGTTTATGTGGTTGTTTTATGTGTTCATTGCTGATTTAAGAGGTTAGTTTATGAAAGAAATCTATTAAAATTTGGAGAGTTTGGTTATTACTGAATCTTTTTTCGAAAATTTCTATGTTGTGAGCCCCCCATTCTGCAATGGTTTGTAGATCTAAATCTTTTACATACTTCAACTTATCAGCCAACTCAAAGGGGTTACCAGCATTGAAAAGAAAAACACCTTTACATCCTTTGACCAATTCTGGAATACCTCCAATATTAGAAGCAATAATTGCTCTACTATGTAAAATAGCCTCAGTAACTACATAAGGAGAAACTTCGGCTACAACCGAGGGGACTAAAACTGCTTTGATATCTCTATAAAGCAGATCTATCTCAGAATGGTTTAATTTAGGATATTTTTTAACTCCCAATCGTTCAAGAAATTTACCCATCCGTTTATTCATCAAAGAAAAATTGGTTCCATGCACAAGAACAGAATCAGAATTCAACAAGCGTAAAGCCTGACATAAAACATTAAATCCTTTCATAATATTACTTCCACCAAAATATCCGAAATCATCACCTTCTAAAGGAACCTGCGAAATCTCCGGTAAAGGATTGGGAATAACGTGAACCTTACGCTCCAAAGACTTATCCCATTTTGTCAATAAATCTCTTTGAGCATAAGACGCGCAAACAACACCATCAGAAAAACTAACAATCCGTCCAAGATACCGCCCAAATATAGAATTAAAAACTGCAGAAGTAGCAGCCTTAAACAAACCCTTATCAGCACTACGCTCACTATAATAAATGCAATTTAAAGTACAAAACCTCCCACGGCTACATATAGACTCTCTAGACGAATCATAAAACTTTGTCAATGGACATATGGGAATATAATCATGTAAATGCGTAACCACTGGTTTCCCAAGAGTCTTCGCCAAGGGTATCGCAGAAAACCAGAATCGAGGAACATAAACAATATCAGCCCATTTCATCCATTTACGCATAAAACTAGAAAACAAAACGTCAACCCGCTGCAAAACAGAATACTTGACGCTGTCCCCCCTCCTGAACAAAGGCAAACGATAAACAGTAAATCCCTCATTTCTCGAAAACTCGGGTTCTCCAGCAAAACGATTAGCTATAACAACAACGTTAAATTTGGCTTCGCTAAGGAGCTTTGCATACAAATACGTAGCTAATTCAGCTCCACCACCATTCGGGTAAAAGAGCTCGCTCAGAAAAAGAATATTCAATTACACCACTCCCAAAAAAGGATCAACTACAATAAACATGTTCCAACTGCGCAACAACTTCATCCCAATCAAGAATCTTGCTTTTCCACATTTTAACATCAAATTTTTGGCCCTTACGTTCAAAAACATCGCTAATTAAAGCCTTCAACTCAGTTAAATCTAAAGGCAACCCTAAACCAAAACAATTCACACCATCCACCCATTCGCTCAACCCAGAAGTATTAGCCACAATACAATATGCACCAGCAGTCAAAGCCTCCGCGACAACAAGGGAGTATGCTTCATGCTGAGACAACAAAACAAACGCATCCGAATCCACATACTTCTGTAAAAGGTCTCTCCTAGACAAATTCTGAAAAAACAAAACACGGTCGCGCACTCCCAATTGTTTAGCACGATTCTCCAAAAACTCACGCAATGAACCCTTTCCCACCATCTCTAAAACCACATCATCATCCAGTTGTGGCAAAACTTCAACCAAAAACTGCACACCCTTAGAACGCTCCAACCGACCAACATATAAAATAGACCTAAAACCACGTCTGCGACGCTTAAGACAAGCAAACTCGCTTAAATCAAGACCATTTGGAATCACAACAATCTTGTCAGCTTCAAGTTTAAAATATGTACAAAGCAGACGCTTTTCAAATTCGGACACTGCAATAATCGCATCCGCCTTAGTAAGCGATATCTCGCCAACAGGCTTAAACAAACCATACAAACAGTTTCTAAAAACAGAAGGTGATCCCCCATGAAAATGCGTAGTAACAACAAATTTGCCTGTGTTAGCCAAAGGCGCAATATGCATCGGAAAGGCGTGATAACCATGCCCGTGAACCACATCAAACCTGGCGTTTCTCAACTTCAAAAGCAACTCCCATGAGAAAAAATACGCGTTACTTGGCGCAAATCGTCTGTACCTTTCCACCTTAACCCCATTAATCAACTCATAACGTGGCAACATTCCAGATGGATCAGTCGCATAAACCGTCACGTCATGTCTCTTAGCTAGACGCTCAGAAATACACCTAACATGCTCAGAGATCCCTCCACTTCCTCTTTCATAAGGATGGGGACAAACCTGCAAAATATTCATAACCGCACAACAACCTTAACACTATTCCAAATGCTTTCAACTCGCTTCAGAAACAATAAAGCTGAACTTGCCGCTATTATCAAGCCGAATTTCATCCACAAACTTTACCTCAAAGTTCACTTCGAATTTTTCCAAACCAAGCACTCGTTTGACATGTGACACTAATTCGGCTTCCATCGTTTCCTCGTCAACAACAGAATTGCCTACTTTAATAAGAATTTCAAAAGACCCTGTTTTTTTTTGGATAAACCGAAATTGCTCAATGAGCCGATATAACCTAAAAGTACTAATCGCAACACTAAAAGCCCGAGGCGACATCACTTGGCCATTAGGAAGAAAAATAAGCGAGTCCTTCCGGCCTTCAACAACCTTCATCAACGGAAGCGTTCTCCCACATGAACAACGTTCATCCGATGGCACTCCAATGTCTCCCACAGCATACCGGATAAGAGGCATAGCAAAGTTGAACAAACTCGTGCAAACTATTTCGCCTCCTTCACCTACAGAAACCTCCTCTCCATCATTATCTACAAACTGCACAATCATTGTATCAACATCCATATGATATCCCATTCTTTGAGGACATTGCCATGCTATCCTTTCCAGTTCAATACACGCATACTGATCGTAAACTGGAGCGCCAAAGGTTTTCTCAATGTAATTAAGAGAAGAGTTACCGACAAATTCGGCGCCACTAATAATGAATCTTGGTCTAATCGATTCTAATCCGCTTTTTTCCACAAACTTGGCCAGTAAGAGGAGCGAACTTGAGTAACCATCCAATATATCAGGCTTCATTTTTTCAATTATTGAAACCTGTGTAGCCAAATCATTGAATACAGAGACAGGAATCGGCGCATATACACCCAGCATTCGCTGAAATTTCATGATCTCTCCAAAATGAGTAGGAGACGTTACTGTAACCCACCGATCTCTGAGATTTTGCCCACAACTTATGTTAGCCCTCAAATGCTTCGCTTTGCGGAATTCGTCTTCCACCGCGTTTATATAGAGAAACAATGGTTGTCCTGTTGAACCACTCGTAGACAGCTTTCGGAGGTTATTAACATTAGATTCCTTAGAAATCATTTTATCAAGGTTTTTCTTTATCTCGGCCTTTCGTATGATTGGCAACTTGTTAAGATCTTTCGCAGTCTTTATGTCAATGGGTTTTATTCTCAACTCCCTAAATTTCCTATGATAAAAGGGAACATGCTCATATGCGTACCTTATCGTTTTTCTAAGTCTCTTGTTCTGGTAATCAATTAATCTGTCATGATTCCAATAGGCGCGTCTGATCATACTGTGCAAGTAATAAAATGTCCTGAGAAAATTTGTCATTTATCATCCCTCTAAACCGAAGCAATCAAAAAAGGTTCTAACGGGTAAAGATCATTTTCTCTTAATAAATGGCATTATTGCTTGCTTTATGCCTTCCTTCACGTTTTTCTGCCATTCAGGGATGATGTTTTTCAGTGAAGCCCTTAATTGGTCATTTCGGTTCCAAACATAATCTATCTTAGACAGTAATGCTTCAGATGAGACATTACGTATGTCAAGCGTACAGTCACTCATGTTCAATCGCTCAAAAAAACCTGTTTGCTTATGGTCATAGGCAATACACAAAATAGGCACGTATCCTGACGCCCCCAAAACTGCAGGATGCATCTTTGAAGAAATGATAATATCCATCTGATCTAAAAAGAACTTGAACTCTTCAACACTGCTTGTATTACAAAGTCGAACACGCTCCTTATTCTTCATTTCGTGGATTATAGCTTCACACATCTCCAAATCATCATACTCAAAATTACTAACATAATGAGGCAAGAAAACTACAAAGAACCCATACTTTTCGATGGCAGCATCTAATGCTTTCGCATGTGCCACAATATAAGCGCGAACTTCTGCTTTAGACATACTATGACTATAGATGCCAGGAGATATTCCCAATAAAGGTCTAGGAAAATCGGCTATAACCTTTTCACATGTTGAATTAAACAGCAACGCTGTGTCAAATGTCAAAATTCTGCAGGATTGTATTCCCAAAGTGTCAACTATCTTGTAAGATGTAATATCTCTTATCAAAACGTAATCGCAATTACCAAGTGAAAGCCTTGCCAAACACCGACCCACCCAAGTTCTGAAAGGCCCAACAGAATTGGGAAACATAACAACTGGTTTTCTAAAGGATTTCGCAACCAAAATCTCCCATGTTCTCGCAATCAACATTGACCACCAAGTCATAACCCAATAGATATTCAACGGTAGTAGAGAAGCACTTTCTTTGAAACTTTCGTCACTGTGGGATACGACTATGTCACATTTTTTTACATTTTCAATTACTTCAGCTCGATAGAAAGCTTTCAATCCAGTCTTAGCTAGCGTTATGGAAAACACGGATAATGCAATTTGGATAAACATGTAAATGAACGCTGCCAACGCAAAACTCTTGTATTTAATGTCACTTCTGCTACACCCGAATTTTTTGGCAAAGCAATCTGCTTTTTCATATGGAATGTCAACCATTGGCGGCAACACACTGGCCAAAGGAAGATTTAGCCCTTTTACTCCCTCCACATCGGTTGTGGAAACAGTTATGAATACGTCGCCCTTGATAGTGTTACGAATTGTGTGGACATCGCTTTTAAAAAGCGCTTGAGTACCCTTGTTATTCATATTTCCGACGTGTATAATATGAACATTCGATTTGGTCAAAGGCATTCCATCCTCAAATGTATTAAAAAAACTTGTATACTCCAGCATAGAGTCTGAATAACGGAGATGGGAGGTGAACCAATAACCATTTTAGAAATTTGTTAGATGAAACTTTAATATTGAGAAGGGTAAAAAAAGCTCGTGAAAGAGAAGCAGGTGAAACTGAACAAGTTAGTGTGGGATTAAGTCGTGGTGTTTGTTTGCCAAATGCGTTAAGCAAAAAAAGACGAGCGTTTAAATCTTTTTTCTTAAATTTTAACGGTGGAGCTTGAGCTTGCTTGACCCGCGTATAGTCGATGTGTTTTATCGAAATCGCCTTGGTTGAGCTCATGAGATGAAGAAGGTGTTCTGCAATTTCTGTTCTCGTAACAATAATTGACTGCCCTACTTTTTCACGCTTTAGTTCAGGAAGATAGGCATCTCCCAAAGAGATGTCGGCTAACTCGTTAGTCATATCTGGGCACATTATGCAACGCCATGGGGTGAAAAAAAAAGAAGAAAACAGAGGCCAATATGCATTCCAGCCCCCTATATAAGGTATAGTTAAACTTGAATTGTTTTTGAAATATATTGACATTGAACCAGGCCATCCTCGTCCTCTATAATCAAGCTTGACTACCTGCTCTTTGTCAATTGACATTTTTTCGAGAAGAAACTCGGTACCCAAAAAACTAATCGTATGCGCGCACATAAGTCCAATGTGCAAAACTATTTTCTTTTTCAATTCAGGGTTAAAGCTTTCTGCTTTTCTGATACCATGGATATGACAGGGCAGTCCTACAACTGCAAACTTTCCATCTTCGTTTATAATTTTCTTCAAAGCTTCGTTAACCGCAACAGGACAATACTTTGATTTTGACGCCGAGATGATGTCCTCTTTTGTTCGCGCAATAAAAGCCTCAGACTCTAAGGGGCTATCTTTTTTCATACGAGTAACTAAGGCAGCGTCAATTAGCTTTTCTTCTAATGCAAAAACCAGTAAGTGAGTTGCAACGCCGCCAGAAGAACAAGAATATCTTATATTGCTATCATTTGAATAACCAACGTAACAGTCTATGTAATTTCCGAGTGTTGTGTCTGTTGGTTGTTTTTTAAAGACCAATGAATTTAACATTTCAAAGTTTAAGCAATGTCCAGGGCAAACGCGTACACAAAGCCCGCATTGATTACACCTTTCAGGATCTATTTTGGGAAGATAGAGACCTTGTTCAAGTCGCATTTCTACAGCTTCGTTAGGGCAGACATAGGCACATGTTCCACACCCAGTACACAACCCTTCGTCAACTATCTTAGCTATTGTATCCATTTACTTTCCAGCCGCTCCAAGTTTACCGAACACAAAACCCACGAAGACTGCCATAATCGAAAAAAGCAAAACCAGCAATTGACGAAAACTATCAAACTTATAAATTGATCTAAGTCTTGATGGAATAGCAGTCTTTAGCAAATATCGTAAATATCGATTCTCATTCGATAAAGACAAAGAAGTTTTTTTTCGCGAATTAGTGATTAAAGCTTTCGAAATCCCTTCAAAAAATGATCTCTTCCATAAATACTTAAAATTCGTTCTGCTTTTATTAATTCTGTGATAAACAACTGCAGAAGGGTCGTATATAATCCTCGAGTTTGGAATCTTCTCAAAAATCCTCATTGAAATTTCTGGTTCTTCGCCAGCTAAAAGTTTTTTTCCAAATCTACCAACATCAGATCGGAAATATCCAACTTCTTCTAAAACTTTCTTCCTAAAAGACATGTTGCAACCTATAGGGTTCCTCACATATGTTTTGTGTTCAGGAAGCCCCTTATAGGAACAACCGACCAACCAATTTAATTCTTCTGGGAACCATTTAGGTTGACCACTTTCCCACAAGGGCTTGATAAGACCGCCGACACCAACAATGTCAGGGTTACCATAATTCTTTGCCAGGTTTTCCAACCACTTTTCATCAGCAATCGCATCATCATCAATAAAAGCGATTAAATCTTCATTTGAGTTCTTTATGCCAGCATTTCGCGCATTTGAAAGTCCAATCCCATTACTCACAATAAATTTAACATCGGAAGGGACATGAGCTTTATAAAAAGTTATCAAATCAACATCGGAATCCAAAACTAAAAGCACCTCCTTGGGTTGCAATGACTGATTCTGCAAAGAATCGATACAGTCCAAAACATAACTTAACCTATCTTTAGTATAAGTAGAGATAACAACAGAAAAATAACTCAAATAATATTTCTCCATTTTCACTAAAAGGGTATACACGGACAATATCCAGAAACCTTTCTGGATTAAAATGCAAATCTGCGTTTATAACTACAGCCAATAGATTGGCAGCTCTGAGGATGCAGAAGAAGTGTCATTGCTCCAGTATGAGAACATTCGAGCGTCAAATCGCGTTTAAAAGTATTTGTGGATACTGATACGAAATTCTGGCAGTATTAATTTCAATTGGACTTAACCATTGATACTATTTTTCTGAGTTTTCCATTAGAATCTTTAGACATCCGATCCAAGAGCTGAAAATCAACTTCCATATCTTCGCCGAAAATTCTTTGAATTTCTTTTCTTGCTTTGTTAAAAACCTGTGTTTCGTCTACAAAACTTTTGTTTACATAGAGCTGGATTTCCATTTTTGTTCTTTTTCGTTGCACAACCCTAAACCGCCGTATACCCTTCAAATCCTCAAAAGGATAGGGAAAAAATATTGTTGGTGACAACAAACGCCCATCAGTTGCTGTTAAGAAATCATCTTTACGCCCCATTATCATCTTCATAAGAGGCAATGTCCTGCCGCACGAACACGGCTCATCAATTGGCGTACCCACATCCTCAATTCTGTAACGAATTAGAGGCATCGCCCAATTGAATAAACTAGTGCAAACGATCTCCCCTGACTCGCCAGAAGCAACAGGACCGTTTTCATCAACAAACTCGATAACTGCCCGATCAACATTCATATGATAGCCACCATGTTCAGAACATTCCCACGCAAGAAGACCAAACTCGTTACATGCGTAATTATCCAACAAATCAACATGAAATGACGAATTAATAAACCGCCTATCAACATTATCCAGAAGCTCTGCACTCGTAAAAACAATCCGAGGCTTAAAACTACTTTTCATAGTCGTGTAAAGCTCAGCTAAAATAAACAGAGACGACAAGTAACCTTTGATAGCATCCGGCTTGTATGCCTGCAACGCCTTAAACTGTCGCTCAGCACTGTCAAAAATCGAAAGATACTTTCGGCTCATCAACCCAAAACGCTGAACAAAACTTTTCTTCGGAAAAATACGCGGATCAGCTATGACCGCCATCTTATCACGAACTTTCAAACCATTCTCAAGAAAAGTCCTCGTCCAAACAGCCCCTTCTAAAGCTGCCGTAAAAGAGTCCAAAAAAAGAGTTAACGGAACACCAGTCGAGCCACTTGTTGTTCGCCTAAAACAACTCTTCAAATCTACATTTCTCGCCAACAGATTCCCAAAAGAAGCTTCTTGAAGCTCTTCCTTTGTAGTTGAAGGAAGCTTTGGCAAATCCGCAACACACTTGATATCATCTGGCTTAACATGAGCCTCATCAAATTTTCTATGGTAAAAAGCAACATTCTCATAAGCATGCTTAATTATAGCCCTAAGCCGTTTTCGCTGCAACTTCTCCAAATAGCCGAAATCCATCCGCAGATTCCTTCGCAATCGAGACAACTGAAAAAACGAATTCAACACCACCCTTCACCGCCCCCCACAAAAGCCAAATCAAAACATAAAAGACGCAAAAAACAACAGAACCAAAGTAACCGCCTACACCAATTAGTATATGCTCTCTGTTAAGATTCTTTTTAGTATGGTAACGCCATCTCTTAGTTTCAGCTTTTTTTCTCCAACTCGTTCTCTGTAGGGTACCTCTATCTCAGCTATACTGTAGCCCAGCCTTTCAATGTGATGATTCAGCTCTACTTCTATGTCGAAACCAGCAGATTTAGGCTTCCAATTCTTGACAAGCTTCCAACGTATAACCCGCAACCCAGTCAACGGATCCCGCAAATTCACACCATTAAGAAAATTATGTATTAACGCTATGACTCTGTTTCCGAAATAGAAGGCATTATGCATAGCGCTTAAGTGTAGATGGGAATTGAATCTGTTCCCGCACACCATACCCACTTCAGGATTCTTCTCCAGAATCCTGATCATATGAGGAATATACTCTCCAGGATAGGTATAATCGCCATCAGTCAAAACAACATAATCAAAATCATCATCCAAACACTCCAACGCATACCCAATCGCGTCGCCTTTGCCTTTACCCTCCTGATGCAATACATCGGCACCCAAACTCTTTGCAACCGCCACTGTACGATCCACACTGTGACCATCAACGACAACAAATTTGGAACCACCCACATACCGTTTAAGCTCCGCCAAAGTAAGACTAATACCATCCTCCTCATTCAGGGCTGCCACCAACACCAAAGTCGATGATAAGCTAACCCTGTTTCCACTCATCACAGATTCACCAGACAATAGCCAAAAAAGCCTCTCAATAAACAACAAAATAAAGCCATAAGGAAATTAGTTCTAGAACAAAATACCACAAAAAATACCCAAATTTAATCTACAAATATTAAGAAGCAGCTACATTCAGCCACAAACCAACAACCCGACCATCAAACCCAAAACTTCGCGAATCCACATCGTATCGCCACAACTCGAAAAACAACCGAAAAATAAACCCGCCAGCCTCAGAATCCCAATCAGCAACAGCATCGACAGGAAAAACCACCCCATCAACAACAACACTGCCCACAGACAGAACATCATCAACAACACTCACATCCTTAAAACCAAAAGTCACAGCCGACTCCCACACCATACCATCACCAACAAAAAACCGGTACTCCATAAGCG
>CAZVMT010000029.1:0-18958 GCA_964628765.1 uncultured Candidatus Bathyarchaeia archaeon | reverse complement strand
TAGTCTGGCACAAGGGCGTTGAGGTAGAGTCTCCGCGCTTCATCTACTGGTGTCTGCAGCTTCACCCCAAGCTCAAGCAAGCCATCAATAATGGCGGTGTCAACTTTCTTGATCTGCCGCTCAGCTTTATCTACACCATACTCAAGCAGCAGCTTCATGCTGTTCTCAGCCGAGACATAGCCCAGCTGGTTCTGGTTATAGACCTCTATCTTGCCGATGTCCTTTCTCGGGTTGAACTTGTATATGGTGAAGGCGTCCTCCTGGTTTGCCTTTTCTTCTTCCCTTGGGAGCGTCTGGCTGCCAACATAGTCTGGGTTGAACTTCTCGATGTGCTCTTCACGCATGTAGAAGAAGCCCACTGTGTTGGCGTATGGTCCACCCATGAGCCACTTGTAGGTGCTGGTGGCGAGGAAATCGACGCCCGTCTCGTGGATATCCCATTTCATTTGCCCAACAGACTGGGTCCCATCCACCACCAGATACGCGCCATGCTCATGCGCTATATCAGCGATCGCCCGTAGATCATACAGGTACCCGTTGAGCCACCCGGGTTGATCAATCATAACTGCCCTGGTCTCGTCGTTGATAGCTTCCTCCCATTGACTCGTCTCGATTACACCGTCGTGGTGCTTCACAAACTTGCTCTGGACGCCTTTCCTCTGGTACCCGGTGACGATAGTAGCCCCCATGGGGTAAGACAAGTCGGAGAGGACGATGTTATCTCCCCTCTCGAAGGGTATCATGCTGAACGCCGTGTTTATCCCAGTGGTGGCGTTGGGCACAAAAGCCAGTTCGTTTTCCTTCGCTCCAATGATCTCTGAGAGGAGCTTCTTGCTGTTGGCTTTTACATCACGGTAGTTGGGTGCATCTTGGTTTGGTTTTCCCCTGATGGCTGCGCAGTAGTCATTGAAGTATCGCTCTATCACCCGTGTGGTGGACTCGGGTACCGCTCCCTGTGCGGCGCAGTTGAAGTATATCTTGTCTTCGAGGAATGGGAAATCATCTACTGTCCTTAGGCTCATAACAATCAAGGATTGAGCGGCTCTTCAGGGATTTAGTTTTTACGCAGCTTAAACAGCATCGATGTGTGCAACTGAGTTAACAATAAGCCGTGTGTAAGCTGAGACCTCTGGTTCACGGTTCACCATTATCACCCCAGCCACCCCCGCAGCCCTCCCAGCGACAGCGTCAACCAGCTCATCCCCCACATACACAGCCTCACCGGGATCAACCCCCGCCCTCTTACACGCCTCCAGTATCATATCTGGCTCGGGTTTTCCCTCAGCCACCTCATCAGCCCCAGTATACACATCAAACAAAGCCTCGACACCGTTAATCGCCATGATCTCCCTAGCCGTCTTTCCGCTCCCATTGGTGGCTATCCCCAGCATTAAACCAGCCCTGTGCATCTTCCTCAAAGCCTCCGGTATCCCCTGTATAAGCCTCGATTTGAAGGATCGACTTTGCTCCGCATCTGCAGCAGCGTAAGCTTCGGTTGCTAGCTCCTTGGCTTTGAACCAGTTTAACCCCTTCAGCCAGATAGCTGTCGTCGCCACGATCACATCCTCTTTACGGGGCGCCTTCGATAAGGGACCGTTTTCATCGACCTTGAATGAGTTGAGGTCTACCCCTGAATACTGTGCCCATCTCTGCGCGGCTTCTGGTCCAGCGTGCTTGGTTATCGCGTTGTACCGCGTCTTGGCTAATGCCATGTTTCTGTATTCTTTGTCGACCAGAGTGCCGTCGAGATCGAATAAAACCAGTCTACAGTTGATGACCTCACCGTTTACAGATACACCAGTCATAATGGTTCACATTCCCATACACCGCTAAATAATTTGGCAAGTTCAGCATCTCCGTTAAATAGGGTACACCATAGTAAACCGTATGGCTGGCATCGGGGACATACTCTTCTCACTCGTTTTAATCGCCACGGGTCTCCTCGCTGGTTACCTGTACAGGAACCTCTACCCCGGCGGCGTCTCCCAGAGTGATGAAGAGATCAACAGCCTCAGAAGAAGACTGCAATCCGCTGCTCTCCTCTATATCAACCCTGTTGCCTTTGGGGGAGCTATATGGGCTTTGAACGTCGATGATGTACGCATCATCTCATTGCCCTTCCTCGGCGCATTCGCTATACTGCTGGGCGGAGCCTTGGCATATATCGTAGGCAAGGCTTTGAGTCTCGGCAGGAGGCAGATGGGGGTATTTGTCATCTGTGGGGGCTTCACGAATATCGGGAGCATCGGCTCCCTCGTGGTCTTCATCTTGTTTGGTGAAGCCGCCGTTGCGTTGATGCCCTTCTACAAGCTCTTTGAGACACTCCTCTACTATGGTATCGGGTTTCCCTTCGCCAAATCCATGACCGAGACAGCTCAAGACGAGTCCAACATGCATCGGCTTCGCGGCGTCCTCACTGACAAATTCGTACTGGTCGCCATCTCAAGCATGGCTATTGGTTTGGGGTTGAACCTCATGGGCGTCCAACGACCCAGCATATACGCTCCACTAAATAGTATTCTGATCCCACTTGGGACCCTGCTCCTGCTATCCTCTATCGGCATGGCCATGAGGTTCGGCAAGATGAGTGGGTATCTATGGGAGGCTGGCTTGATATCGTTGATTAAATTCATCGTGGTGCCGGGATGTGTCTACTACCTTGGGAGCTTGCTTGGGTTGGGGGCCGTTGATGGTGGACTTCCCCTAAGGGTCTCCGTGGCCTTGGCTGCGATGCCCGTGGCTTTCATGGCGATGGTTCCTCCAACCCTCTATGATCTTGATGTAGACTTGGCGAATACGGCTTGGTTCGTAACAACGGCGCTGTTGGTGTTGGTGGTCCCAGCGTTGTGGCTTCTCATTGGCTAGTATCGATGTTCATTTAACCCAAGCGTGTACCCATTCATTATGGAATCAAGCCCAGCCAAACAGCGTCTAATAGAAAGAGTCGAAGCAGACAGGGAAGAAATAATGGATTTCCTCAGGGGATTCCTCAAGACTCCCAGCCCCAACCCACCTGGAGACACACGAGAAGCAGCGCGATACATCACAGATTATCTCGACAAGAAGGGCATAGAATACCGGGTAGTTGGGCCAGACCCCCAGAAACCCAACATCGTAAGCAGTATCAAAGCCCCCAGAGACGGAAAACACCTGATACTCAATGGGCACATTGATGTATTCCCAGTTGGCAACCCAGAGGGGTGGAGCCATGACCCATGGGGTGGAGAGCTTGTTGATGGTAGGATATATGGGCGTGGCGCCTGCGACATGAAGGCTGGAACCACTGCATCCATCTACACCTATGTTGTGCTCCACAAATTAATGCCCGAGCTCAGTGGCAGCCTCACATTGACCGCTGTCAGTGATGAGGAGTCGGGTGGACGATTGGGGGCTGGTTGGCTCGTGGAGAACATGCCTGATGTGCTGGGTGACTGCTGTATAAACGGTGAGCCCAGCAGCCCATACACCATTCGATTCGGCGAGAAAGGAATCCTCTGGCTAAAGATGAGAGTACATTCCAAGGGTGGGCACGGAGCTTATCCCCACCTCAGCGAGAACCCAATCAAGATAGCAGCAAAACTCATCACAGAACTGGAAACACTAAGCGATATCCCAGTTAATTACCCTGAGAACCTGCACAGAGCCATAGCTGAGGGCTATGATGAGGCTGAGAGGGCGCTGGGAAAGGGAGGCTTTGATGTCATGACAAGGCTCAGCGTCAACATAGGAACCATCGAGGCAGGGGTCAAGGTTAACGTCATCCCACGGGAATGCAGCTTCGAGGTTGATCTCCGCCTCCCACCGGGATTAAGCAGGGAGGACGTGCTGCCAAAGGTACACGAGATTGTTAGCAGGTATCCGGGGGCTTCGTTTGAGGAGGTTCGTTATGATGGTCCGCTATGGAGTCCACCCGATGGGGAGATGGCTGAGATAATGCGAGGCAACTCAAGGCTGTTTGGTATTGATCCCAAGCCCATCGTGAGTCTCGGGGGCAGTGATCTCAAGTTCTGGAGGAGCCACGGTGTCCCCAGCTACTATTATGGTCCAATGAATAACGGGATGGGCACCGTTGACGAATATGTTGAGGTAGACGCCTTGATGCATATCGTCAAGGTACATCTCCTCTCAGCATACGAGTACCTCACAGGAGCAAGCTGAGATGGGTAGGGTTATCGATGTACACATCCACCTAACCCCACACAGGTTCAGCGAGGTCGCGTTAACCGGCGAGACATGGTACGGGATGACAGCCGATGACGGTGAATTGGATAACCCCAAGAACCTCTGGACCACCGAGCAGAGAATCGCTGAGATGAATCGATTAGGCTTGGACACCCAACTGGTCTCACCCACCGATGTCTTCTACCAGTACAACCAGAAACCAGAGATCACCGCAAGGATCGCCCGTGAATGCAACGAGGAGATATCCACGCTAACACGAGATCACCCTGACCGCTTCATGGTGCTTGGCACATTACCCATGCAGGACATACCCTTGGCTGTAGCGGAGATGACGCATGGGATGAAGAAGCTCGGCCTCAAGGGCTACATGATCGATGACCACGTGAATGGATTAACCTACGATGACCCAGTGTTTGAGCCATTCTGGGAGAAGGCGGAGAGATTGGGCGCATTCATCCTAGTCCACCAGTATGGTCCAACAGTCACCACCACACGCACAAGAAAATACTTCCTACACAACACAGTGGGCAACCTCGTGGACAGGACACTAACATATGGGTGCCTAGTCGGAGGAGGCGTACTGGATAGACACCCAGAACTCAAGATATGCCTAGCCCACGCAGGAGGCTATATCCCCTATGCTGTTGACAGGATGGATAAAGGCTGGGAGATGTTCCCCAAGTACAGAGGCGACGCTGAGAAACCACCCAGCACATACCTCAACAGGTTCTACTATGACACAACAACATTCACTGACAGGAATCTGCGGTTCCTCGTGGACACAGTGGGCGCTGATAGGGTTATTCTGGGGTCTGATTGGCCTGCGCCTATGGCTGTTGTTGACCCTGTAAACACCATAAAGAATTCTGCTGTGCTCAGTGACGCTGAGAAAGACGCTATTCTCTGGGGTAACATGGAGAAAGCGCTAGGATAAGGGGCTCGTTTTCTCATCACATATTTTTAATCACTCCATGCCCCAATAATCATCGACACAATATGCCAAACAAGAAGATCAAGGGATGCGGATTCCACCACGTATCCATGAAGGTAAAAAACCTAGAGACATCCATCAAATTCTACAAAGCACTGGGCTTCGTGGAGAAGGTCTCATGGGGCGAGGCACCCAAGAAAACCGTACTGCTGGATACCGGTGACGGCAACTACTTCGAGATATCACAAGGCGAACCAGATCAAGTCTGGGGTGAGGGCGTTTTCCGGCACCTCGCCTTGAGGGCTGATGACTGCGCTGCTGCTCTTGAACTCGCTAGAAAAGCCGGTGCTGAGGTAACTGTCGAGCCAAGGGATGTGACACTGAAATCTGATCCCCCGATACCGATCCGTATAGCGTTCTTCAAGGGACCTGATGGGGAGTTAATCGAGCTCTTCCAAAACGAGCACACGTAAAATATACTAACTCGGTAACTCCACCTTTATTTTTCTACCAGTAATCCTCTCAAGCTCATGTTTTACTGTATCAAGGTCGCTGTCACTGGCGCCCCTCGGCCAGTACCGGCGACCATCGTTGCTCTCATAGAACTCGTAGATACTGTAGTAGGGTTGCTTGTTCAAGGTGGATTTAACTAGGATGTATTTCCCGATCTCCGCCATCTTTTCGCTGCCTTCTGGTAGCTTTTTTTTAGGCTTCATCTAACCAATCCGATATAGTATAATGGACTAGCTGAGTGATAGTCCTTCCGATCAAGACCTTGTTTTATCTCGATAATATCATATAGAGAGCTCCTCAGAGTAGGTTACATGTCTGATGTTGATTTATTCAAGAAGAACACTGGGCTGGACCTTCATGAGCAGTACATGAAGTATCATCCCCAGATCTACTCTGACTTCGAAGTAGAGATGCCCAAATACTGGGGCAAGAAATGGAAAGCCAACACCACCATAGGCAAACTCAGAACCGTCCTACTCCACCGCCCCGGAAAAGAGTTCCTCAGCGTAGGATCACCTACACCATGGCCGCCTCACAGCAGCGACCTAGCTGCTTGGAGGATGAGCTGGAAGCCTGCCGATCTTGAGGAGCTTGTACGAGACCATGAGACCCTCGCCAAGGCGTACAGGGATGAGGGCGTCGAGGTGGTTATACGGAAGCCTGATCCCTATGACCCGCCTTACACCGTGAAGTCCATCTACACCGATGATGTCTGTCACCCGGCTGTTTATGGGCATGTGATACTCAGGATGTATGATAACATCAGGAAGGGTGAGGAAATGCCCACCTTCCAGACACTAGCCGAGATCGGGTGCCCCGTGGTGGGCATGATCACCGACTGTGGTATGGCTGAGGGCGGTAACATCGGCTGGCATGACGAGAAACACATACTGATGACCGTCCACTACCCTCGCGCGAACACCAGTGACCCCAAGGTGTGGCGTGGAAACGACTGGGGACACCAGCAATACAAGAACATAATCCACAGCCAAGACCCCGAGGTAGACGTAAGGATACTACCCGGCTGGGGGCCACGTCCACAGCTCACCCACTACTGCATGGTGGACCGGCATACGTCTATTGCTGATCCAAAATGGCTTGACCCATACCTCGTCAAATGGCTTGAATCAGAGATGAACTGGCGGTTCATAGTACCACCCAAGGAGATATGCAGGATCGATCAGGGTACTCCTGTTGGGCCCGAGACCGGTGTAGTGTTGGAGCCCATGAAGATCATGGTTCCCAGCGGTGAGCCCAAGGCCACCAAGTGGCTTGAGAGCATCGGCGTAGAGGTAATCGAGGTAGATATACCTTCATTGGTCTGGCCACGTAACAGTGGTAGCATCCACTGCGCAGCAGGTTCACTACGGCGGGACCCTGAGCCCAAAGACTAGCTCTCGCCGTGGAGCCAACCCGGCTTCATGAACTCTGGGTCGGGGTAGGTGTAGAAGCCTTTCCCGGTTTTTATACCAAGCTCGCCTCTGCTTATCTTGTCCAGGAGTAGTTTCGGTGGCTTGTCCCTGGGGTCACCTGATTCATTGTAGTAGACTAATTCTATGTCGCGTACCACGTCCAGTCCCACTCGGTCCATCAACCCGAAGGGTCCTATGCCTGTCCTGTAGAGGCTGACCCATGCACGATCCACGTCCTCAAAGGTAGCTACCCCTGTGTCCACGACGGTGAGGCACTCCTTCTTTATGGCTCTCCAGACCCTGTTGAAGATGAAACCAGTGCTTTCCTTCAACACCCTTAACGGGTAGACACCAATGCTTTTGCTAAACTCGCTGGCTCGGTCGATGGCTTCATCTGTGGTGTGGGTTCCCTTCATGAGTTCGAGCACGCTCCTCCTCCACGGGTACCCGTAGAAATGCATGTTTAGCACCCGCTCGGGGTGTTTTGTTGTGTCCTCTATTTTTGATATCTTTATGCTGCTGCTGTTGGTGCAGAGCAATACATTGGGGGTGCATACTTCATCCAGTTGTTTGAATACCTCTCGTTTCACATCAAGACGCTCTACGACTGCCTCGATGACTATCCCCGCACCCGCTACAGCTTCTCCCAGATCAGTGGCGTAGGATATTCGTTGTTTTATCTCAACTACATCTGTTTCTTTGATGTCCCCGTTTTCAAGCCATTCCTTGATGTATTCATCTACTGATTTCTCTGAGACCTTGAAAGCCTCCTCCGAGACATCCTGAAGTGAAACAGTGTACCCTGATCTTGCGCTGAGGGCTCCTATCTGGGTGCCCAAAAACCCTGAACCTACGATACAAACCTTAGCCATGGTATAGATGAGTGTGCTTTTACTGATTAAATAGATGGGTTACTTGAGGCCCAGCATCTCCCTTGTCTCCTCTGGGGAAGCGATGGGTCTCTCAAGCTCCTTGGCTATGTTCACTGCCTTCTTCACAAGATCAGCGTTGCTCTTCGCTAACTCACCCCTCCTTAGGAACACATTGTCCTCAAAGCCCACCCTTACGTGTCCACCCATCACCGTGGCGACGGCTGCCATGGGTATCTGGTTGCGTCCCAGTGCGCAGACGCTCCACGTCCAGTTCTCCGGTAGCAAGTCAACGCAGTACTGGAGCATCCGTGGAGATGGTAGGAATCCTGTGCGTCCCACCATAACGAACTGGACATGCAGTGGCTCGGGTACTATGCCCTTGGCTGCGATCTGTTTACAGACATTGATCATGCCGGTGTCGTAGACCTCGTGCTCTGGTTTGACGCCGTGTTTCACCATGTAGCCGCACCAGCGCTCCAGCATGCTCACCGTGTTGAGGAATATCTCACCCGTGGGGTGTTCTGCCCATCTGTTCATGGTGCCCATGTTGAGGCTCATCATCTCCGAGCCCAGCTTGCACCGTGCTTCAACCAGCTTATCCCAGACCTCTGGTGGGTTCCCGACCCTGCCTCCACCAGTGGTCAGGTTGATTATTACGTCTGTCTCCTCTCGGATTCGTTCAACGTACTCCTTCATGAAGGGGTTGGGGTCTCCGCTGTAGGCTTCCCCCGTCACCGGGTCCTTAGCATGAAGATGTACGATGCTTGCCCCAGCGTCTACACATTTCACGACCTCTGATACTATCTCGTCTACTGTGCTTGGAACGTAAGGCGTGGTCTCTTTTGAGACGTATTCTCCGCCTGTTACGGCTGCTGTTATGATGAGCTTATCCATATCTATCACCCTAGTGTTGGGTAGATCATGGTGTTAACATTTTTCAAAGCAACCACTAATATCAGTTAAGGAAACTCCAAAATACCCCTTTATCATTCATGGAATGTATACGTTTTTTATACTCCATAGTTGATGTTTACATGGGTATTAATTTGAAAAAGAGTAAACTTGTAAAGATACTGTTAATTTTGACAACCTTAGTTTTGTCAATATTAGCACCAGTAACAGCACAGACTGTAGAGCAAAACGGTCCATACGCAAATGAGTTGTTTTTTAAGATATATCTTAACCCTGAAGCAGAGTATCTAGCTCTGAAAACAGGGGACATCAACATCATGGACTGGGAGCTACCAGCTGAAAAGGTAGCTGACGCCTTAGCTGACCCAAACATACAAACAGACAGCACCGCTGACCTAGGCTACTACCTGATTGACATCAACTGTCAACGCTGGCCTACGAGCAATGTCCACTTCAGGAGGGCACTAGCCCACCTCGTAGACAAGTCTCGGATAGAGACAGATGTTCTGCAGGGCTTCGGGTACGCGCTGGATAGCCCTGTGCCTGTGGTCATGGGTGGCTGGGCCAACCCAGACATCAGGACCTATGAGTACAGCTCAGAGCTGGCTGCAGCCGAACTAGAGCTCGGTGGCTTCATTGACACCGACGATGACGGCATCAGGAACGACCCCGTGACTGGGGAGAACATGGCTGATGTGCTATTCTTCATACGCATAGATGACCCGGAGCGGAAGCAAGCCGGAGAGTGGCTGGCTCAGGAGCTGATAGCCCTGGGAGTACCAGTTGAGGGCGAGCTAGCCGTCGAGAGGTCCGTCTGCTCTGACGCGGTAATGGACACCCCTGAAGGTGAGTGGAACGTCTACACGGGTGGGTGGGGAATCACGAGAGACCCTGACCACCTCACAGACTTTTACCACAGCAAGAACTTCGACCCAGACTGCATAGGTGGATGGCGTGGCTACAACTACCCAGGCTTCATCAACAGCACCTTCGACTACTGGGCGGATCTGCTGAAGACTGCCAGCACCTTTGAGGAAACCAAGGAAGCTGCCTTCATGTGCCAGCAGATACTCGCTGAACAGGTCCCGGGTATACCAATGTACGGGCATGTCGGAGTAAAGGCATATAGCACTGACTGGACTGGAGTGGTTAATCAGATTGGACAGGGCATCAACAGTTGGTGGAGCTGCCTCAACATGCACCCAGCGGACGCAGACTATGGCGGCGTCATCGAGTATGGCATAAAGTCAGACATAGAGACGCTAAACCCGCTGACAGCCGAGTGGACGTACACGTGGGAGGTCCTAGATAAGATCTATGAGAATCCCTATACGTACAACCCCTACGACATCAGCGAGGACTGGGGCTGGTTGACCGATTCCTGGGACATCGAGGACTGGGAGAGCCCAACCGGCGTAGACGGTACCAAGATAACGTTCCACTTCGTCAAGAACGCGAAGTGGCACGACGGCGTACCCTTCACGGCTGAAGACCTAGCGTTCACCTATGATTACATCAAGGAATATGGGATACCAAGGTATCTACCAAACGTACAGTTCATAGAGGACATGGAAGTAGTGGACGACTACACCCTTGAGGTGTACCAGAACACTACCAGCTACTTCGCGTTCCACTACCTGAACGGCGTACCCGTTCTCCCCCAACACATCTGGGAGGATGTAGGCGCTGACTGGCAGGACTATGACCCTGTGGCTGAGGGAACCCTCATCGGCCTAGGTCCCTGGAAGTTCGTGGAGTATGTTCCAGGCGAGTACGTGCACTTGGTGGCGAACGACGACTACTTCAAGGCCTCCACCGTTGCCAAGCAGGGAAGAATGATCTCATCCCTTGAGGAAGAACTGGAACAAGCCGCCCTAACTGGGGAGGAAACGGCGAGAGACATCGCTACACTCAGTGATCAGATAAGCCAACTTACCACGACAACGAGCCAGCTAGAGTCACAGATCTCGTCCCTGGAGACAGAGGTCTCAAACCTAGAGGGCGGTCTCACTGGTGCCTCTAACATGGGGTATGCCTCCATCGCGATAGCCGTCATAGTTGGCGCAGTCGCGATATACATGGCTAGAAGAGAGACATAACCCCAAACCACCCCCTTTTTATTTTTTAAACCGATCAAAAACATCTACAGGAAAACCAAGCACCTAGAGGAGAAAAAAAGTGTCCCTGAAGAGCTATATTCTGAAAAGGCTGGCCTACAGCATCGTACTCCTGTTTTTCGCGTTATCACTCAACTTCGTTATATTCAGGATGGCACCGGGTAACCCCATACAAGTCGTGGCCAGCGGCATGAGGCTTGAGCCGGAGATGGTGGAGCGACTGATCGAGCTCTGGGGCCTCAGGGAGCCACTGCATGTGCAGTACATACGCTACATCAAGTCGACCCTGACCTGGGATTTCGGGTACTCATACAACTCCCTAGAGCCAGTGTCAAGGGAGATCATGGAGAGGGTCCCCAACACCCTACTCCTCATGGGGGTCTCCCTCTTCTTCGCGATAATCTTCGGGATAGTATTCGGTATATACGCCGCGTATAAACGCGGCAGCCTATACGATTTGACCTCGGTCACGGTGTCGCTGTTCAGCTACGCCCTCCCAACCTTCTGGATGGGACTGCTCATGATCTATGTCGGAGGATACGTGCTGGGCCTATTTCCCTTGGCTGGGACCATGTCGAGGCCACCGCCGTTGGACCCAATATTGAGGGTCTTCGATATGGCTTGGCACCTCTTCCTCCCAGGCCTCACCCTCTTCCTCTTCCAGTATGGGGGATGGCTACTCATGACTAGAAGCACCATGCTTGAAACCCTCCACGAAGACTACATAACGACCGCCAGGGCGAAGGGAGCCACCGAGAGAAGCGTCCTATTCAAACACGCGTTCCGCAACGCCATGCTGCCCCTCGTGACCAATGTCGCGCTTCAGATCCCAGGCCTCCTGAACGGGGCGATCCTGACTGAGACGGTGTTCTCTTGGAGAGGTCTTGGGCTCTATACGTGGACCGCTATCCAGTTCAACGATTATCCTGTGTTGCAGGCGCTATTCTTCATATTCGCGTTGGTCACAGTGGTCTGCAACTTCCTAGTGGACATCATATACGGGTACATCGACCCGAGGATACAGTATTGAGGGAATTAGAATGACGACATCAATACGAAGGAAACGGTTCAACCGCCTGATGAGCCAAGCCAACGATTTCTGGAAAGTCTACAAGCGAAACAAGAAGGGACTCGTGGGGCTGGGTCTCATCTTCTTCTTTATCCTATTCGCTTTATTCGGCCCCATGTTCACAGAGAACGACCCCGTGAAGGACTGGGACGTGGGAGGCAGGAGAGTGCCTCCGGTGTGGTTCAAGAACCTCCCTGGCTACGAGAACCTTGTCCCCAACCTGAAGCCCGTGACAGACGTTGGTTTCGGTGGTTCCGAGGAGCTCTCGGAATGGGACATAGTAGCCAGTCCTGAAACCGGTTTCACCATCACACATAGCGTGGAAGGCTATGACAGCGGGAGCGGCCCCGGCTCGATCCTCGTCAGCCTAAACAGAGCCACAGCGCCCACATCCGCGGAAGCCAAGATATCCAAGACCTTCACATGGCCTTACGATTCCCCACCCAAGAGGTTCAGCTGCGACCTCAGCTACAAGGCTGAAGGAGTCATGGATGCACACTTGAACCTCGGCGTGGTACTGGTTGACACCGAGGGGGAGGAGTATCTCCTTTGGCAGAAAGATGTGTCATCTGATACCCTGTGGTCGACCCCCGAGTACAAGGTGGACTCGTACTCGATAAAGGTGAAGATGATCTTCCCAGAGGGAGTGTTCGCCGACCCGGCTCACAAGATATTCAATGGATCAGGTGACTACGAGTTCTATCTCAGGGCGTCCTTCACCGACATCGACTCGGATTCATCGGGCGTCATTAACCTATATGTCGATGACCTCGACATCAAGTTAATGGGCACTTGTTATGGTCTCCTTGGAACCGATCAGTGGGGCCGGGATGTGTACAGTCAGCTGGCGTATGGCGCGAAGACTTCTCTCCTCGTGGGGTTGCTGAGCGCGTTCATCTCAGTGTCTATAGGCTTGACTGTTGGTCTCTTCGCTGGCTTCATGGGTGGGTTGGTGGATGAGGTTTCTATGCGTTTCGCGGATATGCTCTTGGTGATCCCATTCCTGCCGCTTCTCCTCATACTCATCGCTATCCTGGGGCAGAGCATAATCAACATCATACTGGTCATCAGCCTACTCGGCTGGATGTTCTTCAGCCGCACCGTTAGGAGCCAGGTCTTGAGCTTGAAGGAGAGGGCTTTCATCGACGCAGCGCGCGCCGCCGGTGGCTCAAACGTCCACATTGCGGTAAGGCATGTGCTCCCCAACGTCATGGGCTTGGTGTATGTGAGCCTCGCCACCAATGTCCCCGCGGCTATAACTGCTGAGGCGTCGCTGAGTTTCCTGGGCCTCGGTGACCCCAGTATCATGAGTTGGGGCCAGATGCTCCACGACATCGTCTACTACGCCGCCATAAAGGAGCTTTACTGGGTTGTACCGCCCGGGCTCTGCATAGCGTTGCTGGCGGTCAGCTTCGTGATGATAGGGTTCAGCCTCGACGAGATACTTAACCCTAGACTGAGGGGTCGGTGACATGAAGATACTAGAAGCGGTCGGCTTGAAGGTCTACTACAGTACCGTGAAGGGTGTTGTGAAGGCGGTTGATGGCGTGGATATGGTGGTGGAGGAGGGGACCTCAGTGGGCTTGGCGGGGGAGTCCGGGTGCGGTAAAACCACTCTTGGCTTGTCCTTCCTGAAGCTTCTGCCACCGAATGGGGTGATCGAGGGCGGTTCACTGATCTTCAAGGGCGAGGATATCTACAAGATCGACGAGGATCGGTTCAGGGAGGAGATCAGATGGAAGAACATATCCATGATATTCCAGGGCGCCATGAACGCCTTGAATCCTGTATTCAAGGTAGAGGATCAGATCGCTGAAGCCATCAAGCTCCACGACAAGACCAAGAAACGTAGAGAGAGACTGGAGATAGCGAGGAGCCTCCTCAGAAAAGTAGAGATAGACCCAGCCATGGGGGGCCACTACCCCCACGAGTTCAGCGGCGGTATGCGTCAAAGAGCCATGATCGCCATGGCGCTGGCGTGTGAGCCCCAGCTTGTTATCGCTGATGAGCCGACTACCGCGCTGGATGTGATTGTGCAGAAGCAGTTGATGGATCTATTAAGGAATCTGAAGAGCCAGATGAATCTTAGCTTGGTGGTTATCAGTCACGATATCTCTGTGCTGGCTGAGCTCTGTGATTACCTGAATATAATGTACGCTGGCCGGATCGTTGAGTGGGGTGAGATAAATGAGATATTCAGCAACCCCCGCCACCACTACACACATGGGTTAATCAGCACATTCCCCACAGTAGAGGACCGGGAACGTAAACAGGTCTTCGAATATATCGCTGGGGCTCCCCCATACCTTGTTGATCCCCCCAGTGGGTGCAGGTTCCACCCAAGGTGCCCAGCTGCTACTGACATCTGCAGACAGGAACCACCCCCAGAGATGCGGAAAATAAATGAAAACCACTACGTGGCATGCCACCACCCAAGAGGAGAAGACCAGTGAACAAAGAAACCATAATCAGAGTCAGAGACCTGCGGAAACTATTCCCCGTTAGACAGAGCTGGCAAGCCTCATTACTATCCCATGAGGAGTTGAATCTGCACGCCGTCGATGGCGTGAGCTTTGATATATACCAGGATGAGGTGCTTGGGCTCGTGGGTGAGAGCGGCTGCGGAAAAACAACTCTCGGGAGACTCTTGATAAAACTCATCGAACCCACCAGCGGTGAGATCTATTTCAGGGACACAAACATCGTGCCCCTCACCCAGGAGGAGATGAAGCCATACAGGTCCAAGATGCAGATCATATTCCAGGACCCATACGAGTCCCTCAACCCAAGGATGACCGTGCTGGACTTGGTAGCGGAGCCCCTTGAAATAAACGGGCTCGTGGGCAGCGACGCCGAGAAAGAGGAGAAGGTGGGGGAGATACTGGAAAAGGTGCGGCTTACACCAGCTGAGGAGTTCTTCTTCAGGTATCCCCATGAGCTGAGCGGTGGGCAGAGGCAGCGGATCGCCGTGGCTAGGGCGTTGATTATTCACCCTGACTTTGTTGTGGCTGATGAGCCTGTCTCGATGCTTGATACCTCCACGAGGGGCGAGATATTGAACCTCATGATGGACCTGAAAACCCTCACCCGTTCATATCTGTTTATCACACATGAGTTGGCTGTTGCACGCCATTTCTGTGACAAGATAGCCATAATGTATCTTGGCAGGATCATGGAGATGGGAGACAGCGATGAGATCGTCCATAACCCGGTTCACCCATACACCAAGGCGCTGCTGGAGGCTACTCCTGTGCCCAACCCCAAGAGACGCAAAGAGGAGATACACATCAAGGGCGAGGTGACGAGCCCAATCAACCCACCCAAACGATGCAGATTCTACAGCAGATGCCTTGTAGCCAAGGAGATGTGTGGACGCTTGGAGCCGGAGCTCGTGGATATCGGTGGAGGGCACTTTGTGGCCTGTCACTTCGATGAAGGGGAAGCCTAGCGTATCCTGTTTCTTAACACTTGGCCGAGGAAGCATCCAAGGAGGTCTAGGGGTGTTGACAGCATGAGCATGGTCACTATGGGCTGGATGGCTCCAGATATGATCAGTGAGGTGAATGTACTGTCCAGTGCACCGAAGAGTACCGGCGACGTGATGAGTATAAGTGTGAGTATGATGGATATGAGCACAGAGGCTATCCAGATCTTTAATGAGTGCTCCAGCTTGGTTAACTGTGATGAAGCCAACACGGCTACTAGTAGGTCTATGAAGAACCAGATGGGCGTTATCCTGTTTCCCTCATTAACCAGCACCGTGAACTGGATGTAGGAGTGGAAGGCAGCCCAGCCCAATGCCAGTAGCAGACCGTTTCTCCTCAGTTCAAGGTTATATGCCCTTGGGGCTGTGTTCATACAATCTATTCTTATATTTTCAAGGGTTTATAAGAGTTGAATCATGGAGAGGAAGAAGAAGCTTAGGTATCTTGGGTTGCTTTTCTGGGCAGCTGTCATGGTCTCATTAGCCTTGACCTTGTCTAATTACACCAACTATCTGGGTCTCTTGGAGTCCATGAATGAGGTGGTGTTTTCCATCGATGAGATAACCCATCGACTGGATGACTCGGGGGTCGAGTTTACCATAAGCTTCTCACTTGTGAATCCTACTAGCTATGAACAGCTAAAGTTCTCATCCCTCCAGTGCCAACTCTATATGGTTGAGGGTGATCAGGAGCGGTTTCTAGGCGCCACAGGGTATGCGCCGCCAGTGGACGTACCACTACACTCGGATGAGGTGCGGAGTTATTCGATGGCTCTCTCTGTCTCGGGAAATGATTTGATTCAACCCGATGGGGCTCCCCCACCGGAGATTGATCTACGTGTACGGAACGTCCTCCATTTCTCGACGCCCATCAGGAGATTCTATCAAAACATGAACATCAACACGCAGAGCCAAGCCCGGTGACTAGAGGTTCTTGGGATCTACTAGCCTGATTCCCTTGCTGGGAAGTACTTGGCTTCGCAGTATCTCTTTCTGCTGGGCATCGTCTAGCTGTCTATATGTGTTCTTGAAGTCCTGCTGGTCTTCTTTATTCAAGAGAGATAATGGGTCCTCCCATGCCTTCTTGTGCCACTCCTTGTTCATCTCGTCAACGTGCCTCTTTGTTTCGAGGTTCATATGTCGGGTCTTCATCAACTCGGTGAACCAGAACCCAGCCACAACCAAGTAGAACATGGCTGTGCTGTAGACCAGGTTCCTGAAGCCATAAACAAACAAAATATCGTTCAAGCTGGAGGCTCCGAGGCCCTTACCGAAGGTTCTAACGGTGAATGTGCCTTCGAGTACCCACCGAATCAGTATCAACGCCTCTACGATGGCTGGGGATATCCATGGGATGATGGACGCGAATCCTATGTACGCTGGTGTGCTGCGGTACGTTGTCCTGCGCTGGATCAGGGCGTCGTAGATGTAGAGAGCCGTCGCCTCCAATAGCACGAAGTAGGATATGGCGGTCATGTTGGGGAAGGGTTCTAGGTCGAAGAAGATTCCACCGGTGTTTTCCACCACCAGCAGCTGGGTCGCTATGATGTACCCTACCAGGGTTACGGCGAATAGTATGAGACGTGGACTATCGTTTCTCCATTGATGATAAACCTCTACCAGGAGCCAGAAGCAGATAGGCCAAACCAGAAACAGTAGCGGGTGTATCAATATGATGTTGGAGTGGACATACAGCATTACCCCTAGCATGGCAAGCATTCCAGAGTATCTGTTTCGTAGGTTCTCCACGGCTCCACCTAGTATTATCTTGAGGTAAGGGTGGTTAATAATTTACATATAATGACATAACACAAGATAATTGATCTATATGAGTTTCTGGCCAAATGGATACAGGTGCTGCGTCAACCTATCTTTCGACTACGACGCCAACAGCACAGAGAATTGGAGAACCCCACTGGACATAGTCTCCCAGAGCAGGGGAAGATACGCCCCCAACACAGCCATCCACAGGATACTGGACCTCCTGGACAAGCACGAGATAAAGACAACATTCTTCACACCAGGGTGGACCGTAGACACCTATCCCGAGACCTGCGAGGAGATACTCTCACGGGGACACGAGTTAGGCGCCCACGGCTACATGCATGAGAAACTGGGTGAGTTGAGCACGGAGTCCGAGAGGGGGGTCTTCGAGAAAGCCCTTGCAAGCTTCGAGAAGCTGGGAGTCAAACCCGAGGGCTTCAGGGCCCCCTATTGGCTGATAAGCGACAGGACCCTCCAGCACGTCATCGAGTACGGGTTCAAGTATGACTCCAACTTTATGGACGACGACATGCCTTATATGCTCAAGCATCATGGAAAAGATACTGGGCTCGTCGAGTTACCCATCGAGTGGATGCTTGATGACTGGCCCCACTTCGACACACAGAGGATGAACCCGGAGCAAGTCTACGGGATATGGAAACCCGAGTTTGAGGGACTCTACGAGCTTGGCAGATATATGGGTTTGACCTGTCACCCTCAATGCATCGGCAGGATTAGCAGACTCAAGATGCTGGACAAGCTCCTAGGAGAAATGAGCTCAAAAGGTGATGTCTGGTTCCCTAACTGCAAGGAACTAGCAGACTGGACTCGAAAGAAACTAGGATAAAATGAGCTAGGGGTTAGCCCTCTAGGATGTCCCGCCAATAATCCATGTAACCAGCCTTGGACACTGGGGGCTTGTAATCCCTTATGACTTCCTTGGCTAGCTTGGCGCCGTCCCACAGGAGATCAAATATCATCCCAGCGTAGAGCTTCACAGGCTTAACATAGGCAGTGTGTTTATCCACTATCTGGTAGCTCCTGCTGTGCCCGACACCGATGGCGCCGCCTACACCGAAGCTCACCTTGGGCATGATGCTCGCCACGTCGTTGATATCAGAGACCGCCCCATGAGGAACCTTCACAGGAGAAGGATCACCTGATCCTATGATAATATCCGAGGCATCAAAGAGTTCCACAGCGTTATCCCTCATACACCTCCAGAGCGCTGGAGTAGTCTCTACGGGGCTAGGGAGGTAGCCTGGGATATTCTCTATCTCAACTTCTGCCCCTAACGCCATGGCTCCTCCTTTGAGGGCTCTATCTACCTTCATGGATGCGTCCTTGATGGCCTCAACTGATGCTGCCCTGATCATCATCTCTAATCTCACCTCGCTTGGCACAATGTTCACCGCGTCACCCCCCTTCGTGATGAAGTAGTGCACACGCACCGCGTCAGAGTCCTTGAAGGTATCCCTCTGGGCGTCAATCGCGGACATGGCGATATTTGCGGCGTTCAACGCGTTCACACCGTTCCAAGGGGCAGCCCCGCTGTGGGCCTCGGCTCCCTTGAAGGTGATCATCTTCCCCATGAAGCCGACTCCCCCAGGGGTGGGTTTCTCGTCACCCCTCACAGCGATCTTCCACTCGGTGTTGGTTGACATGTGGTCCGCTAGGCTGATATCCACGTCGTTGAAATAGC
>CAZVMT010000028.1:0-19159 GCA_964628765.1 uncultured Candidatus Bathyarchaeia archaeon | reverse complement strand
TATTCTAATCTGACAGATTTATAAAATCTCGGAGAGAGAAAATGTGGATCATTTGGATAAATCAACCCCTCGTTGTATCGTGTAAGTTTATGGCTTCTATGCAAAAAACAGGATAGTATGAGGGGTATAGATTTCTGTTATGCATTATTGCTTGATTGGGTTAATTTTTCGCTTTTTTATCTTGTGAAGATTTTATAGATTTCATGATTATGTTAAATCGTTGAATTATCATCACATCTTGACAGTTTCACTATTAAACCACAAGTAGCCAATGTCAGGACCTGAAGGTGACAAGTTATTGGTTTCAGCTACATAAAACAAGATTGGATAAGAAAATAGAAACGAGCCATCCTTGGCCCAGTTTGCGGCTTGGCAAGAGATAGCTCAAAACATTGAACACATTCCTAAGTTATAAGTTATCGACTCAAATTATCGTCAAGACTCAAATTTTTTTTCAACACATAGAATCACTCAACAATAATATTAACGCCAAAACACAGATACCATTAAGACACATGTTGTCCAACCAAAAAGGAAGTTGATAAACAATGGAGAAACGCGCAATCGAACTCATGAAAAAAATGATGGATGCATTCGGTCCATCAGGCTTCGAGCGAGAAATAAACAGACTCGTAAAAAAGGAGGTAGAATCATTCGCCGATGAGATACTGACAGACAAACTCGGAACCCTAGGTTTTACACTGGATGGTGAAGGCCCCAAGGTTCTACTGGCAGGCCACACGGACGAGGTAGGGTTTATCGTATCATCCATCACAGACGATGGGTACCTGACTTTCAACCAACTTGGGGGATGGTGGGACCAAGTGCTCCTAGCCCAGAAAGTTGTTGTTAGGGGAAAGAAAGGTGACCAAGTCGGTGTTATTGCCTCCAAGCCCCCGCATATACTCCCAGCGGAAGACCGTAAGAAGATGGTCGAGAAGAAGGATATGTTCATCGACATCGGTGCCTCAAGCAAAGAAGAAGTGGAGGAAGCGGGGATAAGGATCGGAGACCCTGTTGTCCCGTGGAGCCCCTTCGATGTGATACGGGGTGGGAAGATAGCCATGGGTAAAGCCTTCGATGACAGGATCGGCACATTCGTCATCATGGAGGCTATGAAGAGAATCAAGGACCAAGGAATCACACACCCCAACAAGATCATCGGCGCCGCCACAGTACAGGAAGAGGTAGGACTAAGGGGCGCCCAGACCATAGCCCAGACAGTGAACCCAGACGTATCAATAGTCCTAGAAGTAGACATCGCTGGAGACGTGCCCGGAATCAAACCCCATGAAGCCCCAACAAAGATGGGGGCAGGAACAGGACTAGGCACCTATGATAGGAGCATGATCCCAAACCAACCCTTCAAGGAATATGTCATCGAGACAGCGAAGAAGGCTCAGATACCATTACAGTTGAGCCAGATGGCTGGGGGTGGCACCGACGCTGGTAGGATTCACGTTAATGCTTCTGGTTGTCCCACCGTGGTGCTTACGGTTCCCACGAGGCATATTCACAGCCACATTGGGTTATTGAGCCTCAAGGATACCGAGAATACTATCAGGTTGCTTGTTGAGTTGTTGATGAAGCTTGACTGGGAGACCGTTGAGAGCTTCACAGAGCTCTAATCCTTTTTTATTTCCTCATCGATGAACCGCACCCAGTCCACCTTTAGCATAATGTAGATGAGAACCATCAAAAGTACAGTTGATGCGAGGCCACCGACCCATCCACTCGATGCGAAGACATCCTTGATGAACGAGTAACTATATCTTCCCGCGTAGGCAACGGCTGTGCACATTATGGTTTTACCCAGAAACATCGCCGTCATCGCCTTCTTCAAGCTATAACGCAGCATACCGAGGGGAATCAGGATCAAATCATCTGGAAGTGGCAATACCGCGAAAACGAAGATGATAGTCATACCGTATTTCTGCACCAGCAGCTTAGCCGTCTCAAGTCTCGCGCCATAACGATCATCGATGACCCTCCTTCCGCCTCTGCCTATGAGGTAGGCGCTGAATTCACCAATGGTAGAGCCTATCCCACATGCGAGCCCTAATAGGAGGGGGTTTAGCGTCGCCCCAAAGGCGTAGATGGTAACTACGAATGGTACAGGGAAAAACACGGTGAAGTTGCCGATGATCGATATTAGAAAACCGCCAGCGTATCCATAGGTCGCCACCAGATTACTCATCCAAGCCCAGATATCCACCAAAACAGCCTCACCGGATATAACACAAGAGGTTCCGCTAACTCCCTGTTAAACATTTTCAGAAAACAGCATTGGTTTATCACAAGCCCCGCAGATGCATTAAATATGACTTTTAAAGACCTAGCCGATCCAAGTCCTAAAACCAGTTTTATGCTGACAAACGAGGCAGTTGCCCGTGCAGTACTGGAATCAGACGCAAAGGTGACGGCTTTCTACCCTGGGAGCCCAACCAGCGAGATTCTTGACGCTCTCTACTTGCTGAGTAGCGAGTATTCTGATTTGAAGATGGAGGTAAGCATCAACGAGAAAGTAGCCCTTGAAACAGTCGCGGGAGCCAGCATGGCTGGTGTCCGCAGCTTCACAAGCATGAAGAGCGTGGGACTCAACGTAGCCAGTGACACATTCTACAGCCTCGGATACGTTGGGGTGAACGCGGGCTGTGTGCTATTGGTCGCTGATGACCCACATGCACATAGCAGTCAGAGCGAGCAGGATGGGAGATACTATGCCCCAACTGGGCACATACCCATACTGGAGCCAAGTACTCCTCAAGAAGCATATGATATGACAAAGTATGCTTTCGAGTTATCAGAGAAACACAAGATTCTCACATTGATACGGACAACTACTCGCGTCAACCATCAGAGCACAGCTGTTAATGTTGGAGAGGTTAAACGAACCCAATTTGAGAAGAAGAACTGGGCAGACGTAAAAGCCCAGTATTTTACATTGAGCGCGACGGCTCGTAGACTCAAAGGAGAAGCATTGGATAAAATAGCCAAGATCGAGGAGGAGTTTGAGTCGAGCCCATATAATAAGGTCCATGAGGGAGATGGCAAGATTGGGGTCATCACGAATGGTGTCAGCTATCTTCATACATTGGAGGCGGCAGAGATACTTGGAGTAAAACCCAGTATACTGAAACTAGGAACCCTCTACCCGCTCCCAAAAAAGACCATCTCAAAATACCTAGAGAACCTGGAGACCGTGGTGATCATCGAGGAACTATTACCATACCTTGAAGACCAGATCAACGCCATAGCCAAAGACGCCAACCCATCAATCAAGGTAATGGGAAAACACAGCGGACACCTACCAACAGTAGGCGAATACAACACAGCCATCATCACAGATGCACTGGCAAAGATCTATGAAACAAAACCACCAATAGACTACACGGAACTCCTAGCCAAAGCAGATGCGCTGAAATCAATACTGCCCACGAGGCTTCCCAGCTTCTGCCCAGGCTGCCCCCACAGGGGAACCATGTGGAGCGTCCAGCAAGCCATCAAGGGAATGAACTACGTAATCAACAACGATATCGGCTGCTACAGCATGCTGCTTCTGGAGCCATATAGTCTGACGGATAGCGTCATGGATATGGGTGCGAGCCAGGGACTGAGCAGCGGGATGCAGCACGTGCTCAACGACAAAGTGATTAGCTTCCTTGGAGACAGCACCTTCTTCCACGCGGCCCTACCTAGAATCGTTAATGCGATACACAACAACCACGACTATACAGTGATTATACTGGATAACAGCGTGACCGCCATGACTGGTCAGCAGCCCAACCCGGGGAGCGACTTCGGTGCCGCCCCAGTTACAGAGATAGATATTGAGGCTGTTCTACGTGGACTGGGTGTGAAAAACATCACTGTGATAGACGCATTCGACCCAAAGCCAAACGCTGAAGCCATTAAACAAGCCATCATGCAGCCTGGTTTCAGCGCCATAATCAGCGTTGGACCATGCGCCCTCTACAATGATAGGAAACGCAGGAGAAACAGGATACCCATCATACCTAACAAGGTAAGCGAGGAAGAATGCAAGACCATCTACGCCTGTATCAGAGACTTCTACTGCCCAGCGATAGAACTAGACATAGATACTAGACAAGCCAGTATCCAGCAGGACCTATGCAATGGCTGCGGTAACTGCGCGAGGCTATGTCCTCAAACCGCGATAGCGTCAACAGGAGGAGCCCAGCAATGACCTACAATATTCTCTTGGCTGGAGTAGGTGGACAGGGTTTGATGCTATTGACAGCTATTCTAGGTGAAGCATGTGTTGCGTCTGATGTGCCGGTGGTTACTCAGGAGCAGCATGGGCTCGCCCAGCGTAGTGGAAGCATATCCGCCCATGTACGGATAGGGGATGCGTTCAGCCCCATGATTCCCTATGGATCGGCAGATATGATCATCGCCTTGGAGGGGATGGAGGCACTCAGGTACAATGAGTATCTGAAGAAGGATGGTTCTATTATAATGAACAGCAGGTTGATGCATCCAGTCATCGAGACGAGCACCGTGGTGCAGAGACGCAGGGAAAAACTACCCTATGTCACGGTTGAAGAGATAGAGAAACATCTTGAAAAAATAACTGGGAACATCAAGGTACTAGACGCCAATAAACTCGCAACCGAGGCGGGGAACCCAAGAACAGAGAACATCGTACTACTAGGAGCAGCATCCAAGGCTGAAGGATTCCCCCTCAACCGGGATCAATTGATTGGAGCAATCAGGAAAATAGTGCCTGAGAGAACCATAGAAGCCAATATCAAGGCTTTCGAGTTGGGTGAGAAATCCTAATCTATCATCTATTTTATCAAGTATCCAGCCATGTTCTTTGTATGAGTAATGAGTTAGCTGATT
Source organism: uncultured Candidatus Bathyarchaeia archaeon (assembly GCA_964628765.1). Classification (GTDB taxonomy): domain Archaea; phylum Thermoproteota; class Bathyarchaeia; order TCS64; family TCS64; genus RBG-16-57-9. The sequence goes on along the minus strand of CAZVMT010000028.1, from coordinate 14,293 downwards.
TCGCTGATTACATCTTTGACAGACTAACGCACACCATCGAAGGATTAAATGATGAGGAGTTAAACTGGAAACCGGTCGAAGAGACCAACACCATTTTCTGGATACTGACACACACCACGAGAATAGCCTACATATTGATACCACAGGTCCTCTCAGGAACCCACAACCCAGCCGGATGGGATGACAACTACGAGCAGCAGAAACACACCCTAAAGGAATTGAGAAGAGACCTCGAAAGAGCCAGAAAACTGGTGGTCAATGACATCAGAGATTTGGATGAGAGACAGCTCGATGAAAAGATCAATATATGGGGCTCGGAGAGACCTTTGAAGGAGTCAATATTCGCGCTACTCGGAGAACTACTGCATCATAATGGTCAAATTGCTATGCTGAGGGGCATCTATGGGCGAACTAACGCCTCTTGATCAAGTCGAGTAAGGCATCAACGCCTTGCTCCTCCATGAAACACTCATCAACTATGACAGCGTTAGGGAACATCTTCTCAGCGAAGTCAGCGAAAACACCTGAACCAAGATACTCGGAGGATTCGAAACGGATCCTTGTGGTGCCAGATCCGCATGACGGGGATTTGCTCTTCAAAACAAATGCATCAACCTCATCAATATACCGCAGATATCCCTGACTGAAGGAAACCATTTCCTCGCTCAGGTCCAAGCCTGTCCCGTCTTGGATTACCTTGACGCCTATCTCTGATTTGACCAGGTTAATTGGTTTACGTGGCACCCCTAGACCGATCTCGACCTCAGGGCAGACAGGTATCAGTTCAGCTTTCGACGCCAACTCTCTGAGCCAAGGGGCGTCAATCATCTTGCCATTGTATCGGCATGGGGCAAACCCAAGGCACCTGCTGATAACTACCCGCGTCAAGTTAATGATGATAAGATGTGGGAATTTATGGGGTTATTGGTGAGCTTTTTTCTGCCAGATCTCTTTCTGGTCAGGGTGCTCTATGAAGAATTTGTCGATGATCTGGTCACATGTGGTCTGGGCTCTGGTCAACGCCTCCTTCATGTCGATGGTTGTCAATTCTCCATCTTTCTTGAGGAAACGACCGTCACAGAGGACGTTGTCGATGTCGCCCGGTGTTCCGTAGAGGAACACACTGGTTACGGGGTCTCTCGTAGGAGTAATGTAAGGGTTCATCAGGTTGAATGTGATGATATCAGCCTTCTTACCAGCCTCAATGCTACCAACCTCACCGTCGATGCCAAACACCTCTGCACCTCCACGGGTAGCCAGCTCAAGCATCTCATAGAAACTCGGACGAGCGGTCCTCCTGCTAGCGTTAATCATCCCAAGGTAACCGCCAACTTTGGATGCACGAGCCATGACCCCGTTTCTCTGCTTCCGAATAAGGTCGGTCATATCATGGTAGTAGTCATCTGTGCCGAGACCTACTGGTATCCCCATATCCAGCCAATCAATGAGGGGACTCTCAACGCTATGACAGTGCAGGATAGCCATACCAGTCTCCTTGATTAACTGGAAGTCTTTAGCCGTCCCATAGGTGAGATGGGCTCCACTCAGCTTCTCATCCATGACACCAAGATCATAGAGGTGCTGAGGAGGAGTCTTACCATATAGCTTCTCCACCTGTCTATATTCGCGTATGCTCTGGCTAAGATGTGTCGTCATGAGCAGATTATGCTCGTCCGCGAACTCCTTCATGTCCAGATAGACATCAGGCTCAGTCATATCAGGCGCCTTGGGGCACATCAACGTAGTGACTCTGCCCTCCGCCTTACCTTGCCAGTTATAGTACAGGTCTTTGGCTCTTTTTACCGCTGCATCCCTTTTCTCTGGGAGGTACTCGAATTCACCGTGCTTGAGCTTCTCCAGGTCAACGTGCTCCACATCTCCAGCTATAATGCACCTGTTGCCAGCCTCATTTACAGCCCGAGCGTAGCCATCAGGATAAGTGTAGATGAGCATACTCGTGGTGCAGCCACCATAGATGAACTCTGCGCAGGACGCCAACCCCAGGGTCTCCATCTGCTCAGGGCGTCTGTAGCCTTCCAGTGGGAGATTCGTCTCAAAGAAGTCACCCATCAACTCGTAGACTCCCCTGAAGTATTGCTGCAGGTGGCTGTGAGCGTTGACGAAACCCGGCATTACAAGATGGTGTCGAGCATCTATAGTGTATTCTGGGTCAGGTGCTTTGAGGTTTTCACCGGTCTCGACTATCCTGTCATCTTGGATGTATATGTCACCATTCGGTAAGATCTTCTTATCTTTGCTCATGGTGACTATGAATCCGTTTTTAATGAGAATATCATGAGTCAAGGTCTTGGCTCTCCATTTATGCAATTAAATACAAGATTCCTACTTAATGTCATCGTAGAAAATGGATCGATAATAACGAACATAGGGTGACAACAATAAAATACCTCAAAGAGGTTGAAGCAGATAGATATAACTGGGGGACAATCATGGCGGATCCAGAGGAAAAGGAATCAATTGATCTCATCTTTCACATCCTCCAAGAACACGAAGAAAAATTCGCGGCCATAGAAAAAAGGCTTGATGATATCAAGCAAGTCATGGAACGCTACGCCCCGATGGTTAAGGGTCTATCTGAGGCTAGGAAAAAAGCATCTGAGCATTCTGATGTCCATGAGAGTATCTTGGTTGTTGATGATGACCCCAATGTTGTGAGGACGTTCAAGATGATACTTGATGGCGCAGGATATCAAGTTGAAACCTCAAGCAACGCACTTGATGCCATCAGAAAAACAAGTAGATTACACTTTGACCTCGTAATCATCGATATGAATCTACCTGACACCCTCGGAGATGAATTAGCAGAACGACTCATCTCAATCAACGACAAACTCAGAATAATAATGATAACCGGATATGGCAACTACAGGGAGCAACTGGAAAAGAAATTCAAGATCATTGATGTCCTAATGAAACCAGTCAACCCAGATGACCTAATAGAGGCAACTAAAAGGACACTAAAAATAATGGAATGATGATCTGGAACCCTAAACTGATCATTATAAAATACTTCAACTGTTTTTGATGAGCCAAACAGAATCGTAGAGGGTAATATGTCCAAAGATAAAGAAGAGGACTCGAAAGACATCATTTTTCGTATCCTTCAGGAGCACGAAAAAAGGCTCGATAAGATAGAGGACAAACTGGAGAATATCAGGAAAATAGTGACATATTACACTCCAAAAATTAAAAAACTTGAATCCGAGATAAAGCTGACTCCCTCGCAATCAGTCATACCCCAAAATATTCTAGTGGTCGATGATGACCGAAATATCGTGAATACATTTAAAATGATTCTAGAAGGGAAAGGCTACATTGTAGATACAGCTTACAATGCCCTAGATGCCATGAGAAAAGCGAACAAACTTCATTACGATCTAGCCATAGTTGATATGGCTCTCCCCGATACGCTTGGGGATGTCTTAGTGGAGGAGCTGATGTCAATTCATGATAACCTCAGCATAATAATGGTCACAGGGTACAGCAACTACAAAGACCAGATACAGCAGAACCCTGATAGCGGAGAACTGTTGATGAAACCTGTAGACCCAGAGAAATTAATTGCAGCAACACAGAGAGCTTTGAAGAAAAAAGAAAAGCCTCAGATGACCTCGTCTGCGAAGTAATCAGGATCATTTCCCAGATAGATTGGGTTAGGCTCACCGCACTTAGGGCAATACCTATCCTCGTATCGTACTTGAGCCCCACAGCTATGAATAGCCCAGAGCTGAGCCCCACAGTTAGGACAAAACTTCGCCTTTGTCTTTGGGTGTGGACCCTGACTCAGGATTTCCCGGATCTCGGTCTTACAGTAGGCGCAGTGGCCTTGTTTGATTAGAGACTCCATAATTTGGTGTTGGTTAAACTGATATTAAAAGTTAAGATCGTGTTAGCTCACAGGTTCGACATATTTCTCCCGGCGTAGGGGCTCCACATATCCTGCATCGATTCATCACTTGGTTCTCTGGTTCTCCACGTATCTTTAACCCGGTCTGGTAAACGATGAATTTTGTTCCGGGGCGTTTGTGCTCCATCTGGTTCAGGAACCTGCGAGCATCCGACCTCATAGCCTCATCAGCGTAGGGGCATGGAAGGCTCTGAAACTCCATGTTATTGATGAAGGCGTAGTAGGTGGTCTCACGCTCAGGTACCTCACATAGGGGCTTGACCCTGCGAACATAGTCTTCAAGCTGCTGCCCACCAGGATTAAATGAGTCTATCCTGTTTGTGTCTCCTCTGAGTATGTTCAGTAGAACCGATTGAGCCATATCGTCAAGGTTATGACCAGTAGCCAAACGATCTGCGTCTACCTGTTTCGCTGCCTCGTTTAATGCCCTGCGTCTTAGTACCCCACAGTAGCTGCATGCACCGAGTTCACGTTCTTTATGTGCGATCTCGTCCATGGTCTCATCGAAAAGATCCCTGAAGCTCAGTGTATGCATCTCGATGTCCAGTTTTCTGCAGTTTTTCTCCGCGAGCCGTAACGCTTCATCTCTGTAACCTGCGACCCCCTCGTCAATGCATACCGCGATGAGCTCCGCGTTGGGTCTATCCGATTCGATCATGTGTAGGAGATGAAGCAATGTCAGGCTATCTTTTCCCCCCGATACTCCTATTGCGATGCGGTTGTTCCATTCAAACATCTTGTACTTGTTGATGGTCTTCTTGACTCGCTCCAGAAGGGTCTCGTTGAAGCAGTCCGGGCACAGTCGTTCCCCCGAGTATTCCCTATGATAAGTTGAGGGTTTATTGTTACATCGTGTGCAGGGGGTTGACATCGCTGAGGTGTTGGATTGGGTGAGATAAAAACTAGCCGCCATGAACAACCGAGAGCAACACAACCTCCTGATCAGGCTTCAACGGAGTATCGATCCCCTCAAGGTTCTTTATCTCAACGCCGTTGACCAAGATCAAAGCATTTGGACTTGGGCTGTTAACGGATCCATCCCAGAATTCCGTGCTCAATCCCCCGCCATCCAGTATGAGTTTTTTAATCAACGTCCCGACCGTAGAGCCCACTGGAACGTCCAGCAAAGAGTCTTTGACTCCACTGGTTCCCCTTAGAACCCCCATCAGCCGGACCTTAACATGCATAGCCAGTATTCCCTACTCGCAGCCTATATATCCTTCACAAGCTTGGCGATGAAGAAGCCGTTGCATGCATGTTTATATGGATAGAGTCTCTGGGCTAGACTCATTTCCCTGAGCCCGGGATCACCTAACCGTGGGGTTGATTCAACTAGCCTAAACTCTGGGTATTTCTCAAGTAGGCTCTGTATTACTCCCTCGTTTTCCTCAACCGTAACGCTGCATGTACTGTAGACGAGAGCCCCCCCATCTCTGAGATACTTGGCTGAATTCAGGAGTATTCGAGTCTGCAGCCTAGACATGTTATCGATACTGTGGGAGGTCAACCGCCACTTACCGCTGGGGTTACGATGGAATAACCCGGTTCCAGTGCACGGGGGATCTACTACCACCAAATCCGCCTCGATCATCGGGATAGACCCAGGTTTTGATGCATCAGCGAGAACAGGCTCAGCGTTCTCTACTCCAAGTCGATTCATTAACCGTTCCCAGCTCCTCAATCTCCGCTTATCGAAATCCACCGAGACTATTCTCCCATTGTTCTCCATCTGCTGAGCCAAATGACTGGTCTTTACTCCAGGGGCTGCGCAGACATCCAAGACAGTATCACCTGGTCGCGGGTTGGCTATCTCCCCCATGAGGATGCTCGCCTTGTCCTGCATTATAATGCTTCCACCCCTGTATTCCTGTGTCTTTGTGACCGTTTCATCGTCGAGCAGCCGATATGTATTCGATAGCTCTGGTTCTGATAATAGTTGATAGCCTTCTTCAAATAACCTATCCAGGGATATACTACTGGCTTTGAGGGTGTTCAATCGGAGATATTTTGGGTAATCCACGTGTTTGATGAGGTTCTCGGTTAACTCTTCCCCAAATGTGTTGTAGAGGTAATCAACATACCAGGATGGGTGAAAGTATTTGTACGCGAGCCTCTGGGTATCCGTTATCTCGTCAAATGGAACCTCTATCAAGGGGACAATATCTGGGATGTTCTTCACCTGTCTGAATTCCCGGGTTGGGAACAGGTTCAAGGCGTGCTCAACCAGTTCATTGGCTTTCTCAAATGAGCCCGCTGAGTAATGGACGAGATATGTGTAGAGCCTGAGGAAGCTCCTCATACCCAACTTTAAATCCCCCAGACTAAGTGGCTCCAATGATTCATCCAAGATGAAGTCGATGGTATTCAGCCTTCGCACCGTCTCATAGACGAGCCCCCTCGCCTCATCTACAAGCTTCTTATCGTCTATTCTCAGCTGTTTTACCGTCTTTTTTATTGCCGCTTCTTCGTTGAGACGCTGTAACTCGATCCAGCTCAGGGACTCGATTGTGAGGTTCCATAGCGATGACAATATAATGGGTTCAATGAACCCGTGTTATAAAAAACTAGGCGCTGGTATCGATCATAACCGAGCCATCAGCACCGATAGTAGCTTTCGCGTGCCTGAGCGCCCAGCAGCTGATAACCACACCTACCGGTAGACTGGCTGGGTGACGCGCCGCCATCTCAACGTGAACATCGAGCACGCTGGGTCCTTCACCCAGACCCATGGCACCGATCTCCAACTCGTTTAGCTTCGTGTAGAGTTCCTCCTCTATCGCGGCCACCTCAGGGTTACTGCTCCGTACCTTGAATGGCTTCAGTAGGGCTTTCTTGGCTAGCTTCATGCACAGGTCCTCGCCTCCCCCCACGCCTACTCCTACGAAGTATGGTGGGCAGCCGAGGCTTCCCGCCTTGGCGACTGCTTCTACGACGAATTGTTTCACTCCTGTTATACCCAGTCCGGGTTTGAGCATCCTGTGCCCAGCGACGTTGGTGCTTCCACCTCCCTTGGGCATGGCTATGATCTCAAGTTTGTCGCCGGGAACTAGCTCCCAGTAGATGATGGGTACATAGCCGTTCAATCCCACGTTGTTTCTGGTATTTCCCTTGAACATATCCACGGCGTTGGGTCTGAGGGGTACTTGTTCCGTGGCTCTCTTAGTTGCCTCAACTAGTATCTCTTTGAGGTTTGATCGCAGTGGGAACCCGTCACCTAGTTTGACCATGAAGGCGACGATGCCAGTATCTTGGCACATGGGTTTTGATCCGCTTCGGGCTAAGTCAGCGTCTTCAAGTATGTTTTTTAGCTGTGCCTTGCCTCCAGCTCCACTCATATCTTTCATTAGTCGCCCCATCTCCTCAACATACTCATGAGGCAGCTCAGTTGCTGCGATCCTGAGTAACTCTACAGCCGTGTCTTCAACTACTTTCTCCAGGTTGCTCATTTCTTCATCTCCTCCATTATCCTGTCACGGTTCGCATTCACCTTCGCTCCAACATCGGCGGTTAGATTAGCCCCATGGGTATCGATGGTGATAATCATGGGTCCAAAGTTCTCTACTTTATAGACCCAGAGGCACTCGGGCATGCCCAGCTCCTCCAGCCAGAACACATTCTCTACTTCTTTGATACCGCGGGCTGCGAGCAACGCTGCTCCTCCGGTGAATGCCCCGTAGACGCATCCGTATTTCTGGCATGCCTTACTGGTTCTTTCCCCCATTCCTCCTTTTCCTATGATTACTGCGGGTTTGAAAGCCTCGATGAAGTTGTCCTGGAATATCTCCATGCGTGCGCTGGTGGTGGGTCCAGCAGCAACAACGGTCCACTTGCCCGAGTCATCCTTCTTCATGATTGGGCCGCAGTGAAATACTCCCCTCCCAGTGAAACTCACGGGAGGCTCTTTTCCCTCTTTGCGCAGCTCTAGCGCCTTGAGGTGTGCCTCGTCTCTGGCAGTGATTACAGTGCCAGTGATATACACCAAGTCACCAGCCTTGAGCTTTCGTATATCGGCTTCAGCTACTGGTGTTTTTAGGTAATGCTCCAAGTTTATCAAGATAGATCATGGTATCAATGGTTTAGAGTTTTTGGAATGAATAAAAAATGAAGCCGTTTACAAATGATTAATGAAAACACGGGAAAATGATCATAATCACATGTATCTAGTCAGTATAAGATCAAAAGGAAAGAAAATAGGGTAAAAACAACGACATTGCGTAAAAATAAATAAAATAGTAAAGATTGTAAATATTCAAAAATATTATTATTTACAAAGCGAATCAAGTAGAGATGTCTTCATTCGGGTCAAATCAGATTCTACGCTTCACACCCGGCGATAACAGCTTCAAGGACCGGGTCAATGAGCTTAGCGGAGAAAACGTAGACCTCTGCTTCCAATGTGGAGCATGCAGCAGCGGCTGCCCAATGACACAGGAAATGGACTATTTACCCTCAAAAATCATAAGGATGGTGCAACTTGGATTGGAGGAAACCCTCGAATCCAAGACCATATGGACATGCATGACCTGCTTCAACTGCGAGGTCAGGTGCCCAAGGGGGATAGACATTGCGAATGTCATGGAGGCGTTGAGGCAACTGGTGCTTCGTAAGAAGTACAACAGGGTGAGCCTTGACGACTTAACACAGGAGGAACTCAGAGAACTACCCCAAATCGCGATAATTAGCAACCAGAGGAAATTAACGGCATGACAAGATACACATACTACCCTGGATGCACACTAAAAACCACGGCTAAAAACTTCGAGGACTCGACCATCGCCTCATCTAAGGTTCTAGGAATCGAACTGGTTGAGCCTGATCGCTGGAACTGCTGCGGAACTGTGCACGCCTTGGCGACTGATGATGTTATGCACCACTTGGCTCCCATCCGTAACATGATACGGGTCGAGGAGTTGAAGGAACAAGGCAAGGTGGATAACAAGAAGATGATAACCCTCTGCGCCATGTGCTACAACACCCTCAAACGAGCCAACCAAATCTTCAACACTGACAGCGACAGGAAAAAGAAAATCCACGATATCATGTACCGAGAGGATATAAAATACAGTGGACAAGTCGAGATAGTACACTTGCTTGAAGTTTTACGAGATGAGGGTTGGGACAAGGTTAAGGCAGCGGTAAAGAAACCCCTCACTGGACTCAAGGTGGCACCCTACTATGGATGCTTGCTACTCAGACCCAGAGGAGTCGGCATAGACGACACCGATAACCCCACTATACTAGAAGACCTAACTGAGGCTCTGGGCGCTGAGGTAGTGGATTTCAGTCATAAACAGAAATGCTGCGGAAGCTACCACACAATCCAGATGAAGGAAGCAGTGGCAGACCTAAGCCACAACATACTCAAACAAGCAGAGGACGCAGGAGCCAACATCTTGGTCACCGCGTGTCCCCTCTGCGAATATAATCTGGGGCCGAGGCAGACCCAGATAAAGAAACAGTACCCAAGTTTTGAATCAATACCAGTTGTCTACTTCACACAGCTCATGGCGCTAGCCTTTGGGTTGGATGAAGAGGCAACTGCGTTCACGGCTAACAAGCCGGACCCAACGCCCCTCCTAGCGGAGATGGGCCTAATGGAGAGATAGATATGGAAGCAACAAATGAGATGGTCACCATCTATGTGATGGGAAAGAAGTACAGGGTGCCGGGCGACCTAACCATAACCAAGGCTATGGAATACGCTGGGCACCAGTTCCGAAGAGGATCAGGGTGCCGGGGAGGCTACTGCGGCGCCTGCGCGACCCTCTATAGGACAAAGGGAAGCTACAAGCTGGAGGGCGCTTTGGCGTGCCAGAAGATAGTTGAGGACGGCATGTATATCGCCCAGATACCGTTCAACCCAGCTGAGAAAAAAACCTATAACATCAACGAGCTCAAACCCGACGCCAACACCATACTGGAGTATTACCCAGAGGTAAGCAGATGCCTAGCATGCAACACATGCACCAAGGCGTGTCCACAGGACCTGATGGTGATGGATTATGTGCAGACAGCGCTCAGGGGAGATATCGCCAAGACTGCTGAGCTCAGCTTTGACTGCATCAGCTGCGGTCTCTGCGCAGTACGATGCCCAGCGGAAATAGTACCCTACAACGTGGGTACATTGGCGAGGAGGTTGAACGCCAAGTATATTGAGGGCCCCAGCCAGCATGTGCTCGACCGTGTAAAGGAGATTGAGGAAGGAGTCTACGATGAGGAGATTGATGTTTTGATGAAGGCGAGCAAGGAAGAGCTTGCAAAGCGATACAACAGCAGGGAGATTGATATCAGTGAGTGACTACGAGAGCGGATACCCGGAATACATGAAAGAAAGCCTCATGAAAGTCGCCTCAACGCGATCAGAGAGACTGGGTAAAAAATACACCCCCATGACCCCAGAGGAGCGGCAGAAGGTACTCGAAGACTATCACCCCGACTGGAAGATGGACCAGAAAAGAGAACTCAAGGTAGGGCACAACAAGGGATTGCTGATGCCTCATGAGGTGGTTGATCAACTAGAGGCTCACAGCATCGTGGATACATCTGAGATCGATCTCGATAAGATCGATTATGATGTGGACATACTCATCATAGGCGCGGGGGGAGCAGGTCTGAGCGCCGCGATACTAGCACATGACAGCGGAATCGCACCAGACAAGATACTCATAGCGCAGAAACTTCGACTCGGAGACGCCAACAGCAAGATGAGCCAAGGAGGCATACAGGCAGCGGACGCACCATTCGACAGCCCAACACTCCACTACTTGGACATCATAGGTGGCGGTCACTACTATAATGATCCAGGGCTCGTTGAGGCCATGGTCAAGGATGGACCAGATGTAATCAAGTGGCATGAGGAACTTGGAGTAAGATATGATAAGCTAGCTGATGGAACAATGCAGTTGGCTCCGGGGGGAGGAACCAGCAGGAGAAGAATGCACAGCTGCAAGGACTATACTGGGATGGAGATCACCCGGGTACTCATGGATGAAGTGATCAACCGTGAGATAGGATACGTTGAGCTAACAGCTGCAGTGGAGTTCCTTAAAGACGATAAAGGACAGGTTGGAGGAGCCCTCCTCTATGACCTAGACAGCGATGAATACAAGATAGCGAGAGCCAAATCAACCATCCTAGCCACTGGTGGATTCGGGCGACTACACATACAGGGCTTTGAAACCACCAATCATTACGGCGCCACTGGAGACGGCATAGTAATGGCGTATAGAGCCGGTGCAGAACTCATTCACTTGGATAGCACCCAGTTCCACCCAACAGGTTCAGCTTACCCAGAGCAGATCGTGGGACAGCTATGTACAGAGAAGCTTAGGGGAAGGGGAGCACAGCCAGTGAACGTTGACGGCGAGTTATTCGTCTACCCACTGGAGACGAGGGACGTTGAGGCATCGGCGCTCATCAGAGAATGCTATGGTAAGAAGAAGGGAATCACAACACCATCAGGCATGATCGGTGTCTGGCTAGACACCCCCTTAATCGATATCATCAACGGGGAAGGAACCATTGAGCGCGAGTTCGCGGCCATGCTAAGAAACTATCACAAGTTTGGCATAGACATCCGCAAGGAACCCATGCTGGTATTCCCGACACTCCACTACCAGAACGGGGGCGTGCACATTAACGTAAAATGCGAGACAGGAGTGCCCGGACTCTTCGCGGCTGGAGAAGTATGTGGTGGAGTCCATGGTAAAAATAGGCTGATGGGAAACAGCCAGCTAGACCTCTACGTATTCGGCAGGAGAGCGGGAAAAGCAGCGGCGGAGAGAGCGAAGACAGCCACAATCGGCAAACTCAACCTCGACCATGTTGACAAGTACGAAAAACTGTTAGAGGAATCTGGAGTCAAGACAGACCGCAAGAGCCCCATGCTCCTCCCAGAATACAGGGGAAAGAAAACCCTCGAACACCACCTAAAACTACTGTAGGAAAAAACAATGTCAAAACCAAAAATAGGCGTATGGGTCTGCGAGTGCGGCGGAAACATAGGTGACGTAGTCGATACAGAGAAGGTAGTAGAGTCTCTGGGCGACGATGTCGAGGTCACCACTGTTGAACGCTATCTCTGCAGCAAGCCCAGCGTCGATAATATCAGAAAGATGGTCAAGGAGAAGGGACTCGACCGAGTGGTACTAGCGTGCTGCACACCCAAGATGCACCACACCACGTTCCTCAGTAACCTTGAGGAAGAGGGCCTCAATCAGGGCTTCCTAGAGATGGTGAACATCAGGGAACAGTGCAGCTGGGTTCACAAGAACGACCATGAAGGAGCCACAGAGAAAGCCACTGATCTCGTCAAGGGTGCGGTTGAACGCGCCAAGGAGTCAACAGAGCTTGAGTCCAAGAAGATGCAAGTAGTTCCAGAGGCACTTGTAATTGGAGGCGGTGTTGCAGGGATAACGACGAGTCTCAGACTCAACGAGTATGGGATGAAGGTACACCTTGTCGAGAAGGAGGCAAGCATTGGTGGACATATGATCCAGTTCCCCAAGGTATTCCCAACACTGGACTGCAGCCAATGCATATTGACCCCCAAGATGGCCCAAGTCAGCCAGGGGAAAAACATCAACCTACTCAGCTACAGCGAGGTAAAAGAGATAACAGGGGTTCCCGGTGACTTCAACGTCAAGATATGGGTCAAGCCCAGAGGTGTTGATCCTGAGAAATGCATCGGGTGTGGACAGTGCAATCAGGTCTGCCCCGGTAAGGCACTCGATGAGTACAATGAGGGACTCCAGCAGAGGAAAGCCATCTACAGGCCGTTCCCACAGGCAGTGCCAAGCATCTACACGATAGACTACGATGCATGCATCAAATGTGGAGCATGCGAGAAAATATGCCCAGCAAAAGCCATCGACATCAATGACCCCGGTAAAGAGATTGAGCTGAAGGTAGGAGCCATAGTGCTGGCGACCGGCTATGAGCTATATGACCTCAGTGGATTACCCCAGTACGGATATGGACAGTATCCAAACGTAGTCACAAGCCTCGAAATGGAAAGGATACTGGATGTAAACGGGCCAACTGGAAGCATGGTGGTAGTACCCAAGACTGGTAAAGAGGTGCAGAACGTCACCTATGTGCTATGTGCTGGTAGCCGAGACACCGAGGTGGGAAGACCCCACTGCAGCAGGGTATGCTGCCTGTACAGCTTGAAACAGGCGCAGCTACTGCGAGACAGGGGACTTAACGTAACCATTCACTACATTGACATCAGGGCACCCGGGAGACGCTACGAGGAGTTCTACAGGACAACCCAAGAAAAAGGAGCCATGTTCGTCAAAGGCAAGGTTACCGAGATCGTTCCCGAGGACGATCATGTTCTCGTGAGGAGCGAGGACATGATGCTCAACAGGATGCTGGAGTACCCAGCTGATCTAGTCGTGTTAGCTCCTCCAATAGTGGCTTCTGAGGAGTCGCTTAAGCTCGCTGAATCACTTCGCGTACCCTCAGATGAGGACAAGTTTGTGCTTGAGCGCCACCCCAAGCTCGACCCCGTGAGCACCAAACGCGATGGAATATTCGCAGCAGGTACAATCATTGGGCCAAAGGATATCCAGAGCACAACAGCAGAGGCAGAGGGAGCAGCCATGAAGGTTGTAAACTTCCTCAGAGGAGACCGCGTGATCGAGCCAAACAAGGCGTTCCTTGCTGATCCTGAGGCATGTACAGCATGCGAGGCATGTGTAGAGGTCTGCCCAGAACACGCGATAACGATGGAGAACGACTTGCCGATAATCAACGAGATCATGTGCAGCGGCTGCGGAGCCTGTATCCCGGCTTGTGAAGAAAATGCTCTAGACCAGCAGGGACTCACAGACGCACAGCTCAAGGCAAACATCAGAGGCGCCCTTGAGGGAAGCAACGCAGAACTCAAGATACTGGCGTTCGTGGAGAAAGAGATCGCCTACACAGCGGTTGACCTAGCGGGGCTAGCTCGCCTAACATACCCCAGCAGCATACGCATCATACCATTACCGAGCCTAGCACGCCTCAAGAAAGAACACATACTATACGCATTCGCCCACGGAGCAGACGGAGTCATGGCACTAGAGGCACCAGAACACGAAGGACCCTATGGACACGCTCACGTCTTAAGCGAGGAACGCATCGACGAGTACAGGTGGGAGATCGAGGACGAGGACGTTGACAGCAGCAGGGTCTGGTTTAGCAGGGTCTATGTACCCGACTGGAGGAAACTGGAAAGAGTCTTCGCGACATTCCATGACATCGTAGACGGAGAAGGACCGCTGGATGAGGAAACTCGTGAGACATTACTCGCGGAATACCCCTAAACCGTTTTTCAAACATTTTTTCATATAAATTCAAAGGATGCGTAAAATTCCTACA
>CAZVMT010000027.1:0-19856 GCA_964628765.1 uncultured Candidatus Bathyarchaeia archaeon | reverse complement strand
GTATCCATAAACACTGAATCAGCGGGACTACCAGAACAGGTAGCAAACGATGCTAAGCATCAGTTTTTCGTTCCAAGCCAGACTGGAACCTACCGGTTCCTAATCTACAATGACCCAGAAGACAGCGCACCCAACAGAGCAGACCCAGCTGATTTCTTAATAATCGAACACATCGAGATGAATACAGTCTACAAAAAGGAATTATTTGGAAAACCAAACGTAGGCGCAGAGTATCCCTCAGGATATAAAATAGGATATGAGTTTAACACCACTGAACCAGAGTTTCTACTTTACATTAAGGTCCCAGATCCTGTACCAGCGGAGGGAATTACTGGGCTCGATATGTATGAAGCCCGAGTATATCCTATGGCCAATCACGAGAATGATATAGGGTACAGTATACAGGATGTCGGCGTACCACTAGGCGCGAGACTGTATGAGGATGGAGTTAGTGGAAGTTATGGAGGATATAACACCGAGATTGATGGATTCAGATTCCCTGATTTGAGGATTAGCTGTGAATCAGCAGGGGTGGATATGAGAAAAATAATGTCATTAGATGATGTTAACCCGAGTGGAAATATCTATTATTATCTGGTTCTTCTTGCTGAGTATTTTGATGGAGAAATAGAGTTTTACTTAAAAACAGAATATAATGCAGTTAATCTTACGCTTGTTGATCAGCCTGAGGTTGGTTATACTGGCGATACTACTTTGATTAAAGTCGAGGCTGAGTCAGCCGCAGATATTGATTCAATGTGGATAGAATATACGACTGATGGATGGAAATCATCGGATAGTGTTGAACTCATTGATAAGACAGATTACTGGTTAGCGGCATTACCATCATTTGAGCTTCATGATGAAGTGGAGTATAGGGTTCACGCTGTTGATGAGATCGATAATAGGGGTCTTATAGAGGGCGGTTTCACGGTTATGAATAAGGTTGAGATTGATTTCGGGGTATCGGGAAGCGTTATCCAGGGTGGACAGACCGTGAAGATCACAGGTGCGGCCACCAAGCCCTCCATTAATTTAAAACTTAATATCGAATATGGTGGTACTACGAATTCTATTAATATTCAGACTGATGGGGACGGGATATTCACCTATGATTATAAACCCACAAAGATCGGGGACTATGATGTTACATTAAGTTATGCAGGTGATGAGGACTATCACAGCGCGGTCTCAAGGGAAAAGAGTTTCAGGGTTGATAAAAGAAAACTTGCAGTAGAGACCGAGATTGAGACTGCTCCTGTGAAAGTTGAACGCTCGATGACTGTGTCGGGTCGAATTATTCCTCCGGTGAGTGGTTTGGAGGTCGAGTTCATCTTTGTTTCACCAGATACCAGCTTCACAGAAACGGCTGTCTCCGACAGAAATGGAGTGTTCAGTGTGTCAATTGTTCCGGAGGTTGTTGGTAACTGGGATATGCTTCCCCAATTGAAGGTCACAGAACTCTATGATGCCTCGCAGGGAGAAATGGTAACATTTGAGGTCAATAAGCTGACGCCAATCGATATCGTTCAGTATCAGGCTATGAAATTCCTTGATCCTCCCCTCATGTACATCCCGATTGGCCTTGGAGTCGTAATCCTTGTGGTGATTGTACAGAAGACGGGATTAATTGACAAGATAAGGGGTTACGAGGAAGATGATGAATATGAAGACGAGAATGAAGATGAGGAAGAGGAGTCCGACGAGTCTAATGGTGCTACGGCTTATCGGAGGCGTAGCGAAAGGACTAAATGAGGCTGTTAGCTAGCTCAATTCTATCCTCATGTTTCATCACCCATCCCGTTGAGTCCATGAATTCCAGTAGATGTATCGGGTTGCTGGATTTGGGGATTATAACTACGTTTTTTTGAGAAGTTAGCCAGTTTAAGGCGACTTGTGTTTTTGATTTTTCATATTTTTTAGCGAGTTCTGCTAGTTTTTGGTTCTCATAGTTAGGTAGGATTCCCCTCGCTAGGGGGCTGTATGCTATTAGGGTTCTTTTTGTTTCTCTGAGATATGGTAGTAAGTTTGTTTTTGGTTTTTGTTCTAGTAGACTGTATTCTGTTTGGTTTGCTATCAGGTAGTGTTCTTTGAGGTGTGTTTGGGCTTCTTGGATTAGATTGGCTGAGAAGTTGCTTACCCCGATGTATCTTGTGTATCCTTCTTGTGCACATTGCTCGAGGGCTTGCATTGTCTCTTTGATGGGTATCTGATAGTTGGGCCAGTGGATGAGGTAGAGGTCGACGTAGTCTTGGTTTAGGCGTCTAAGGCTGGCTCTCATGCTTTTGATTAGGTTGTCATGGTGTAGGTTTGTTCGCCAGACTTTTGTGGTTATGAATAATGATTCTCGGTTATATGGCTCGATGGCTTCTCTGACTATTTCTTCACAGTGTCCGGCTCCGTAGTATTCCGCTGTGTCGATGTGGGTTAATCCGAGGTCGATGGCCATCCTGATGACTGTTATGTTCTCTGTGTCCCATCTGTGGTCTTCGATCTGTTTGCCGCCCATGCCCCATGTTCCTAGTCCTATTTTTGGTATTTTTTCGCCTGGGGCTATCTCGTGGTACTCCATCTGTGATGAAAAAGGGGTGTTGTGGTTATAGGTTTATTGAGTTAATTGTGTTATTCTATGAGTTTTTTCATGAATCGTGTATAGTCTGAGCGTTTTATGGTGGGTGTGAAGTTTTCTATTACTTGTTTTGCCTCTTTTGCTTCGTCGTAGAGCAGGTCTATGATGGTTACTGCGATTGCTTTGGCTGGTACTATGTATTGTTTTACTGGGTCGGTTATCTTGAGGTGTCTGCTGTGTCCTGCGCCTTCTGTTCCTGTCATTCCGATGCTTGTGGTTGGCATGATGCAGCTGAAGTCTCCCATGTCTGTGCTGCCTGTGCTGTGGCCCCTGTGTTTGATCTCATTTTCTCCATAGAGCTCTGTCACTGATTTGATGATTACTTTCTCTAGGTTGGAGTCGCGTGTGTAGGGCATGTAGCCTGGGTGATCATGTATCTCTACTTCTGCTCCGACGGCCATGGCTCCTGCTTTTAGTGCTCTGTTTACTTTGGTGTTGGCGTCTTTTATGGCTTCGACGGTTTTTCCTCTGACGTAGCTCTCCATGGTTACGTCTGCGGGTACGTTGTTTACTATTTCTCCGCCTTTTGTTATGATGGGGTGTACTCTGATGGTGTCCTCGTCTCTGAAGGTTTCCCTGTTGGCGTGGATGCCCATGAGACCCATCATGGCGGCGTTTAGGGCGTTTATTCCCTTGTGGGGTGCTCCTCCTGCGTGGGCTTCTTTTCCGATATAATGGACGAGTTTTCCTATGAATCCGTTGTTGCTGCCGCCGACTCCGATTAGCTCTGTCTGATCCATTGCGCTGTGGCTACCTATGCAGATGTCTATGTCTTTCATTGCTCCGAGGTGAATGAATTCCTGTTTGCCTCCGAAGAACTCTAGTTTTCCTTCTTCTCTCAGTCTGTTTCTGTAATCGATCTCGATGTATTCCTCAGCGGGTACAGCTACCATTACGATATCGCCTGCTAGATGTTCTTTGACTACATCGAGGCCATATCCTGCTCCTAGCATGGCAGCCATTTGGCTGTGGTGACCGCAAGCGTGGACATTACCTGATGCTGGGTGAGCCTCGGGGTGGGCTGGGATGTGGAGGGAGTCGAGTTCTCCTATGATTCCGATGGTTGGTCTTGAGTTGTCTCCTTTGAGGTATGCTTTGCTTCCTGTGATGGCTATTTCTTTCTCGTATTTCCAGCCCATGGTTTCGTATTTTTGTTCTGTTAGTTTGGCTGTTTTGAATTCTTTGAAACCGAGTTCTGGGTATTTCCAGATTGCTGTTGCGTAGTCTATGATTTCTTCTGCTCTTCGATCGATTTCTTCTAGGGTTTTCTTTTTAATTGCGGATTTGTCCATGGGGTTAGTTAGTGTGTTTATAATTTAAGATAGGTGGGAGCTTGCGATTGGCTGAGTTTTGGTGAGAAAACTTCTTATCCTTTTGGATATTCGATTTCTGATTATACGTTGTGTGATACTGGCGACGGGGTAGATGCTGAGCTGAGAGAATCTGATGTTGTTATTCTCGATGATTTTGTGAAACCCAGGTTCATGGGTCGCCATCAAAGGTACAGGCTGGTTATAGCTGGGCGGCAATTGGTGTTTCTTAGGGTTAATAAGAGATGGTTTTTCAGGAATAGAACTGAGGTCTCGGACGATGAGATTAGGAAAATGGAGCCTCTGAAGATTAAGAGTCTCTCTTTGGGCAGCTACATTTTGTTATTAGACAAGATTATATCGATTAAGATTCGCGAGTCAATTTCGTTTGTCTTGGTGCTTGATCCAAGGGATGCTGTGAACTTTAACCTGACTGGAGCGGATGATGATATAGTGCATGAGGTTCCAATGGTTTTGAGGAGGGACAAGGTAAAAGGAGTTGATGTTGTTGAGAGGCAGTGGGAGATTACTTTTGAGGCTCTTAGGGCTGTTACTTCTTTTCTTGTTCCATATGATCCGAAATTGAAACTTCCCAGAGTTCTTTTGGAGAAAATAAAGTAGGTATGTTCCCAGAACCAATATTAGCCCGGCAGACATGTACCTCATACTATAGGTGAGGATGTTGAAGCTTCTAGAATACGAAGCTAAGGAATATTTCAAGAAATACGGGATTCCTACTCCGGTGGGGCGGATGGTTGAATCCCCAGAGGAAGCCAGAGCCTTTGTTGAGTCTCTTGGTAAGCCTGTGGTCATTAAGGTGCAGCTGCCTGTTGGTGGTCGAGGAAAGGCGGGAGGGGTAAGATTTGCTGATACTCCTGAGGAAGCTGCTAATGTAGCTGAACAATTGATTGGTATGACCATCAAGGGTCTGAGAGTCGAAAAGCTGTATGTTGAGGAGAAAGTCAACATAGTGAATGAGGTCTATCTTGGGGTTACTATTGATAGGGATAGGAAGCAGTATGTGGTGCTTGCCTCCAGTGAGGGTGGCATGGATATCGAGGAGGTTGCTGCATGTTCGCCGGAGAAGATTGTTAGATTCTATGTTGATCCATTGATTGGTCTGCAGAGTTTTCACTCGAATTACATCGCCTCGAAACTGGGTTATAGGGATGGGTTGATGAGGAAGTTCGCATCGTTTGTCTCCAAGCTTTTTTCACTCGCGGTTGAGATGGACGCTGAGCTTACAGAGATTAATCCCTTGGTTGAGGTTGAGGATGGTTTCTTGGCTGCTGATGCAAGGCTCAATGTCGATAATAATGCCTTGTTCCGCCATAAGGGGCTTGAGACGCGTCTCCTAGAGAGTTATCAGGGGGAGCTTACTGAGAGGGAGATGGAGGCGCGGTCACAGGGCTTGACTTATGTGGAGCTTGACGGGGACATTGGTATAATCGGGAATGGAGCGGGTTTAACCATGGCTACCCTTGACACTGTGATGCTCCATGGTGGCAAGGCTGCGAATTTTCTGGACCTCGGTGGAGGGGCGACTCCTGAGAGGATCAGAAAGGCTGTTGAGTTTGTACTCGGTGATACTCGAACCAGAGCTCTCTTCGTCAATATTCTCGGTGGGATAACAAGGTGTGATTACACAGCGGAGGGTATCGTTGAGGCTCGGAGAGAACTCGGTGTTAGTAAGCCAATAGTTGTTCGTATGATGGGAACGAAAGAGGAGGAGGGCAAGGCTATTCTCAAGGATAATGGAATTGAGTCGCTGGATTCGATGGAGGAGGCCGCTGAACAAGCTGTGAAGCTTGCAGGGGGGACCGTGTAGTGGCTAGGTTTATCGATAAGGATACCCGCGTCGTGGTTCAGGGTATCACTGGTGATCAGGGTCGTTTTCATACGCGTCTCATGAAGGAGTATGGTACGAGGATAGTTGCTGGTGTTACGCCTGGTAGGGGAGGACAGGAGGCCGAGGGTGTGCCGGTTTATGATACGGTTAGGGAGGCTCAGGAGAATCATAGCATCGATGCTGGTATCATTTTTGTTCCCGCTCCTTTCGCCTTGGATGCGGCTCTAGAGTCCATTGAGGCTGAGTTGGACCCTGTGGTGGTTATTACGGAGGGGATTCCAGTGAGGGATAGTATTGAGCTGGTGGCTAGGGCAAAACAGAAGAATGTAACGGTTGTCGGCCCAAATACGCCGGGTGTCATCAAGGCTGGTGAGTCCAAGATGGGTATTATGCCTGCACAGGTCTTCAAGCGGGGTCATGTCGGCGTGATAAGTCGCAGCGGGACCTTGTTCTATGAGATCGCTGCGCATATTACCCGTGCGGGGCTTGGTCAGAGTACTTGCGTTGGGCTTGGTGGTGACCCGGTTGTTGGCCTTGATTACATAGATCTATTGAGATGGTTCCAAGAAGACCCGGAGACTAAGGCAGTTGCACTTATCGGTGAGATAGGTGGAGACGCGGAGGAGCGTGCTGCACAGTTCATCAAGGAGGGTGGTTTCACGAAGCCTGTTGCTGCCTTCATCGCCGGGCGTGCTGCTGTTCCTGGTAAGCGGATGGGGCATGCTGGGGCTATTATTCAGGGCTCAACTGGTACGGCTAAGAGCAAGATGGATGCACTGAGTAATGCAGGAGTCTCTGTAGGAGAGTTACCCGGACAGGTTGCGGTGGCTTTGAGGGAGATGCTCTAGTCATCATCCAATAATTTTAGCATCTTTTCAAGCATTCGGAATGTTAGCCCCCAGACTGTCTCTCCTTGAACTTGATAGACTGGGCCTTCCCATCCTTTTACGATGGCTTCTGTTTTCCCGTTTTTTATCTCGCTTAGTGGTGCCCAGAGGTATTTTGTTAGCTCATAGTTTAGGTGGACATCAGGGTATTCATCGAATCTATAGACTACAGGTTGTACTGCTAGGCTTTTTCGTACTGATGAGTAGATTGGCTCCATGAATCCTATGACGTCTATCTTGTGGAGATCGATGTTGGTCTCTTCCAGTACTTCTCGTTCTACTGTGTCTACTAGTGTCTGATCTTGTAGGTTCTTTTTTCCGCCGGGAAACGCCATGTCTCCGCTCCATGGGTCGTCGTCTACTTCTGCGCGTTTCACGAGGAAGAGTTCTATGTCGTTTTGTTTTGGCTTGACGAGTATGGCGACTGCTGCTTGTGCGTGGCTCCATGGTTTTGGAGACAGTTGTCTTGTTAGTTTTTCTATGAGGCTTTTGGGTGTCAAGCTTGTACCATTTTCTTCTGTTCGTTGTTTGTCTAAAATGTTGCGATTCTTGATCTAAAAAAGAAAAGATTATCCATTTACCCGTTTTCAGGGAAAGCTATGTCTAGTTACATCGCTGAACTGAGGGAGTGGTTGGGAGATCATATATCAACGGATTCGTTGAATGATTACATATATTTAGCAGGAATCAGCGTCGTACTCGGAATAACAGTTGGTTTTCTCAGCGTTGCTGTTCATGAAATATATCATTACATGCATCTTTTCTCCGAGTATTTGCACCACGTGAATGAGTTATTCGTGATCATTCTTCCGGTGACGGGTTTGACTCTTGCATACTGGTTGGTTATGAAATATAGCACCACCAAACAGTCGGGGGGTGGAAGTCATCGGCTTCTAGAAGCATACCACTTTGAAGGTGGAATAATGACCGCTAAGGATACTTTGTTTGAGCCTCTTGCATCCACTATAACGATGGGTGTGGGGGGAAGCGCGGGTTTCGAGGGTCCGAGTCTATTGTTAGGAGGGGGAATTGGTTCCCTTTTAGCTCAGAGATTGAACCTTGATACGTCTGAGATACAACGTTTTCTCATTAGCGGCGCAGCAGCTGGTATGTCTGCTATTTTCAAGGCTCCATTTACTGGCATCATGTTTGCACTTGAAATTCCATATAAAAGGGACATTACCCGGAAGGCGTTTATCCCGGCTACACTAGCTAGCATTTCGTCTTATCTTGTGGCTGTAAACTTCATGGGAACTGATACTTTCTTTCCTTTGATTCCCCGGTTTGTGATTCCTAGTCCTTGGGCTATGCTTCATGCCTTCTTGATTGGGGTATTGATGGCGCTGGGTGGCACGTTTTTCGTCAGGTTCTTTGACGCTGTGAAAGAAGTGAAGGAGGGGCTGCGCATCCAACCAATTTTGGTACCAGTTATTGGCGGCTTAATCGTAGGAGTGATTGGCTTATTCCTGCCTGAAGTGTTAGGTGTTGGATATGAGACTGTTCAAGAAATCATTGCGGGTAATAGTGGAGACTGGAGCACAGGATTCCTTCTTGCCTTGTTTTTCTTCAAGGTGTTTGTTACATGCGTAACACTTAGTAGTGGGGGTAGTGGCGGTGTCTTTGTTCCATCACTCTATGTTGGTGCAGTTCTTGGTGCTTTGTATATTCGGTTTATTCCTGTGCCTGATGAGCAGGTACTTATCGTTGCGGCTATGGCGTCTATCATAGCCTCTGCGAACAAGACACTATTGACCAGTGTTGCTTTTGTGGCTGAGACTGCTGGGCCAAGCAGCATAATTTTCACTTTGGTAGCTGCTGCGACAAGTTACTTCATCAGTCGAGATGTCAGCTTCTACTCCCATGTACAGCCAATCGATGAGTTCACTGAGGATGAGGAAGCAATGCATGTTCTTTACCATTTCATCAAGAAACAGAGAAACCCTGAGATATTTAACGAAGTGAAAGTTGAAGACATAATGGCGACTGATCCTGTTGCTTTACCTGAAAGCATGAGGATTGGAGAAGCTATGAAGGCGATACAGGGCTGTAGAAACAGGGAGTTTCCTGTTACTCGGCGTGGAAGAGTTATTGGACAGATGGACCTTGAGGACTTGGTAACACAACCCAAGAGAAGTTTACAGATAGGTTATCTACCGATGGAACACCCGGTGGTATTAACGAAAGAAGATAGCCTTCAACATGCCTTAGAGTATTTCATCGAATTAGAGGTATCATGCGTCTGGGTGGTTGATAATATGGATAAGATGAAGCTTGTGGGTGTTTTGAACGAGGAAGATCTACGGGTTAAGATGCTTGAGTTAATGTAGAAGCCTTTATGTGTATCAGCACGATTAATACTCGATTTAAGCTAGACTAAAAGAGGACAAAGCCTTGACAGAAAACAACGATGTAGCTAATCCTTGGGAGAAAAAGAACCAAGAGAAGGACCTAATCAAAGAGAAAATGATGCAAATCAAACACAAAATCGCAGTAATTAGCGGAAAAGGAGGCGTCGGAAAAACTCTAGTAACCGTAAACCTAGCAATAGCACTAGCAAAAAGCGGAAAAAAAGTAGGAGTCTTTGACGCAGACCTCACAGGCCCATGTGTACCAAAGATGCTTGGACTCAAAGGAAGCAAACTTGAGGCAGGACCAGCCGGAATAGGGCCAGCAGAAGGCCCTCTCGGAATCAAAGCGGTATCCATGGATTTCCTTTTGCCCAGCGATGAGAGCCCCGTTATTTGGAGGGGTCCACTCAAGATGGGGGCAATCAGGCAGTTCCTCGGTGAGGTTGCTTGGGGAGAACTGGATTATCTCTTGGTTGACCTACCGCCGGGTACAGGCGATGAGAGCCTAAGCATACTTCAGCTTTTACCCGAGATGGATGGAGTGGTTATCGTTACTATCCCAAGCGAGGTAAGCCAAGGAGTAGTCAAAAAAGCAGTTACATTCGCCAGACAGATGAATGTACCAGTTTTCGGCATCGTTGAGAACATGGCAGGCATGATCTGCCCACACTGCGGGGAAATGATCGAGGTATTCAGCAAGGGTGGCGGAGCCAAGGTAAGCGACGAGATGAGCGTTGACTTGCTAGGCAGCATACCAATGGACCCAAGGATCGCAGCAGACAGCGACTCTGGGAACCCATTCGTGGTGAGTCACCCGGATTCTCCTGCAGCCAAGGTTTTCTCCGAGATAGTGGCTGAGATACAGAAGAGGGTAGAATAATGAAAGTAGCAGTAAGTTCAACAGGTAACACTGTTGATTCGATGATGGATCCAAGGTTTGGAAGATGCGGTGTTTTCCTAATCGTGGACACAGATACAATGGAAGCACAACCAGTAGCCAACATGAGTGTTTCAGCGGCACACGGCGCTGGCATAGGAGCCGCACAGAAAGTAGCATCCCTAGGAGTAAAAGCGGTCATTAGTGGGCATTTTGGACCAAACGCACACATGGCGTTATCAGGTGCAGGTGTAGACATTTACACAGCCCAATCAGGAACCGTAAAAGATGTGGTTGAACTACTTAAGAAGGGGCAACTCAATAAGGTAAGCAGTCCAACTGTCGGAGGCCACTTTGGTCAGGGACGGGGAAGAGGCGGAGGACGCCCAAGATAAATGAGGAAATGAAATGGTAAGAGTAGTAATTCCAGTAGCAGATGAAAAAGGAGAACTAGTATCAGCCCACTTTGGAAGAGCTCCCTACTTTGCATGGTTTGACGTAAAATCAGGCAAAATAGTTGATAGAGGGATAAAACCAAATGATAGTAGTCACTTTGGTGGACAAGGATTACCACCGGAGCGTATGATGGCTATGGGCGCTGACGTAGTTATATCAGCGGGTATGGGTATGAAAGCTATTCAAGAATTCCAGAATAGCACAGTAGCCGTGCTACAAGCAGTACAGGAAAGCACCGAGAAGAGCATCCAAGACTATGTTGACGGTAAACTTAAGGAGCTAACTGAAGGCTGTCTCCACGCTGAGAACCATGAACACTAAATCTCTTAAAATCGCGGTAGCGAGTGGAAAAGGCGGTACTGGCAAGACACTGGTAGCGGTTAATCTTGCTCTCAATGTAGGCGCTGATCAACTGCTCGACTGTGATGTTGAAGAGCCGAATGATCATATTTTCCTTAAACCCGCAGAGACGAAAACCGAGCCTGTTGAGTTACTGGTTCCTGTAATAGACGAGGAAAAGTGTACTTATTGCCGGAAATGCGCCGAGTTCTGCCAATACAACGCGTTGTTCGTCGCAGGCGAGACCGCCATGGTATTTAATGAACTATGCCACAGCTGCGGAGGATGTAAGCTAATCTGCCAAGAGGAAGCGATAACGGAGGAGAAGAGGAGTATCGGCGAGGTCTTCATCGGGGAAACTAGGGGTATCGAGCTTGTTTATGGTGAGTTAAACATCGGGGAAGCGCTAGCTGTGCCGGTTATCTCAGCGGTAAAGAAACACGCAAAGAAGACTGGCTTGGTTATATTGGATTCTCCCCCAGGCTCAGCTTGCCCGGTTGTAGAGTCGGTGATGGATACAGATTATGTCATCATGGTTACTGAGCCTACGCCTTTTGGGCTTCATGACTTGGAGGTAGCGACAGAGGTTGTGAGGCAGCTTGGGATACCGCTGGGAGTGGTGGTTAACTTCGCGGGTATAGGGGATCGAGGTGTCTATGATTTCTGTGAAAATGAGGATATCCCGATTATCATGGAGATACCCTATGATAGGAAAATAGCTGAGTTATACTCAAGGGGAATCTCCTTCACAGAGGAGATGACTGAATGGAGACCCAAGTTCAAACAGCTACTTGAAACCATAAAGGAGGAACTCCAATGAAGCAGGTGACCGTGCTTAGCGGCAAGGGTGGTACAGGGAAGACCACTATAACTGCGTCATTCGCGGCTCTGAGCAAAGACGCGGTCTTCGCAGACTGTGATGTTGATGCGAGTAACCTGCATCTATTGCTTAACCCAATGGTCAAGGAAACCATCGAGTTCAAGGGACTAAACGTAGCCTACATCGACCATGATAAATGCATCGAGTGTGGAAAATGTGTGGAGTTATGCAGGTTCAACGCCATTGAAGACTATAGTGTTGATCCGATTCACTGTGAAGGCTGTAAGGTATGTGTGGTCAACTGCCCAGTACAAGCAATAGAATATAATCCAAGGGTCTCGGGATACGCGTACATCAGTGAAACCAAGTATGGACCCATGAGCCACGCCAGACTTATCCCAGGGATGGAGAACAGCGGCAAACTTGTGACTTTGGTGAGACAGAATTCTAGTAAGCTGGCGGAGGAGCAGGGGAAAGGATTGGTGTTGGTTGATGGTTCGCCGGGTATTGGTTGCCCCGTTATAGCCAGTATCGCTAACGTTGACGCCTCTGTTGTGGTTGTGGAACCTACCTTGAGCGGTATACATGATCTAAAGCGTGCACTGGGGCTACTTGCTCACTTCGAGGTTACACCCTATGTTGTCATCAATAAGTATGATATCAATACGGAGAACACCGTTGATCTAGAAGGATACTGTAATGAAAACGAGATTGAGTTACTGGGAAAGATACCATTTGACCCAATGGTTACAAAATCAATGGTTCAGAGAACACCAATCGTAGAGTTTTCCCCAGACTCACCAGCATCTAGGGCTATGGTAGAGTCTTGGAAAAGATTCAATGAATTAATTTAATCCAAGATATTTCTCTACTAACTCTTTCACCGATTTGTCGGGTTCAACTAACTCTATCTGGATTCCCAGGGTCTCCAATATGCTTCGTGCCCCGGGACCCATCTCAACTGTAAGGAGAACGTCAACATTGTTATCCTTGAGGGTTCTAGCCGCAAGTGGACCAGCGCCTCTCTCAGGGGTTGAGCCCGGATTAGATACCAGTTCCGCTGTCTTGATCTGGTTATCTTGGATGGTCACTATGGTGAACTCTGGTGTACGTGAAAAAGTGGGTGCTATCCTGTTGCTGAGTTTTCGTTTTCCCGTTGATGGTACCGCGATTCTCATATCAATCACAAAGAGGGTTGAGAGGTTTATTGGGTTTCTGTTTTACCCAAGTCCTCTAGCCGGCTCTTGATCTGCTCCATCTCTTTGACTAAGTAGCTTAACTGGTTCTCCAGAAACTCCTTCTCATTTGATGGCGCTGCTGGTGGCGTCGTTCCCTCAGGGATATTCTCTGGGTTGGTCCACCACCATCGTGGGAGCCATGGGAATCGGGCGCATTTGGTTGGGTCTGTTCCCCAGTAGCCTCTTCCTCCTCCGTAGAGGTAGCCTGGGCGCTGGTATGGGGGTAGGTCGCTGAATGGTCCGTTTCCGGGGTATCGGTTTCTTCTTCCGTTTCTCATTTCTTTTTCTTCTCCTTTGTGTGCATTTGCACACTTTGTTATTGTGTGTTATTGCACGGAATTATTTAAATATTGTGATAATGCACATAATACCAGTATGATGCGTGGAAGAAGAAGACATGGCAGATACGGGAGAAAGCCCAACCCAGTATACATAAACCACACAACCACAATCAAGGCATTCAACCCAGTGCCAGAACCCCACGGGGAACCAGTTCAGATAGAGGCAGCCGAACTAGAAGCCATCAGACTAGCAGACCTTGAAGAATTGAACCAGGAACAAGCAGGGGAACGCATGGGAGTAAGCAGGGGCACCATTTGGAGGCTCCTGCAAAGGGGGAGGAAAAAAATCGCGTTAGCCTTGGTTGAGGGGAGAAGGATCGAGATAAGAGAGCCCCTTGAGTAGCTCCATTACTGTTAAACCATTAAATATTTCAGAGCCAACGTGGGGGTTAGATTTCTACCTCTTCCCCAGATTGACCGGGTTTCCAGCCCTTAATCATGTTGTATGCTGCATCCACCCCGTTCCTCAGGTAGGTTGTGTCGGTGTTTACCGCGCAGAAGAGGAAGCCACGCTCAAGAGCCTCATTGATGTTGGTGGGTCCCGGCGTAGTGAAGCAGTGCATACCGGGTGCGACGCCTGCATCTCGTCCAGCCTCAACGATCCGGTCAAGGGTCTTGAGGAACTTGGGGTTCGTGTAGTCTTTATGGATACCCATGTCTAGGCTGAGGTCGCTTGGACCAACGAAGCACGCGTCAACTCCCTCGACGCTAAAGATATCATCGATGTTCTCGACTCCCTTGGCTGTCTCGATCATGACCACGACGAGGGTCTCGTCGTTGGCTGTTTTGAAGTAATCTGGGTCCCGGAAGGCAGCTAGTCTTGGTCCGGCTCCTCTCTCGCCCCATGGGGGATATTTCATGAGTTTGACCATCTCCTCGGCTTGTTCCTTGGTCTCGATCCTTGGGCTCACGATTCCCGTGGCTCCCGCATCCATCACCTTCTTGATCCAGATTAGGTCTGTCAAAGGGATGCGGCACATAGGCATACAGCGGTCCCGTCCATACACCATGCTTTGTACCATGAAGTGGTATGTCTCGGGTCCGAAGGCGCTGTGCTCCATATCGCATACGAGCCAGTCCCAACCCATATCGGCTAGATACATTGTCATGTCTGGGTGCCCGACGGTTACCCATGTTCCGAGGGCTGGTTTACCTGCTTTGAGTTTACGTTTTACTAGGTTCTTCATACCATTGATGGGGTGGTTTAGGAATAAAACGGTGTCGAGCGATCACAAGACTTGAATCCAGTAGAAGCATCTCATGAGTGGTGAATCAATTGGAAGGCTGGGTCTATGCGCTATTGGCTGTCATCTGCTGGGGCTTTGAGGCTATAATCGTAAAAGCAGCTGGGGATGGGGTGGATCCATTAACTGGTACAGGCATTGGCTGTGTAGCAGCAGGCGTCTTGTTTTTCATCTATTTAGCTGGGACTGGTAGGGTGAATGGCTCCGTGTTTAGCAGGTCTGGTCTTCTCTATGGGTTGGCTGGAGTAGTCAGCTTCGCCATAGGACACTACCTCTACTATACTGCAATAAGCAAGTCAGGGGCAGCACTCAGCGCAAGCCTAGTAGCAACATATCCACTGCTAACAGTAATAATTGCGGCGCTGTTCTTCGGTGAACCCCTCACAGTAAAGAGCGGGATAGGAACACTTCTGATAGTACTCGGTGGACTCGTATTACTGACTTAGAGACGGGAAAGGTCCTCCCAAACCCATCCAATACCTAAGCCCTCAAGGGTCTCCTTCCTGGGTACACCTTCTGGGCTCCAACCCATCTTCTCATAGTAGTTATCCAGCATCTGATCCCAGTGAGGCATAATGCTGACACCCTGAGTCGGCCCATCAACCGGAGTAGAACCATATCTAAATGATGGCCTATCAGACTCTTTGCCTATCCCTGCTTGGAGGTTAAATGCTCTTAGAAGGTTCACGGCCCTTCGACCGATATCCCAAGCCTCCTCTGTGCTCATATCCCACCCTGTAGCTGCGGTTATGGCTGCTGCCAGTCTCGTGTGATTCATCCTAGTGTTGAACCTGCATGTGACTGCGCTGTCCTCTAGCTGCATCAATCCCTTGGTTCGTGCCACCTCATCGCTGATGACCATGGGGTTTGCCGGTCCCTGTGCATCGGGGACCATTACGCTCATGTGGGTCTCGATGGTTCCCGTGTTACTGACAGTGGTATCAAACATCTCAGCCCACCTGTCCCTATGGTCATGGCCTCTTGGAGTGTTTCCCTTCTGGGTGTAGATGGCTGCCTCAGCTGCCTTTCCCCCGAGCTTCAATGAGGCTCTTCTAACGCCCTCAGCCAACAGATCACCGAATCCGATCCTGCTCGCGGTCATGTGAAGGAGCTTCTCCGCGCCCTCAATGTCACCGAAGCCTGTCTTGAAGCCAACCTGCTCTTCTGTGAGCCAGCCCTTCTCCATCCCCTCCATAACCCAGCCCACGAGCCACCCGGCCTCATTGTTGTCGAATCCAAGGCGATCAGTCAACCCGCTGAGCATCATCGTCGCCTCGACATCAGCGATACCTGTTACTGGTCCCCACGCAGCCATCTGCTCATACTCGGGTTCCTCAACCACACACTTGTATACTCCTTCCTTGATCTCGAACATGGTCGAGTGGAGTAGCCTGCAGTTCCAGCATGGGACCCTCTCTGTCTGGTATCGTTCTCTGAGGGACTTCTCGACGAAAGCATCAGCTTCTTCACTGGATGCCCCCCACTTGTATGTGCTATAGTTTTTCACTGGGAGAGCCCCGCTATGGCTCTTCCACATATTAGCGACACCGCCGATGGTTCCCCTGAAGTATTCAACGTCCTCAAACATCTCCTGCGAGATATCGAACAGGGCCTTCTGGTCATGTACATCGATTCTTCCACTGCCCCTGAAGGCAATGATGGCTTTGAGCCTCTTGGAGCCGATGACAGCCCCTGTGCCGTTATGGCTCGCGCTATGCCCGTGATCGAGGAAGGTTCCAGCCCATCTTACCTTGTTCTCACCGGCTGGACCAATGGAGAGCACAGCAGCAGACCGATTCTTTGCATCATAAATTTCGCGGAGCTTGTCCGTTACCTCATAGGTATCGAGACCAACGAGGTCTTTTGCGTCAACAAGCTCAGCCTTCCCATCCCTCAACACCAAGTACTGCCAATCCCTAGCCCTCCCAGTCAGGATGACCCCATCATATCCACTGAACTTCATATAGGCGCCGAATAAGCCGTTGGCTTGACTGCTTGTAGCTCCATCAGTTAGCGCCCCCTTTGTCACGATGCTGATTGATCCAGATCCACCGATACTGGTGCCCGTCAATGGGCCTGTTCCTATAAAGACAACGTTTCTTGGATCATCAAACTCGATGTCGCGTGGAGCCATATTATAGAGTATCTTTGCTCCTAATGCAGTGCCTCCGAGATACATACGTAGCGTCTCTTCATCGTACTTGATATCCTCGGTTGAGCCCCTACTGAGGTCCACCATGAGGATGTTTCCAGCGTATCCATTATTACCAGCCATAAAACTCACATACCCAGAGTATTTGATATTCAAAAAGGGTTCCAAGACAGTTGAAGATTACGGTTAGATTCTACGGCATAGCACACGATTACACGGAGGTTAGGGAGTGGAACCCAGATTTAGACGAGGGAACCAGGATTGATGCCCTACTAGAAAAGATAGTGATGGAGTTCCCCAAGCTCCGGGAACTCGTATTTGAGGAAGACGGCTCCTTCAGGGATTATCTCGCGGTCTCGGTGAACAACGTCGATATTCTGGGATTAGAAGGAATCAGTACTGTCCTGAATGAGGGGAACATGGTCTTTATTATGCCCCCCATTGGAGGTGGCTAGATGGCTAAATCCAGTATGTTGAAGTTGAAGGCAAACTTGAGGATATACAGGATAACCACAGCCACTACGTTTTGGACAGCGAACCTGTAATAATCGGGCTCGGTGCGCGAGAAATACAAGGCCCCAATTATGGGTGGGGCGGTCAGGATGAACCAGAAGGTCCAGTAGGCAACGAAGATGGCGTTCACCAATGAGATCACTGTGAACTCAAGCAATCCCTGAGTCGAGGGAAAAAGAGTCTGAGTAACATATAGTATGATGGCTGAGACAACAGAGATCACGGTTAATACTAGGTTCAGCAGGGTCCAGCCCGGGAGTATCCTCTTGAAAAGGCTCTGAAGGTCCATCACGGGCAAATACATCTGCCTAGATAAAGGGGTTATTGAGCCTCTTGCTCAGGTGGCTCGGGGTCGATCCAGCTAAACTTCTTCACAAGGGTATTGCTATAGTAGTTGCGCCAATCATAGTCTACTTTCTTACCCCACTCAAGATAAACCCGGGGATCCACGTAACTCTTCAAGCTAGTGCCCAGGTTATAGTCCTTTGTGAGTTCTTTGGCTTCGATCTGGAGCTCTGTCTTCTCGATGAGTTCCTTGTCTTTCTGTTTCCTGTTCTCCATGCCTTCCTTGAGCTTGGTTATGGCATCCCTATGTTTTTCCTTGGTCTCCCTGATGCGTTTCCTACCGTTTCGAATGACCTTATTCTTTGAGGCGATCCGGCTCTTTACACCTTTCGTGGCTTTTCCTTCAGTCTCGCGTGCAGCCAAGTCTTTCTTGTATTCCTCTAGCTTCTCTTTATCTGCTTGGAGCTTTGCCTCATATTTGGCTATGCGCTCCTCGTATCGCTTGTTGGTGTCCTGAATCCGTTGCTTATACTTACGGATATTTTCACGTGCCCTCCTGCGGCGCTCACCGAGGCGCTCCTTTTGGCGTTCAAGGCTCTTCTCCCATGAAGCAGAGATGGTTCTCTTGTGGTTACACGTCACAGCAGCTTCCAAGTTGGCTATCGTAGCAAAGTGTTTCTTCACATACTCAGGCGCATCGGGGTCTACCTCGATCTCCTTGAGCTTGGACTCTACAGCATCGGTGGCGTAGCAGGTTCTGAAGACCTTTGCTGATATACCCTTCATTACCTCGTCGAGGAAATCACTCACAACGCTGCTGTTTACCTCATCGAAAAGCGTGCTCCCATCACTCTTCGCCATGAACTCCTTGAGGTTCCTGACCACCTTTTCATCCAGCTCAGCGGTTAACAATAGCCTGACGCTGTCCTTCCCCAGGAAGTCAAATGTTACAGTGCCATCATCGTTGAAGCAGATATGTTCTGCGCGCAGGCTTGAGGCACCCACAGTGTCTGCTTCCTCGTCCTCATCCTTCTCGTCACCTACCCTGAACTTCAGGTGATCAATCAGGTAGCAGACGGTGGCTGTCTTTCTTCGTTTCAATTCCTCGCTATCAAGGTTCTCAGTTATGAATCGCTGAACCTTGGGGAGGTTTTCTTTGAGTTCGACTGCTTTATTGAATTTCTCGATCTCCTTCCTCTGCAAAATCGGGCTGCTATCATGGGGCCAGACGTATTTTATCTTCCCGGATAGCCTGTCTCGCCACCGGGCGATCCATATGCTCTCTGGGTCCCATACAACATCCTTCCAGTTACCCGGAGGGACCAGGGCGTCTGGGCTCAAGTTAAGCTCTACATCCTCATACCTGGGACCTTCCTTCCATTTTCCCCTGAAGGGGTGCTGCCCGCGACCCATGAAGATACTGCTGGGCTCAACCATGTAGTTTCCTAGCTCGCAGCGTTCACCGTCGATTACTGCCCAGCCATATTTTTCCTTGTTGGCTTCTCGGAGCTCCTTTCTCTCATCGCGTAATCGTTTTTTCTCTTCTTTGCTGAGGTTTTTCTTCATCTCGCGCTCGGCTACGACCATCTCATAGATGGGTGTGTAGTCAATGTCACCGGGAAGCACGTTTATCCCCATTAACTCGCTGAGGTCGTTATGGAAATTCTCGGCAAAAACAGGGTCCTCAACATATGGGGTTCCTATTTTCTTGGCCCAAGCTACTACGCGTTCCTCTTCCTCTGGTGTGAGTTTGTGTTCCTCGCCTTTGATCTTTACTGATAGCCCCTGTGGTTTGTATCTTGGGGGCACCATGACGCCGTTGTGATGCATTGACTCCATGCTGTAGCCTCTGTGACTTTGACTTAATCCGTGGGTTTTTTTAAATATTTACCAAAGTCCCCGAGACAGGCAACCATAATATCTCGCGGCTACGATCATTTTCTGATGCCAGACGGTAAGCCCATCAAGAGAGACGAGATCATAGGCGCATTAACACTGGTCTTGTTATTCGTCTCGATAGTTGGAGGGAGAGAGATCGGCAACTATTACGCTAGTTATCAGGAGATGACGAGGCTCAGCGTATTATTTGAGGTAACAGAGGAGGAACTCTCAAGATACATCACTGACTTGATTCAGGGAGAGGACACAGATCTTGAGATCGGCTTAATCATTACCGCCCCCGGCGCCAATAACTCGGCTAACATCGTTACGAGCACACCGGATTATGTTAAAAAATGGCTCGTGGGGTTGACTGTAAGCCCAATTGTGGTTAATCAACCTGAAGCATCCGATGTGGAACTTGAGATGCTCATCGAAAACAGCATCGTGGATGAGGAACTGTACAGCTTCCCCAAGCAGAAGATCAGCTATATCACGTTCACTGACCGATCGATAAACCTCAACATAGAGGACATCGACGAGTTTTCTAGTATCGTGGAGAAGGCTTCAGGTGATTATGGGGGCGAGGTCAAGGTCACATTCAGGGGCAGGGTCCACATGTATCTCTTATTCCTCGATACATGGTTGCCCTATTCGGTTACACGTTACCCAATTGTTAGGGCTCCGCAC
>CAZVMT010000026.1:0-19870 GCA_964628765.1 uncultured Candidatus Bathyarchaeia archaeon | reverse complement strand
TCCAGCTGGTTCCCAGCGTGCTTACCACCGTTAATCACATTGAAGAATGGAACAGGTAACAGACTGGACTCCGGGTTGACATACTCGTAAAGGCGTTTTCCCTCCGTAGCTGCAGCTGCCTTGGCTGAAGCTATACTCACGCCCAGGATCGCGTTTCCACCGAGCCTGGACTTGTTATCTGTGCCGTCCAGCTCGATCATCAAGTTATCCAGCTTGGCCTGTTGAGTAACATCAATGCCTTCAAGTTTGGGCAGAATCTCTTCCTCAACAGCCCTCACAGCCTTCAACACTCCTTTCCCGTGAAACCTCTTATCATTGTCTCTCAGTTCCACAGCCTCATAGATGCCTGTGCTAGCCCCGCTTGGTATGGCTGCTCGCCCAAAGTAGCCGTCATCTGTGGTGACCTCCACCTCTATTGTGGGGTTTCCCCTTGAATCCAGAATCTCCCTTGCATGAATACGCTTGATCTTACCCATTTTGCTCAAAGAGAAGGTAGTGATGTTTACAAAAAGGGTTTCTACTCAGTAGCCTTGGCCACATCATCAACCGTAAATGGCCAGCCACTCAACTTAATCACGTCATCCACAACGAGACTCGGCACAGCCATGACTTGGAGGCTCATCCCCCGCTCGATGCCCTCCTCGGTGAATGTATTGACTTCCTCGTACTCGAACCCCGGGTTATCCTCCTTATACTTGGATAATAATTCACGGGCGTGGGGACAATATGGGCACACCGGGCTGTAGAATAGTT
Source organism: uncultured Candidatus Bathyarchaeia archaeon (assembly GCA_964628765.1). Lineage (GTDB taxonomy): Archaea > Thermoproteota > Bathyarchaeia > TCS64 > TCS64 > RBG-16-57-9. Next base: position 19,117 of record CAZVMT010000026.1, on the reverse strand, counting down.
CTATCTTCATTTTCGTGATAACTGTTTCACGTACTTCATCGCATTTAAGGCTGCAGTCGCCCCCATGCCTGTGGCTGTAACTATCTGCAGTCCTTTACAGCTACAGTCTCCTGCCGCGAATATGCCGTGTATACTGGTCTTCTGGTCTTTATCCGCCAGTATGCATCCACCAGCATCAGTGGATACACCTGCATCTTCAAGGATACTCGATGTCGCTATGTGCTCAAGGATGATGAACACCCCATCGAGCTTGACCTCATCACCGTTATCCAGCTTGATGTACTCAACAAAGTCCTTGCCACCGATCTCTGTGATGTCTGTTCCTTCTATGAACTCCACTTTGGGGTCCTTTCTAAGACTATCTAGCTCGGGATATTCCTCGCTGAAACCCTTCTTACCTGGAACAGCGTAGACCTTGGATGATGTCTCGCTTAAAATCTCGATATCGTGGACTGCCTCATGGCCCCCACCCACGATAGCAACCGTCTTTTCCCTGAAGAATGGGCCATCGCAGACACCGCAGTAGCTTACGCCTCTGCCCTTGAACTCTCCCTCACCCTTCACGCTCAGGCTCTTCCTGCTCACCCCTGTGGCTACGATGAGGCTCTTTGCCTGGTAGAAGCCTCCTGAGCGGGTGCTGAGCACCTTAAGGTCACCCAGGTCGCTTATGCCGATGACTGTCTCCTGTTTGATTTCTGCCCCGAATTTAGTTGCCTGTTCATGCATCAACTGCATCAAATTCGGTCCACTGATACCATCCGGGAACCCTGGATAGTTCTCGATCCAGTGGGCTTCCAGCGCCTTTCCCCCGATCTTGTTGCCTTCAAGGATCAATGTCTTGTTGTTGTGCCTTGAGGTGTAGAGCCCAGCCGTCAACCCAGCTGGTCCAGCTCCAATAATTATCACGTCATAGATTTCCTCAGACATTGCAATCTTTCCTGTTCTTTTTTAGATATACTCATTTGAGCATCCTTTCACAATAAACTACCATAAGTAGAAGAAAAATGGTTCGAAATGAAATTTGAATACATATCTTTTAACAATATTATAGGCATTTATAAACTTCAAAATCTAATAGCACTATATTCTCATCAGTTTACGACTGCAGATTCTGGCACGTCACTCAATTATCTTTTAAATCCATCCATAAGTTTTTTAAACATAATTCAATAGTTATAGGCAGTCAATAACAACCCCATCGAGGAACTTAAATGTCGATCGATGGGAACTATTATATTTTTACAAAACTAAAATAATCTCCATGTTACCTGAACATGTAGCCATACTTGTAGATAATATGTACTTGAATAATGTCGCAAAAGCTTATGATATCGGTGACTTAGATCCCCAAAAGTTTCCAGACGTATTATTACGTGAAGGTGAAATTCATTATATTACTTACATTTTTGATGCTTTACCATATATTCCTCCTGGCGGAGATTTTTCTCGGAAAGTAGCAAAATCGAAGTATCTTGAGGCAATTCAGTATATAGAGCATGTGAATGTTGAACAAGGTTATGTCGCTCCGAAACCATCCAAGTGTAGGTCTTGCGGAGTTACAAATATAGTTCCTGTACAAAAACAAGTGGATGTCAGGTTATCAGTTCGATTAGTATCCTTAGCCTATCAGAAAGTGGTTGATAAGATCGTTTTAGTCTGTGGTGATGGCGACATGATCCCTGCTGTTAGAGCTATTGCACAGACTGGCGTAATATCTAGAATTGCTTATGCTAAAGAAAAATGGGTAAAAACTAATGATGGATTAATAAAATGCTGTAATGAAAGTCATTTATTATCCAAAGAAGATTTAGAAAAAATGACAAAATAATAAGAAAGAGTCGTTTATTCCTCATCGTTTTTCTTGGGGGCGAGGAGCTCAGCCATCTCATCCAGCTTCTTCTGGGCAAGATAATTAATGGAGCCCTCGGGGAACTCGCCCTCCTCATTAGGAGCACCAGCCGGGACACCAGTAAGCACCTCGATACCCTCATCAATGGACTCCACAGGGTAGATGTGGAACTTACCATCCTTGATAGCCTCCACCACGTCCTCCCTGAGCATCAGGTTCATCACGTTGCTCTCAGGTATAACCACGCCCTGTTCTCCAGTCAGCCCCCTGAATTTACAGAGATCATAGTAGCCCTCTATCTTCTGGTTGACGCCACCTATGGCCTGTACATCTCCTTTCTGGTTCACAGAGCCAGTGACCGCGTAACGCTGCTTAATCGCTACACCGCTCAAGGCGCTGAGCATGGCATAGGTCTCTGTGCTGCTTGCGCTATCACCATCAACACCGCTGTAGCTCTGCTCGAAGGTGAGTCTTGCCGTGAGGCTCAACGGGTGCTGCTTTGCGTATCTGCTTGTGAGGAATCCAGTGAGTATGTGAACCCCCTTGGTGTGGGTGGGTCCACCCATCTCCGCCTTCTTCTCGATGTCTATGATGCCTTCCTTGCCGAGCCCGATGCTGGCTGTGATCCTGCTGGGCTTACCGAACATATAATCCCCCATTCCGAGGACCGCCAACCCATTTACCTGGCCAACCTTCTCTCCCTCTGTGTCAACGAGGATAGTTCCCCGTTCAATCATCTCACCGATCTTCTCCTCGATTAGGTTGCTCCTGTAGACCTTTGCCTCGATTGCCGTCTTCACGTGCTCATGAGTTATGTACTCGCTGCCATTCCTCTGGGCATAGTAGTTTGCTTCCCTGATGATGTCGCTGATCTCCGCGAATTGGGTGGATAGCTTCTGCTGGTCTGCAGCCAATCGACTGCTATACTCCACGATACTGCCTATCCCACTGCTATCAAGGTGCTTGAGCCCCTCCTTGTTGCACAGAGTGCACATGAATTTGGCGTACTCCTGAACGTTCTCTTTGCTGCGATCCATGTTGCTATCAAACTCTGCCTTGACCTTGAAGACCTTCTTGAACTCGGAATCCGCCTGATACAACAAGTAATAATACCTAGACTCTCCGACCAGAATCACCTTCGCCGTAAATGGAATAGGCTCGGGTCTCAGGCTCTTGGTGCTGATATAACCCATCCTGGCTGCGAGCTCCTCGATCTCAAGCTTCTGGTCCAGAATCGTCCTCTTCAAAGTCTCATAGCTACCTGGATTCCTCGCAAGCTCCTCAATCGGAATCACGAGGAAACCACCGTTTGCCTCGTGGGCGCTCCCTCCCCTGATCATCGTGTAGTTGGTAACCAGTGCTCCGAATCTTGCCTCCTTCTCTGTTGCGCCGAATAGCTTGTCGTGACCCGGATTCATCTCCATTATTACTGGTGCACCTTCCAGCTTGCTGTTATCCACGATTAGATTGACGATGTATCTCTCCGTTGGGTCCGGCTGGGCTCTGCCCATCATGGCTGCGAATGGGTTATCTGGTTCCTGCTGAGCACCCAGTATAGCCCCGAGGTTATCAAGGATATCCTGCTTTACAGATTCCAGATAACCGATACACTCCTCGATCTCACCATATTTCTCTTTCAGGGACTCTAACAATGGATCAAGAGCGTAAACCGCTACCTCTTTATTGAACTTCTCAATAGCTGCCTCAGCCTCCCGGTCAACATCCCTGAACTGCCTGAACGCTGTTCTGAGGTCGTCCTGAAGGTCTCTTCTCCTATCCTGAATCTCTTCCCTGACATTCTGGGGTAGGATGCTGAACTGTTGCTCGTTTATAATCTGACCGTTTATCACGGGAACAATGAGCATGCCTATCTGGCTGCGTTGAAGTGCAAATCCAGCTTGCTGAGCCTTCTGGTTTAACTCCTTCATTAACTCCTGCTTCTTCTCTTCATACTGCTTTACTTTATCTTCCCGCCGTGTAGCGTAGTCATCGCTCTCGAAAGCAGTGCTTAGAGCCTTCTTCGCCTCATCCACGAATTTCTCCATGTCCTTGACGAACTGAGCTCCCTTTCCCGCTGGTAGCCTTAACGCGTTTGGCTTCTGGCTATCCTCGAAATTATAGACATAACACCAGTCCGATGGAACCTCCATGTCCTTCGCTTTCTGCTCCAAGAATGTCATTATGGCTGTCTTCTTTCCCGTACCGGGTAGACCCGCCACGTAGATGTTGAAGCCCTCCTCATGAATATCCAAGCCGAATTGGAGCGCTTTTAACGCCCTGTCCTGTCCAATTATCTCTGTGAGTGGCTCAAGCTCACTGGTAGATTGACATGTGATAAAGTCCTCTGGACAGGTCCTCCTAGCCTGTTTATAGTCAAGTTCCTTAATCATAATATTCACTCAATAATTCTATAGGAATCTCTGAAGAGATGGTATATAAACGGTTATCAAGTAAAACTAGGAGATTTTGGCTAACAACTCGTTCCAGGTCATGCCCTTATCGATCTTAATCATATAATCATCCAGCTTGGTGGCGATGTCGAACCACCAGCCCTTATACTTGAATTTACCCGCCAGCACAGCGTATCGTCGGGGATAGATCTTGTGGATCTCAAGAAACTCGAATAGCTTCTGGACCTGATCTTTCTTATAATAGGCATAACGTTCCTGGGCTTTCACCTCTATCGAGAGGATCGAGTCATCTTTAATGGCGAAAACATCTGGGAGGGGTTCACTGCTGGGGGCGCTTACAGGAACCCTGATGGCGTCATAACCCACATCCCGCAACATGTGGACAAGCTCACGCTCAGCATCATAGCCACGCTTCTTCATGGCTCTGACCTGCTTCGCTGTGAGCTGCCTCGTGTATCGCTGCCTAGGCTTCTTCTTGGGTGACGCTATGTCCCTGAGGCTCATTCATCGTCCTCCGTTATGTCTATGACTTCCAGTGAACCATTCTCAAGGGGATCAAGGGCTAGCTTCATGAGGTCCTTCAACCAGTCGCTGAACTTGTTGGCGTTGGCGAATTTCTGGTACATTCGCTTGTGTGGGACCTTAGTTATCAGCCGCAGATCCACCATCTTGTTGACGTAGAACTTGGCGCTGCTCCTGCTGATATCGCATACGCGGGCTACGTCACCGCTGGTGAAGTCTCGTTCAAGCTTGTTGTAGCCTACGATGATCTTGGGTGGGAGGGGTAATGCTTTCTCAAGTATATCTAGTAGTGATTCTTCGCGTGATGACAAGGGTTGGGCTACCTCGTATGGATAGAAAATGTGTCCCTCCCTTATATAGAAAGGGTATGAAAAATGTGGACTTAGTCACCTGTGGGGACGGGGACCACCTTCTTCCCCATCTCCTTGATGCCCTCATCGGCGACCTTCCTCTTCAGGTTCCAAGCCGAGACGCTTGGGAGACCCCAGAGGTTGATGAAGCCCAGCGCATCACCCTGATCGTACTCAGTGTTGATGTCGAAGCTAGCCAAGTTATAGTCGTAGAGGCTGTATGGGCTCTCACGGCTTACAGGCTTAGCTGTTCCCTTGAAGAGCTTCATGGTCACTGTACCTGTGACGTTCTTCTGAGTGTTATCGATGTAGGCATCTAGGTCCTCCTTGTATGGGTCAACCCAGAGTCCCTGGTATACCGCTGTCGCCCATTTGTGATCCATCTCGTACTTCAATAGCTTCTGGTGCCGAGTCAAGACCATCTTCTCAAGATCTAGGTGAGCGTTGATTATCGTCTCAGCAGCTGGGACCTCATAGGTCTCACGGGTCTTCAAACCCACCACACGGTCCTCCATGTGCTCGATTCTACCGATACCGTGTTCACCAGCGATGTCCCTTACCTTCTTGATGAGTTCACTTGGCTTGTACTCCACGCCGTCAAGGCTTACAGGTACACCAGCATGGAACCCTATCTTGAGGAATGTTGGTTCATTGGGTGTCAACTCGACCGGTGTCGTCCAGTCCCAGATATCATCAGGGACAGGAAGATCCGGGTGCTCCAGCTTACCTCCCTCTATGCTTCTTCCCCACAGGTTCTCATCAATGCTGTAGGGGCTGTCAGCCGTGACAGGTACTGGGACATCATGTTCTTTGGCCCATTTGATCTGCTCGTTTCTATCAAACTTCCATTCACGCACCGGCGCAATTATCTTGAGCTTCGGGTTCAATGCTTTGATGGTTAGGTCGAACCTGACCTGGTCGTTGCCCTTGCCTGTACATCCGTGGGCAACTGCCTGTGCATCCTCCATCTCGGCTACCTCTACCAGTTTCTTGGCGATGAGTGGCCTGCTGATGCTGCTGCTCACTGGATATGTCCCCATGTATAACGCGTTCGCCTTTATAGCAGGGAAGATGTACCCTGTGGCGAACTCCTCCTTGGCGTCAAAACCATAATGGTTAATGGCACCAAGTTTCCAAGCCTTTTCCTCGATTCCTTTTGTTTCCTTGTCTTGTCCAACGTCTAGGTTGCATGTGATGACATCCATCTTGTACTCCATCTGGAGCCACTTCACCATCATGGATGTATCCAAGCCACCGCTGTAAGCCAGGACAACCTTGTCTTTTGCCATTGCAAATATCCTCTATTTGTGGTAAACTCCTACAACCTGAGGCAACCTTTTATACCTTATGACATAAATGTAACAAATACGGCAATGGAAACCTCAGATAGAACACAGAGCATAGCCCAGCTAGTCAGGGAAACCATCCAGATGCGGCCAAGCCTGCTGGACGCCCTCAACATGAAGATAGTCAACTACAGTGCATTAGCTAGGCTACTCCAAGAAGAAATCGGTGAAGGCAGCCTTGAAGCAGTAAAAGCCGCAGTAATCAGGGTGGCAGATGAGATAAGCAATGATCGTTCACTGCGTGAGGAAGCAGTTCAATCTATACTTAAAGACTCAAAGGTCCGACTACAGGACAAGATCGGCGTAGTAATCTCATCAATTCGTTTAGATATACCCCACATAGTAACCGCTCACCTCACGGATCAATTTGTCTACATCGTAGATCAAACTATAATGAAGAATCAACTCCCAGAAAAGGCGCAGTTCCAGAAGAATCTGGTTGCTTTGATCCTGCTGAGCCCACCACTGGTTGAGGTTACACCGGGATTTGTAGCCTTCATCACCCAATTGCTCGCTAGTAGAAACATCAACATAGTGGAGTTCATCAGCTGCAGTACAAACACTATTATCATTCTGGATAGCAGCCAAGCTTTGCAAGCATTCAGTCTGCTCCAGAATTATACGTGACGAATAGACCCGTTTTACTAGGTAAAAAAATGCTTCAAAATGCCTTAAAAACACTTGAAAATCGGTCTATATGTGAAAAAGTTTTTACATTATGCGCCTCAAGACAGTGTTGATAATGGCAGAAATTTGTCCCGTATGCGGCCTCCCAAAGGACCTCTGCGTTTGTGAGGAGATGAGCAAGGAGGAGCAACGGATCAGGATTCGCTTAGAGACTCGTAAATGGGGAAAGAAATGGACCGTGATAGACGGCATCGATTCCAAGGGAGTTGATCTAGGCAACTTAGCAACACGGTTGAAAAACAAGTGCGCATGTGGCGGCACAGCGAAAAATGAACAGGTTCTACTAATGGGTGACCACAGGGAAGTAGTCCATGAGACTCTCATAAAGTTGGGTTTCCCAGATGAGAACATCGAGGTTCAGTAAGCGTGCCTAGACTCGATGAGATCATAGATATCTTAAAAAAGTCAAAGCATTCGATCCCACGCCCAGTGTTTTGCCCAAACTGTCAGAGCCCAAAGGTTAAACTGAAGGAGAGCTTCGGCATTCTACCCCAAATTTATCGCTGTGAGGAATGCGGCTACGAGGGTCCACTTATTCTGGAACTCGAACCAGAAGATGAGGAACCATAGAATTTAACCACGAGAACATTATATCAATAACAGACACTCAAGGGTGGAGCCATGTCTGAGGACCTCGAAAACAATAATATAGCATACCAGACGCTAGAGGAGATCCCAGGTCTAGGCCCAGCCACGATAAACAAACTGAAAGAGATCGGCTTCAAAACCGTGGAGTCATTGAGCACAGCGACTGTTGCAGAGCTTGTATCCGCTGGTATTGGAGAAGCCATTGCGTCCAAGGTGATCGAGGCAGCCAGAAAAGCCCGTGCCATCACATTTGTCAGGGGCGACGAACTGGTTGAGTTACGTAAAAATATACGAAAACTCACCACTGGATGCAGCAGCCTGGATACGCTCCTAGAGGGCGGTATAGAGACACAGAGCCTGACAGAGTTCTACGGTGAGTTCGGCAGCGGAAAGAGCCAGTTATGCCATCAACTCTGTGTTACAGTCCAGCTTGGGGAGGCTCAGGGTGGATTAAACGGCAATGTGCTCTACATCGATACAGAGGCTACTTTCAGACCAGAGAGGGTGCAGCAGATAGCCCCAAGGTTCGGCATCAAGCCCAAAGACGTGTTGAAGGGCATCGTGTACGCTGAAGCTTATACGAGCAACCATCAGACGGTGCTGCTGGAGAACGCTGACGAGGTCATCAAAGAGAATAACATCAAGCTCCTCATCATCGACAGCGTGATGAGCCACTTCAGGAGCGAGTACATCGGCAGAGAGATGCTCGCTAACAGGCAGCAGCAGCTTAACAAGCACCTCCACAAGCTCATGAGGCTCTCAAGGGCGTTCAACACTGCAGCTGTTATCACTAATCAGGTTATGGCTAGCCCTGATGCTTTCTTCAGTAAGGCTGTTTCCCCTGTTGGTGGGCACATCCTTGGGCACATGAGTCATAACAGGATTTTTCTGCGAAAAGGTAGGAACAATATGAGGATAGCCAAGCTGACGGCTAGCCCAAGCCTCCCTGAGGGAGAGGTCCCCATGAGGATCACAGAACGAGGAATAGAGAGCGACGAAGATGAGTAAACCAGGAAGAAAACTATCAGTGACGGGTAAGACACGTGAATCAGTAATCGTATTTTTCGATAACCTTCTGGAACGAAGATTCACAGACGCCGAGAGAGAGCTAGAGAACATCAAAGAGAAAAAGTTCCCGGACGATGATTACCAGAATGGCTATGTAAACGCATTGGAGGGCTTACTTCTATCAGTCAGATCTGGTGATGAGAGAGACTTCTACAATCGTCCACCCATGAACGGGAAATCACAGGATGATTTCATTAAGGAGTTCAAGGAGTTCAGAAAACTACCAGTCAGGACCCAGTTCGACCAAGGCTACTTCAGCGCATGGACAGACATACTACAGTACCGGGTAAACACGGGTAATGCTTAGATCCAGCCATATGTGGCCATCGTATTCAACAGCGTCCACATGAAAACCCACATGAAGATGAACGCTCCCATGGCTATCTTGATGGTCCTGTTTCTGTCCGCTTTGAATAATACAGCCAATGCCTCTGAGAATGCGATGTAAAGCGTTACCCCGACCATCAACGCGACCTGTCCCTGAATCTCCATGACCGATTGTACATAGTAGCAGATTACACCAGTAATAAGCCCAAGCGCCGCTTTAACCCAGTAAACTTTTTCAGAGGTCTTCAATTGATGTTCCCCGTGGTTTTATCTCATATTGTTTGATGCTGTTTTATAAGTTAGCTGATGTATCCGAAGCGTTTCTCCTCCGGCAGCTGCAACTCCTCTTCTTCCTCGAATATGTCCAGGCGTTTCTTTATCGATGCATCGATCTTCTTCGCCCTAATATTCAACTGATTGGTGTCAATCTCAACATCAAGCAGCTTCACCAGAGTCTCAAGCACCGCCTTACTCGCCAAGTGCTGAGGAACATTAGCGTAAGTAATATCCCCCATCAGGCAAACACCGCTGATGCCCATGGACTTCGCCACCCCGATCATGACGCCATTCAATCCATTAACAGCTCCCTCACTCTCAAGGATAGTCACACCAAGGCTGGTGAGTTCTTCCCGCGACTCCTCATCCGTGAAAACCCCATAAACATTCGGCTTCTCATAGAAATCATTGGGATACGCCGCCATAGTGAATATCCTCCTCACACCCAGACCCTTCGCTATCTCAGCGATCTTTTGAGCAAGTCTCAGGGACTCCTCTGGGACAGATGGCTGAGCATCACCGACACAGATAACCAGGTTGTTCTCCTTCGATGCGTAGAGCTTGTGTGTTATCGGCGCGAGTTCAGCGACCCCATTATTATAGACCAGGACATTGTGAAAGTATTTGATCTCCGCGAACTTCGTTGCCTTGATTTGTCGCCGTAGATAATCTGCGCTGATCTTGGCTAGGAAACCCATCCCAGGCCAGGCTGCTATCATCTGTGGGTGATCCAGTTCGGGTTTCTCAAAGTATTCGATGTCCATGGAATCTACTATTGGGAGAATGGTATTTGCATTAAACCTTTCGATTATCAGGATAAAATTGCGTGTTTTATTTATCCCTGTTAATGCTTTTTAACTGGGTTTCTCTGGTTTGAGTTATGCAAGTAAATAATCTGGTTGTCCCAAATACTTGTAACATTCTTAACATATATGCCGCAATATCACTATAAGGTCCGCCCAAAAAACCATAACCAAATATCATCTTCATGTAACAGAACCATATTATAACAAACACAGCCATCTAGTGACTGTAGCGAAGACAACCACGGAGCTGAATCGCAGACCTTGGGTCACATTATCATGCGAGGAAGCAAGTATTCGGGTTAGCCTGAATCGCGCCCACACAGCGAAAGAGAAGCCTGGCTTCTCCTTATTCTGTGGGTCTCCGCTACACATTGTCAACCTATAGCTAGGAGATACTGCGCATATGGTAAAGATCAAAGAATGGACAGATGATGAAGTCGAGCGCCTAAGAGAATTATACACCTCTAATAGGACATTTGAAGAGATAGTAGAAAAATTTCCATTAAGGTCAGAGAACGCGATACGCCTCAAAGCCTCAAGACTCGGGATAAAAAGACCATACATCGGAAACGTAACCCAGTTGAAGCCCCTATCATTCAAGACGGGTAAACGCGGGGGAAAAACGGGATACATCTTAAAATGCAAAGACTGCGGCTCATGGATGCAGGTCAATGAGGTGCCCCAGAAAGACTCGAACGTCATCAGCTGCGGTAAATGCGGTTCACTATACCAGGTCTTGGCTGACCTATAACCCAGTTTCCTGATTTATTCTTCATGACCTTTTTATATTGTCTATACATTTTCTCAAACAGTGAAACATTTGAGTCTGGATCTCTCAACCAAGATGCTGGTACGCGAGGCGATGTCGAGCCCAGTTATATCCGTTGATGAAAACGAGGACATAGTACAGGTAGCCAACAAGATGCGCGAGCAGAAAGTAGGCGCCGTTATAGTTGTAAACAGGAATGGTAACCCAGTGGGCATCGTGACCGAGCGGGATATCGTTACCCGTGTCGTAGCCGATGGTCTAGACGCCAATATGCTTGTGGCGAGCAAGGTCATGTCTTCTCCCTTGAAGATGGTGGAGCCAGAGCTTGAGTTATTGGACGCCATGAAGATGATGGATAGGGAGAACATCCGCAGACTAGGCGTCATATACAAGGGTGAACTCTCGGGTATACTGACCGATAGAAGCATCCTGAGGCTCATCCCCACTATCATGGATATCATGAAAGAGCAGAAGGAGATACTCGGGGAAAATTCAACCGGTGGAGCATCAATGGTGGGATACTGCGATAGATGTGAGGTCTACTCGAATAATCTAAGGGAGGTTGACGGAGAGTTCCTCTGCGAGGAATGCCGTCTAGATATCTAACTTGTATATCACCGAGATCATTGATACTGTAATGAGTCAACGTTTTCTCCTCGATGGCATGCTTGGCAGCCTCACAAGATGGCTAAGGATACTGGGATACGACACAGTGTACTACAATGATAAGGAAGATGACGACCTGAGAAAAGAATCCAAAGCCACTGGCAGGATACTGGTTACCCGAGACCTAGAGCTATCAAATAAGGCAAAGAAGGATGGCGTTGAGACTCTCCTGGTTTTATCTGAGCAAGTGAATGACCAGTTGATGGAGCTAGTCCAGTCATATGGCGTCAGTCTAGTGCCAACGAACACAAGGTGCCCCCGCTGCAACGGCGCCTTAAAGCCCATCGAGAAAAAGCTTGTCGAGGGAAAAGTACCATCAGAGTCATTCAGGGTGTTTACTGATTTCTGGATATGCCTTGAGTGCAGCGCCGTCTACTGGAAAGGAAGCCATTGGGTACAGATAGAGAGGACCCTTGAAAATATCGCTCTTTCCAAGTCTTTATAAAGAATTTATCAACAAATTGTAGAAAGGGAGGGCTTCTCTCGTTCACGCTAACTGATACCCAAGGAGAATATCTGGTAAAACTGGCACGACAGGTAATCGAAAACAAGCTCGGGTTAGCTGCCAACCCTGAGACGGTTCATGACCCTGTTCTCATGGAGAAATGCGGTGTATTCGTTACCCTGAATGTTCACACAAGGGGCGCGTATGGTCTCAGAGGGTGCATTGGATTACCCTATCCCAGCAAGCCGCTTATCGACGCCGTGATTGAAGCAGCGGAGAGCTCCGCGTTCCACGATCCCAGGTTTCCACCGGTCCAGGCGGAAGAGATGAAGGGCTTAACCATAGAGATCAGCGTGCTTACTCCCCCTGAGTTATTAGAAGTAGACTCTCCAATGGATTATCCTAAGCATGTGCAGGTAGGCAGGGATGGTCTAATAGTAGGCAAGGGCTGGAGGAGGGGATTACTGCTTCCACAGGTTCCAGTGGAGTGGGGCTGGGATAGCAGAGAGTTCCTCTCACAGTGCTGCGTCAAGGCTGGATTATCCTCAGATGAGTGGAGAAAACCCGACACAGAGGTCTACAGGTTCCAAGCCATACTATTCAAAGAAGAAGAACCACAAGGCAAGGTAATACGACACAAGATAGACGAGGAGTAGAATCTATGAGTGTATTCGATGGGAAACGCATCTATTTCGGCACATGTGGCATGGGGTTAGGCCACATTAGCCGGAGCGTCCCAATCGCGCAAGAGGTCTTGAAGAGGGGAGGAGAGGTTCTCTTCTCGACTTATCTTGAGAGCGTCGATTACGCGAATAACTTTGGGTTACCCGTGGTTGCTGCTCCTGATCTGAGCATGGAAGTGGATGTGACTGGGAGCGTCGACATCAAGGCAGCTACTCTCCTATCTGGAGTGGGCAGTATCATGACATTCTTGGATCAGGTTCGCTTCGAGATGCAAACCATACAGGCATTCGATCCCCACCTCGTATTCGCAGATACTCGCCTCAGTAGCATCTACGCTGCCAGACTGCTGAAGATACCAGTCGTATTGTTGTTGAATCAGTTTCTGCCCCGGGTACCCCGTGAGAGTGATACGATCTTTTTCAAGTTCTTGGATGGAGCCATCATGACTACCCTCGGTCGCAGCTGGGCGTTGAGTAATGTGATATTGATCCCGGATTTCCCAGAGCCCTATACCATCAGCCTCGATAGCCTCAGGATACCAAGAAGAATAGGCGCGAGGGTAAAACTAGTAGGCTCTATACTGGGACAGCCCCCTGGTAAGAACTCTAGGGTAAAGGAGATCAGGGAATCCCTGGGTGTTAACGAGGACCAGAAGCTCATCTACGCAGGGATCAGCGGACCAAGGGCGGAGAAGGAGCCGCTGATCAGCATGCTTATCCCTATCCTGAGCAGGTTCCCAGATCGATACAAGGTTATCATGTCCATGGGTGTCCCAAATGGGGGCTCAAGGGGACTCAACTCGGGGAACCTCACGATTGTTCCTTGGATCGAGAACCGTTTCGACTACTTGGAGGCTTGCGACGCCGTCATCAGCAGGGGCGGCCACGAGACATTGATGCAGAGCATCAGCTACAGTAAGCCCAGCGTCATAATTCCCGTGCCAAAGCACCCTGAACAGTATGGTAATGCCCGTCGAGCCATGGAGCTAAATGTGGCAAGGGCGATGCATCAGAAGGACCTAACTCTTGATCACCTTGTCCAGCGACTGGACGAGGTGCTTGAATCAAGCAGCGTCCGGCGTGTTCTTGAGGAGATCAATGAGAAAGAGCACCTCGGTAACGGAATAAACAGGACAGTTGAGTCTCTGGCTGAGTTTCTTGATTAATGTTAAATCAGTGAACCATGGGGTATTCTGGTATGGACTACCACTATGCCAAGAAAAGGGATCCAAAAGTAAACGAATACTTTGACAAAGAAACAATGGAAGCCTGGAGCAAATGGAACGACATGGTCTTTCAGCCAGGCAAACTAGACAAAAAGACAAAGGAACTCATCGCAGTAGCCTGCACCTACATGACAAGATGCCCCTACTGTATCGAGGGGCACGCCAAAGCAGCTGTTAAGGCCGGCGCATCTAAAGAGGAGCTAGCCGAGGTCATACAGATCGCTATGGCGTTGAGCAGCGGAGCAGCTGTGGCTCACAGAAACTTTGCCTTGGATGTCTAGTCATCCAATCTATTTATCAGCCCAGTATTGACGGGTCTTCATGTACTGTATCTTGGCCTTCAGCAGGTCCTTGTAGAATTCTTCCTCACTGCGATGCATCCTGCTGAGAACCTGATAACTGGTGACTGGACCCACACCATAGACCATGAGCGCCTCAACGGCCTTCCTACCATAGCTCAAAACCATGTCCGCTGTCTTCCTGCCATGAATCAGCTGCTCCTCGTCTTCTCCGAAGAGTTCCTCACCCTCCCTAAACCGTCTGAGTATTCCCAGCAGATGCTCTGGGTCTTGGTGTCTTCTCATCATGGCTAGTAGCCCTGAGCCACAGTTGCCGCATTTGGGGTGTTCCTCTAGTTCTCTTATCCTGATGTTGGTGTGCCATTCTCCGCAGTTAATGCAGGCTAGGTTGACTCTTCGTGATTCTATGTTTTCCTTCATGTACTGGATCTGGTCGGTGATTGTGGCGTCTGTCGCCATCAACTCCTCGATGTCAGCGTACTTCTCCAATATGTGTCGGGCGAGGGCGCTGGGCTCGATAACCTTCTTTGTGATTATCTCTATACGCCCGTCTTGGATGCCTGTGATTACCTCTTGGACGGCTGGTAGGTCCAGCTTCTCGTGGTATGCTTCCCGTATGGTCTCCTGGTAGATTGGGGTGTCCTTGAACCTGTAGTAGAGGTTCTCGACTCGTTCTGGTCCCATGATTTTGCCCCGTGGGATGACACCGAATCGTTCGGCGATGAACTTCATCTTGTAGCCAAACGGGAACCGGGCGTGCATGTATTCCAGCAGGAGCCGGTCAGCGTCTTCATGAGTAAGGCTCACAATGAGATCTGTTATCCGCTGTATCTCGAACTCGTTGAGTTTGTTAGGCGCCTCTATAAGCAGCCTGTATGGGTCGTTCCACCAGCCATAGATGAGGTCCTGCTCGCTCAGGGCTGCATCCAGTATGGCTCCTAGAGTCCTGTTGAAGTTCTCCCCCCTTGTGCTGTGGATTATGATGTACTGGTCCCAGACCTCAAGGATCAGGTTACTGGGGCTCGGCAGCGGTAACCCTGATTTTAGATGCGCCTTCGACTCATCAGCTATCTCCTTCAGACTTCCAATATCTACTTCTAGACTACCTGTTAGCTTGTCCAGTTCCTGTTTCTCGGATGCATCATGGATGGTTTCTCTGAGTGTTCCTGCTTCTTCCGCTACTTCCCGGGTTACTGGGATGAGTTCTCCGTCCCATCCGGGTGCTGCCCCCAGTGGGTCCGTGCTTGGTAGCGCGTGTATAACTCCTCTCTGCTCATCGATCTGGAGTATCCGCCATACTCTACCTCGGAGAATAACGTTGAGACCGACTCGTGCGCGGAGGCTCCAGAACTCATCTCCCACTGTGCCTATCATCTCATCTGTGATGGCGTTGATGAATGGGTATCTCCGCTCATCGTTTATCATGCCAAGGTTCTCGTAGTAGTATTTTCTTCCTTTGCCTGTCTTTTTCAACTTGTTTCCCTCCTTTATGATCAATCCGATTTGTCGCAGGAACTCGGTTAGCTCCTCGTACTTTTCTTTGGTGTATTCTCTGTATGGGTACGCTCTGGTGACCAGACCGTAAACCCTGTTGGCGTTAACCCCCTCCTCATCCACCAGAGTCAACCCAACGATCTGATGCGTCAAGACATCAAGTGGCATCATATGCACCAAGGTGGGCTCGATGGCTTTCCTCCTAGCCATCTCAGAAGCCACGAGGCTCTCCAATGCGTCCTCCCCATATGCTGGTATAGTAACACCCTCACTCATCTCCCCTAGTGTGTGTCCAGCCCTGCCTACCCGCTGGATCAGCGCGCTTACCTGCCTCGGGCTCTGGTACTGTATGCAGAAATCAACCTCACCGATGTCGATACCAAGCTGTAACGTGCTCGTGCACACGATAGCCTTGAGCTGCCCCTCCTTGAACTGATCCTCAACCCTGTGCCGCTGCTCCCTACTCAAACTACCATGATGAACCTCGATACCCGGATCAAGTTGTTTCAACCGGAACCCCAGTCCCTCCGCCTGTCCCCTCCCCTGAACAAAGATAAGCGAGCTATTATGATCCTGCACCAGTTGTCTGATCCTGTTCAGCCTCGAAGCAGCTTTAGGGCTTGTCGATAGTTCATCGGCTAGGTCAAAATCCGCGTCAGTGGGCTGGGGAAACTGGACCTCATACACGTAGCTCTTGTCAACATCCACCTCGGCGATGAAAACCTCATGCCTACCCCCAAGAAACTCCGCTATTGTGGCTGGGTTTCCAACCGTTGCGCTGAGACCTATCCGTTGGGGGGGTTGCTTTGCTGCTTCCTCAAGCCTCTCCAATCCAATTGTTAATTGCGCACCTCGCTTGCTAGCAGCCAAGTCATGGATCTCATCGATGATCACCCACCGGGTGGCTGCCAAGTGTTTCCTCATTGACTTTGTTGGGAGGATCGCTTGGAGTGTCTCGGGTGTAGTGATAAGCATCTGTGGAGGTTTTCGGCTCTGTCGGCTCCTCTGTTTCTGAGACGTATCGCCGTGCCTGACCTCTACTGTTATACCCAAGTGGTCTGCCCAGAACATCATCCGCTTCTCGATGTCACGGTTCAACGCCCTCAGCGGGGTGATGTAGATTATGCTGATCCCCTTCTCCTTTGGGGCTCGTAGAAACATGTCAAAGACGGGTAGTAGCGCTGACTCGGTCTTCCCACTCGCAGTCGGAGCAATCAGAAGCACGTTCTCTCCACCGAGAATCGGTGGTATCACTTTCTCCTGTGGGGGTGTCGGTGTGACTATGCCCAGCTCTTCTAGACCTGTCTTTATTAATGGGTGCAAGTTCTCGAAGACGCTGGGTTGCATAGCTATCTTGTTTGTCTGGTGACATTAATTCTATACCTATGTTTTGTGGGGAAACCCCCAACATTGCTAGTATTTCCTGCTTGTAAGAACCGAGACGAAACACTTGTCCTTTGGACTAGCACGTGCCTTCACATACTCAGCCATAGCCGCAGCGCTTGCAGCGGAAGCAGGTAAAACAGAGAGCCCCTCCTCCTTCTCAAGCAGGCTACTGAAGGTGATCATGACCCCATCGGATATGGCACAGGCGTAGCCATCGCTCTCCCACAGCGCATCAAGGGCTGGTTGACCATCCAGGCTCTTCCAGTTCACTATCGGCTCATTCTCAGGAGTCTCCGTTATTGAGTCAGGTTCGAGGTCCTTGATCTTCTTCTTTCCCGCCTGATAACTGGATATTATGGGGTTTCCACCATCAGTGCTTGCAGCGACCATGACTGGGAGTTTATCAGTCATGCCTTGCCTGAACATCTTTCTAAAACCCCTGAAGACCCCAGTGAAGCATGTGCCGTTGCTGACTGAGACACTCACAGCGTCGGGCGCATACTCCAGCTCATCGAATATCTCAAAGGCGATGCTCTCATACGCCTCGAAGCTTACCTTGCTGTTTTCCTCTGTACCCGGGTTACCGTTATACCATCCCTGTTCCCCCGCCTCCTTACCGCTGAGTTCCACGAGTTCCTCATAGGTTCCTGGTGCGCGGTGTATGATGCCTCCCATTCGCTCCATCTCGGCTATCCTTGGACTATGATAACTCTCTGGGATGTAGACGTGAGGTGATATGTCGAATATGCTGCTTAGCTTGACGATGCTGGCGCCAAAGTTACCACAGCTAGCCACCGCTATGGTGTTGAAGTCGTTCTCTTTCGCGTTTTTCAGCGTCGCGTAGCTAGCCCGATCCTTCATGGTGCCCGTGGGGTTCCCCGCCTCAAATTTCACATAAAATTTACTAAAATCTAGCAATTTCTCCATGTTTTTTAAACGTGCAAAAAGCGTGTCTCCGATCCCGTGTTCTTTAAACTCTTTTCTAAACATTTAATTGTATTCACTCAAAGTATCTAATAGGAACAATTATTTCGATGCTTTAAACCCATCGGAGTAGCAAAGGTAAGGAAACCCGTGAACGGATTATCTATAAACGCGAAACAGACGCCTGCGGGGTTTGAGATAAAATTCCGTGGCCAGAAATATGTTGTTAATTACCCTGACGAGATATGGCAGAAATATCCCCAGGAAGCAAAGGATGTTCTCTTCGACAACCTAGTCTATAGCGAGACCATCCATCTTCCACTGCATTTCCGCCGAAACAATATACAGTACAATACTTCTCCACCATATCTACAGACCTATTTCTTCCAGAACATGGTGATGGACCTCCCAAGCTGCGCGGACGTGGATGGCACATTCACCTCTGAGCTAGTCAAGGAGTACATGAACCTGAAGGTGCACTTCAAGGATCAGGAGATAAAATTCCCAACATATAGGCACGATACCAGACCGGATAGCTCTGTTGTGAGCCTGAGCTTCGGAAAGGATAGCCTTCTCACTTGGGCAGTATGTAATGAACTGGGGTTAAACCCACAGGCAGCATACATAGTCGAGCCCGCCCTCACCTACGAGGAACGACACAAGGATAAGCTGGCTGTCCGGTTCCAGAAAGAGTTCGGGGTCGAACTCCAGAAGATCGAGCACACCGCAGGCCAACTCAGGGACGGGCACAGATTGGGTGTAGGCAAGACCGAGGTCGGCTGGGGGCTCCAAACAACCCAATACGCTGTGATGATACTACCCATAGCCAACATGTTCCAGAGCCGATACATCCTATTCGGCAACGAGCAGAGCTGCGGCGAATACTACATGGATCGACAGGGATTCGTCTGTTACCCCGCGTATGATCAATGCCACATCTGGACCAAACAGGTTGACTCAATAACGAGACAGCTCAGCCTCGGCGGTGTCCGCAC
>CAZVMT010000025.1:0-20816 GCA_964628765.1 uncultured Candidatus Bathyarchaeia archaeon | reverse complement strand
CTCGTTCGATGTTGTAGAGGGCTTCGACGCCTCTCAGGTAGTGTTGTTTATTTTTTCTGTACCCGTAACCGTCTTGGTATAGGCTGTCTGCGTCTGACTGGGTCGGCACGATAAGTTCTCCATTGCTGCAGATGACGGTGAAGTGCTCCATTACCCATCATGAGACGTATTGTAGGATAATTGTATCGATTAAACTACCTCTTGGATGATACCAATACTATTATTGGCGAATCAGGAACATCTGTATCAGGTTGCCCACCAGATTCCTCGTCATCACAGAGAAACCAAGCTCAGCACGAAAGATAGCCCAAGCACTGGATGATGCCGGCTCACCGAGGAACGCCAAGTATGGAAAAATATCATTCTACCTTGCTTCTTGTGGTGGTGACGAGTTGATTATAGTCAACGCTGTTGGGCATCTTTATTCCATTGACCAGAGGGGAAAGGGCTGGACATACCCCGTGTTCGACATCAAATGGGTGCCCAGCTACAGGCAGAACAAGCGGATATCATACACGAAGCAGTATCTCGATGCTATAATCGGGTTAGCTGGCAGTGCAGACTACTATGTGAGTGCATGCGACTACGACCAAGAAGGCAGCCTCATCGCATACAACATAATCAAACATGGAATCGGGGAAAAAGCATTAGCAAGATCCAAGAGAATGCTATATAACACCCTAACCTCCACAGAACTCGCGTCTTCATGGGAAAACAAGAGCAACACCCTTGATTTCCAAGTGGCTGCAGCTGGAAAGGCGAGACACGAGGCAGATTGGCTATTTGGCATCAATCTGAGCAGGGCTCTCACCATCGCTGCTCGGCGATACCTTGATTACAAGAATGTGCTCAGCGTGGGAAGGGTTCAGGGGCCTACGCTGAAATTTGTCTATGATTTGGAGCAGGAGGTCAGGTGTTTTGTCCCTATTCCCTACTGGAAGGTCTCGGCTGAGACTATGTTGGAGGGAGAAACGTATTCGCTGGAGTATGAGAAGGCGAGGCTTGAACGCGAGGTTCACGCCAAAGAGGTGGCGAGGGACTGCAGGGGCAAGACGGGCATAGTTAAAGATGTTAAGACGGAGGAGTCTCGCACAAATCCTCCATCACCATTTAACCTGGGTGACCTTCAACGCGAAGCCTATAGACACTTCAAGATGAACCCATCTGCTACGTTGAAGGCTGCTGAGAAGCTCTACCTTGATGCCTATATCAGCTACCCAAGAACCGAGAGCAATAAGATACCTGCAAGCATCGACATCAAAGGCATATTGGAGAAGCTCTCAAAGAATCCTGTCTATGAGCATGACTCTAGGGAATTATTAGAGCAGAAACGATTCAAACCTAGACCCGGTAAGGGAACCGACCCAGCGCATCCAGCTATACATCCCACTGGCCAAAAACCGAGGAGACTAGGGCATGATGAGCAGCAAGTCTATGACTTGATCGTCTGTAGGTTCTTGGCTTCTCTTGGTAAGTCCTTGATTCAGTTGAAGACTGATGTGACTTTGGATGTGAATGGGCACATCTTTTATCTGAGGGGCGTGGTCACCCAGCGACCTGGATGGACCCAGCATTATGGACGATATTATAAATCAAAGGATCAACGAATACCCGAGATCAATCTAGGTCAAGAGATACCGGTAACCAAACTATCGACGCGGAGGAACTACACCAAGACTTCTCCACATTATAACGCTTCATCGTTGATACTTAAGATGGAGCAGGAGAAGATCGGTACAAAGGCTACTAGGAGCAACATCGTTGACACCCTGTATCAGCGTGGCTACATCAGGGGTCAGAGAGTCTCGATAACCAGCCTTGGGGAGAACACGATCGAGACATTGATGCGGTACTGCCCCGAGATAATCGAGGTCCAGCTTACCCGTGATCTTGAGGAGAAGCTTGAGTCTATAGAGTCTGGTGGGTTGGACGCTGACTCTGTTTTCACTGAGGTTGTAGATGAGTTGAAGCCCATACTTGTCCGGTTTAAGGAAAATGAGGAACAGATAGGCAGAACCATCTCAAACGCCATACTGGGGAAGGCTTCAAGCGAGACCAGCGGAACCTGTAAGATATGTTATCGCGATAAAACAGGTGATTCTGTTTTCTGTGAGAGGCATTCTGCTGCGTATGCGAATATTGAGGTTGGTTTCGATAAGTGGAGATACGCGCTTGGAGTCCAATGGGTTGAGTACCTAGAGAAAGTATCCAAGATAGCTGGGACAGGTGAATACGCGAAAGAAGTAATAACGAGTATCCTAGGCTAGGGTGATTCTTTTGGTATCTCCCAGCGGCTGCTCCTGCCATCCCGTATCCAGTTTCCACCGATATCCCTTATCTTATCGTTGATGGGTCCCCATTGGTCTCCTAGGAACTTTTTTGGGCTCACCGAGATGGTGGTCTCGTTTTCCTCTATATCGAGCTGGCTGGTGTCTACTCCGGCTGCCTCTAGCTTGGCTTGGGCGCTTTGTGGCGGCCATTCCTCTGTTGGCTCCTCGTGGATTACCCGTGTTGTTTCTGCTTTTCCAACGGAGATTACTATGCCTATCTTGCTTCCACAGTCGGGACATGTTATCCAAGTTATCTTGTCTTTTTTGGCTGCCATAGCTTCATCGTTTACAGTATTTTATAGCATGGTTAAAAGCGGTGTGGTTAAGCTTTTAATATCCAAGTCTCCCTAGTGGGGCATTCAGTGATGTATTTGGCCGCCATTAGGGATATTTTCAGTTTCATGAAGGGCAACGTGCTCATAATGACCATCTGTGAATGCGTATGGCGTAGCACGATTGACATCATATGGCCCTTTCTCTCGCTCTATGTTTTGAGTCTCGGGGGCAGCTATGAGACAATCGGCATCATCATGGCGATTGGTAACGCGGCGAGCCTCATACTGTATCCTCTGGGTGGATATATCGCGGATTATCAGGGAAGGATCAAACTCATAGCATACATGACCTTCGGCTACGCCTGTGCGTTCCTCATCCCAGCTTTCACCAACTCATGGCAATGGCTAGGAGTTGGAATGTTTGTGCAGAGCCTAGTCACATTCTATTTCCCAGCACGCCAAGCACTGGTCGCTGACAGTATTCCACCAGAGAAAAGGGGGATCGGTTTCGCTGCAACGGTGGCTATTCCCAGCGCCTTTGGGTTGGCTGCGCCGGTCGTGGGAGGGTGGCTGATAGACACTTATGGGATTAACAGGGCGATGCATGGTCTCTACTTCGCTAGTTTCTGGATAGCCTCTTCAATAGCGTTATTCAGGTTTAAGTTTCTCAAGGAGACCGTTGATAACCCCAATAAACTAGATTTATCTCTCAGAAAGATTCCCGGTTTGGTCGTTGAAGCATACAAGAGTCTCTACAGTATGCTGGGGGAGATTCCTCGAAGGCTCTATGTCTTATCTTTTCTTGTCTCTGGTAGCGTCTTCTTTGCTTCGCTTGTGAGTGGTTTTTGGATTATCAGGGCACAGGAACTCATAGGATTGACTGTTACTCAGTGGGGCACTGTTATGATGGTTTCTGGGCTCGTGAGCGTGATTCTTGGTATCCCAGCTGGTAGCATTGTTGATAGGTTCAGTAAGAAGAAGATAGCCGGGGTCTGCTTGATACTGGGAGCCATACAATGTTACTTGTTCTTGCTTTGCACAACTTTTACACATGTAGTGATTCTAGCTGCAGTAACCACCCTCACCAACAGCTTCATGAACCCATCATTCCAGAGCCTATTCGCCAACATGACACCCAGAGCCAAACGCGGCAGGGTACTCTCATCGATAGGAGGCGGCGGGATATGGTTGATGCGTGGCGCGTGGGGCAGCGGCGTTCTCGGAATGACCATGCAGACCATCGGGACATTCATCAGCGGATATCTATACAACTACAATAACTCTCTCCCATGGATCATATTGGCTATCGCGTTGGCTGTAATCGGTGTCTTATTCATAATCTTGGTAGATGAACCTAAAGTGGCTGAACAGTGAAGACGATGCTGAGGTTTTAGGTACAAAATGTTATAACCGGTATATACTATAATTAAGTGGAGCTGGTATTTTGGCTGAATCGATGACGCAGTTTAAGTGTCCTTATTGTGACAGGAAATCTGCAAGCCCTGGAGGCGTCCGTTTCCACGTAAAACTTACGCATCCTGATAAACTCGACGAGTTTAACGCCAACTATTACCCTGAGATGGAGACCCGTTTCAAGGCACAGTTTACTGAATAACCCGTTACTTATTTTCCTTTTTTCTGAACGCCGCAATAATAACTGTGGTATACGCCATAGAGGGAAATCTATTAAAAATATCAATAGCCTTAGGTTTGCGTGGTATTATGAAGCTCACTGAACGTGTTTATCTTGTCGGTGGATCAGGCTATGGCTTGTCGCCGAGTGGAGACTGCAATATTTATCTAGTCAATGGTGGGGAGGAGCTAGCCCTCATCGATACAGGGGACAACTTGGATGTCCAGTACATCATGGATAACATCAGGAAAGATGGTCTGGACCCAAGGCGGATAACGAAGACATTGATCACTCACTGTCACTTCGATCACATCGGTGGAAACTATGAGATCAAGGAAGAGACGGGCACCGATATCTTGTGTCATCTAGCTGATAGGGAACCCATCGAGAAATTGAACGATCTCAGTCTATACGATATGGCTCAGCAATGGGGACTAGAATTCAAGGCAGCCCCCATAGATGGCACTGTAGAAGACGGTGATATGATCAAGGTAGGTGATATTGAGCTACAAGTTGTTCATAACCCCGGTCATACACCGGGCTGCATCAGCTTTGTACTGGAGGAGGATGGCGTCAAGAGCCTCATCTCTGGTGATATAGCCGGTGCCTCTGGGAGATTAGGTTACATTAATGGCCCTGGATTCAATCTGGATGACTGGAAGAAGAGCATCAAGAAACTCATAGACCTCAAGCCACATAGAATGTTTCCAGGTCATGGCACCTTCCTGTTAGCTGACGCTACCTCTCATCTGATGATATATGATCAGAAAATGAATTCAGCTTGGACAACCATAGTAACAGAAGTTGGCTAAACCCATGGAGTCACCCCAGCGACAAACAATACTTCAGAACCCGAGCCTAAAAGAGGCAACGAATGTCATCAAAGCAGGTATCTCACGGCGTAGAACCGTGGTAATCGTTGGAAAATGCACCGTGGATTATGATGGGAGAGCCAGCAGCAGGCTCGAACTGGGTGATAGGCTTGTTATATTCAAGTCAGATGGCTCAGCCCTTGTTCACCGCCCCAAGGATTATTCTCCTGTGAACTGGCAGCCTTCAGGCAGCATATTCAATACAAGGCTGGGTAAAGAGGGGTTGGTTATCAGGGTATTCCGTAGGAAGGAGCGTGAATCCATGGTGATTACCTTTGTTGAGCTTCAACTGGTCTCGGTTTTGGACCTGATTGATAGCGGTGATTTCACCCTTTATGCGTCTGAGAAGGAGATGCAGGAAACTATTCTATTCAAACCAGACATATTGGAGACCGGGTTCAGGCCGATGACCAAGGAGATGGCCGTAGATCCTGGTTTCATCGATATCATCGGTTATGACGCGGAGGGAACGTTGACGGTCGTGGAGATCAAACGCGTCAAAGCCAATAAGAAGGCTGTAGAGCAGTTGAAGAAGTACATGGATGTAATCGATCTCGATGCAAACCGGATAGTAAGGGCTATACTGGTGGCTCCAGAGATCACCGATAACGGCTTGGAATTGCTCAAAGAGCTTGGTTACGAGTTCAAGGCATTGTCCCCTCAGGAATGCTCTGATATATTGAAGCAGAAGAAAGGCACACCATTAACAGCCTTCTTCAAACCATAAAACAGCGAGGATCTTTTTAATAAAAAGGGTAGGGGTATTAACCCTAGATTATCTCTAGTTTGCGGCCTATCTGCTCTATTTTCTCGATCACTGAGTCCAGCTGCTCTGTGGTGAGTTTGGCGTGCATCTGAACCCTGATTCTAGCCAAGTCACGTGCAACCATGGGATAGACAATGGGCACTACATAGACTCCTTGCTGGTAGAGCATATCGGCTAATGCCTTTGCCTTGTGGCTCTCACCGACGATAACCGGTATTATTGGGGTTTGACTGTTCCCAGTGTTGAACCCGAGATCATCTACTGCCTTCTTGAAGTAGTTGGTGTTCTTCCATAGATTCTCAACGTGCTGTGGCTCAGTCTCTAGTACATCAATGGCTGCGATGGTCGCGGCTGCTATTGCCGGTGGATGTGAACTGCTCAGAAGCCATGTTCTGCTCTTGTTGTATGCGAACTTCACCAAGCTCTCTGAGCCTGAGATGTGGCCTCCTATTGTACCGTATGCTTTGCTGAATGTGCCCATCTCGACCTGTACGTCTTTGTGGGTTAGGTTGAAGTGACTGACTATGCCTCTTCCGCCTTTTCCCAGCACTCCTTCTCCGTGAGCATCATCGACATACATCATGGCTCCGTGTTTCTTCCCATGTTTTACTATCTGGTCTAGTGGAGCCATGTCACCGTCCATGCTGAAGACTCCGTCGGTTATGATCAGTATTCGTCTTGGGTTATTTTTCTCGGCTTCCTCTAGCTTGGCTGCTAGGTCTTCTGTGTCATTGTGTTTGTATACCGCCCGGTTGGCTTTGCTCAGCCTTACGCCGTCGATGATGCTTCCGTGATTCAGCTCATCGCTGATGATCAAGTCTTCGTCGCCGACGAGCTGTGGTATCAAGCCGCTGTTTACCATGAACCCTGTTGGATATGTGAGGCTAGCCTCGGCGTTCTTGAACTTGGCCAGTCTCTCCTCTAACTCCATGTGGACATCCATGTTGCCGCTGATGGCTCTCACGGCTCCAGAGCCTACACCATATTTCTCTATGGCTTCTAATGCGGCTTGCTTGAGCTTTGGATGGGTCGCAAGACCCAGATAATTGTTTGAGCAAAGGACGAGAACCTCTCTTCCATCAACCATCGTGACTGGTTCGCTTGCGCCTTGGAGTTCTTTCAGCCTCCAGTCAAGTGCTTTGTCTACAAGTTCTTGGTATTCTTTCTGGAGAAAACCCGTTGGATCTCTCATAGTATTACCTTCATATCTAGATTACCGAGCTATGTTTAATTTTTTCCGTTGAGCAACCAAAAAAATGGTGTGGTTGCTTATATGTGGTAACTGTTTTAAACGCGACAAACCATGTTTTTTCAGGTGTTTATCATGAGTGGAGAAAGGATAATGATAACTGGGGCAACAGGTCAGATAGGGTCAGAACTAACCACTGATCTTCAGAAGATACATGGCCTTGATGATGTATTACTTACAGGGAGACATGAGCCTTATCATGAGTATAGTGGTAACTTCGAGATACTTGATGTATTAAATCAGGAACGGATGAGGGAACTCATTAAACAATACGATATAGACACAGTATATCATTTGGCCGCGATACTCAGTGCAAAGGGTGAACAAGACCCAGAGTCAGCGTGGAAAATCAACGTAGAAGGCTTCTATAACGTTCTCACTGTGGCTAAAGAGGGAATGATATCAAAGATTTTCCACCCAAGCAGCATAGCCGCCTTTGGACCCGAGACACCAAGAGAAAACACTCCCCAAGAGACCGTGCTAAAACCCCGCACTATTTATGGTGTTACAAAAGTTGTTGGGGAGTTGCTGGGTAATTATTATTATGAGAAATGGGGTGTTGATGTACGAGGGGCAAGGCTTCCTGGTGTGATAAGTAACGTTGCTCCACCTGGAGGAGGCACAACGGATTACGCTGTGGAGATATTCTATGAAGCCATCAAGCACAAAAAATATACCTGCTTCCTCAAACCTGACTCGGCTCTTCCAATGATCTATATGCCGGACTGCCTCAAGGCATTTAGACAGCTTATGGATGCACCGGTTGATGACTTGAAACACCATACTGACTTCAATCTGGGTTCTATGAGTTTCACCCCAGCTGATCTTGCTGCCGAGATAAAGACGCATATCCCTGAGTTTAAGATCGCGTATAAACCGGATTTCAGGCAAAAAATAGCTGATTCATGGCCCAAGTCTATTGATGATAGCGCTGCTCGTTTGGAGTGGGGGTGGTCTCCGGATTATGATCTTGGGGCTATGGTGGCTGATATGCTCAAGGTCTTGGGTGAGCGCTACAAGAGAGGCGAATTTTAGGCTTATTGTCTCAGTATGTTGAGACAAAAAGCTGTTTTTACCTATTTTCAGGGGTTTTAATAAAAAACATCACACCGATCTTAAAACAAGAAAAATTACAAGACATTTCTCACTCATTTACCCTAGGGGTATTGAATGAGAAAATATCTCTCAAAAAAAGAATTACCCAAGAACCTCGGGATTCAACAGATCCCTTGGCTTCTCACCCTTCAATGCAGCAGTTATGTTAGTAGCTGCTCTCATAGCCATCGCGAGCCTGGTCTCATTGGTGGCGCTTCCTATGTGTGGAGTCATTATGATGTTATCAAGTTTGAGCAATGGGTTTTTTGGGTCAGTGGGTTCCTTGAGGTGGACATCTATCGCGGCTCCAGCGATCCATTTCTCCTTGAGTGCCTTAGTCAACGCTGCCTCATTAACCACTGGACCTCTGGAGGTGTTGATGAGGTACGCTGTCTTCTTCATCTTTTTGAACTCGGGTTCTCCCATCAAGTTTTCGGTCTCTTTTGTTAATGGCACATGAATGCTGATATAATCGCTCTCAGCGAGGATCTCATCAAAGCTTCTATACTCTATCCCAAGCTCCTTCTCTGCCTCAGGGTTCCTATAGAAGTCGTTGTAGAGTATCCTCATCTTGAATCCCTTTGCTCTAGGTACCAATGCTTTTCCTATTCTGCCTAGTCCAATTATTCCCAGGGTCTTGCCTGTGATGTCTGAACCCAGTAACATCTTGGGTCCCCATGCTTTCACCCATTTTCCATCCCGTATATATTTGTCAACTTCGACTAGCCTCCTGCTAATTGCCATCAATAGCATGAATGCGCAGTCTGCCGTGGTATCGGTTAGTACGTCTGGGGTGTTTGTCACCATTACCCCATGCTTGGTGGCCTCTGGGACATCGATGTTATTGTATCCCACTGCGTAGTTGCTGACAACTTTTAGGTGTTTACCCCTATCCAAAAGCTCTTGATCTATGCGGTCAGTGAGCATGGGGAGTAGCCCATCTACGTGTTGTACTTTTTCGAGAAGAATTTCTCTTGGAATTGGGTCATCTTCGCTTGGGTATATCTCTACTTCGGCCACAGTTTTTATGTGTTCTATGGCTTGGTCGAAGAAATTTCTGGTTATTAGGACTTTGGGTTTTGGCAAAGTTAATCTCCTAGATATTTGATGGTGTTTAGATATATGTTTTTAACCTATATTAATGATCATTTTTTTTCTGAACATATAATTTTATTGATTTTTGCATCCCTGATGAGAAAAATTAATATTCAGGAAATAACTGAATATAGAAGTAGAGGGAAAATGGCTAAAAAAGACGAGTCCAAACCCCAAAACAGGCAAGAATTAGAGGAAATATTCGAAAAAACCCTAAGACCACTACAAAGTAGGAACGCTCGACACATATATGTAGTATTGAGGGACGCAAAAACAGAGTATTTGACCACTTACGATATACAACCCATACTAAGGGAACAGGGAAACAAACTAAGTAAAGTCGAATTAAACAACTGGCTCAGCGCCCTCCAAGAAGCAGGACTCGTCCAAAAAGCACCAGAACGAGGCAAACCAACAACAAGACCATACAACCGGAGATACACCTATGATCTTTGGAAACTAAGCCAAAAAGGCCGGGAAACAGCCCAATTACTGAGGGTTTTTAGCGGAAATACCCCTATCCAAATCATCGAAAAAGTAGTTGAAAAGACCATAGAAAAGCCTGTAGAGACCCCAAAGCTCCCGGAACTTGCAGATATGAGCTTTGATGACCTGGAAAAAATACAACGCCTATCAATTCATCTCGGGTTGTTAAAGTCCCTATCAGGGCGAGCCCCTATGGATATTACGCGCCTATCGGATGAGACTGGCTATACTCATGAAAAGATTGTAGAGTTCATTGAAGAGCAAGGAAAATTTGAGCCAAATACTCTATACCTTTTGAGTGAGATTCCATTGGATCTCAGGGGGAAAATACTGCAGAAACTTGGGCTGAGCCCTAAGAAGAACTACTCGGTTTCTCTGAGTTCTGAGGGTAAGAAGATCCTATCCGTTCTATCCCCCTGACGCTGTTTTTATGCGCTCGGTCTTTCTGAAAACCATGTAAAATCATTGGATACAGTTTGTGTCCATAATGTTGAAGGTACTTTTACTATAAGGCGTAAAACAATCGATCTGAAAATTTACATATATAATGCAATTTTGGCATGCCCTTATGCCATTTTTTAACCGTTTATTCTCGATCCTTGATTTTATATATAAACGATCGATTTTGATTTGGACATAAACCCTATCCATGATATTTTTGGAGCATTTTGAGACCAAAAAGACGTTCAAAGACGCAGGTTTTTATGCCAACACATGAATGGAGGGGATGTAAATCACTATGCCCCTTGAACTAAGAGATGAGCTGTTGTCAAACGGCGTACGAGTAATCACTGAATACAATCCTGCGACCAAGTCAATAAGCTTGGGATTATGGGCAGATGTTGGATCACGAGACGAGGGGGAACCATACTGGGGCTGCAGTCACTTCCTTGAGCACCTCCTTTTCAAGGGAACAGAGACTAGGTCAGCCAAGGAAATTTCCTCCACCATCGAGAATCTTGGAGGCCACTTGAACGCTTTCACTGATCGCGACATGACGGCGTATTATGCTAGGATCCTTAGCAGAGACCAAGGCATCGCAACTGAGCTTCTATCGGATATGCTTGAGAACAGTCTTCTCAAAGAGGCGGATATCGAGATGGAGCGACAGGTCATCCTTGAGGAAATAAAGCAGACTTGGGATGATCCAGCCGCACTGATTCATGACCTGTACCCTGAGAATATTTGGCGGGGATATCCTGTTGCTCACCCTATCGGTGGAACCATTGAGACCATGTCAGAGATGAGTATCCAGGAGATTCATGATTATTATGAGGATAATTATGGGAAAGGTTTGACAGTGGTTGCTGCTGGTGCCGTTGACCGTGAGAAGCTGGTCTCTGACATAGAAAATTTCATCAAAAAGGGTAGGGGTAAATGTGTAAAAGATCGTTGTAAACCAGATTATTATCCGGGCAGGAAATATGTTGACAGGAACTCGGGACAAGTCCAACTCTGTGTATCAACACCTGGATATTCATCGGGGAGCGATGAGGCTCCGGTTCAAGCCATCATAGCCAGCTATCTGGGGATGGGTGCAAGTAGCCGCTTGTTTCAGGAGGTTAGGGAAAAGAGAGGGCTGGTCTACAACATCTATGGCTATACCCAGAACCTTTCTGATGTTGGGGTCTTCAGTGTTTTCGCTGGGACGAGTAAACAGAACCTCAGGGAAGTAACGGAAATTACTCTACGAGAGTTAGAAGCTATGAAGCAGGGGCTCAACTCTGATGCCTTGGAGACCGTGAAACACAAGACCATAGGGCTATACATTTTGGGCTCTGAGAGTAACAGGCAGCGAATGCATAACCTTGGGACATCGACCCTGAGGACAGGTAAGCCAAGGTCCATTGAGGAGGTTGTCGCTAAGCTTGAGGCAGTCTCTAACGATGATGTTATGCGTGTGGCTGAGAAGATGTTTGATGAGAGCAAGGTTGCTTTCACTGCGTTGGGTGTCTCTGACTCTGAAGCAGTGGATCTTGGATCCTTGATCAACTGATTCTTCTATGTGAAGGTATTTTGCAGCATATTTTGTGCTTACTACCCCTAGGGTAAATGAGTGAGAAAATGTTTGTAAAAACCAGGTGTTTCTGTTGTAATCATAACGACTATGATTTGTCTAAGGAATACTCGTCGAAAACACTGGTTTTGTCTCAACATGATGAGACAAAAGAGGTGTGTGGGACATAACAGCTATCGAGTGGACGCGTTATCCCAAAGGTGCTGGAAATAGATCTTGGCGACCTCTGTCAAGGTCTCGTGATCGGACCAGATAGCAGTATCAGGGCCACTTGGGAGAACCAAGTCGAGGAACAAAATAGTCTCCTGACCATCTATCACAACGCCTCCACCGAACATGTTATCGCATATCCTGATGTCTGCTACACCAAAATCTCCCCTATCCAATAAGGGAACCATCTCCTTCGTCGTGAGCACCTTGACCTCTACGCTGCTATCCATAAACTCGTTTAGGAAGCTGAACATCTTGTTGCTGAAGTCAGGGTACATAGGTAGCAGCTGCTCAGGGATTGTTGGTATTGCCAGCATAATCTCTTTCTTGGCTTTTTGCAGCAGCTCCAGTATCTTGTTGAAGCTGTTCACCTCACCCCTGACGATCCAGAGCTCAGGTATCTCCTTGATCTCCTTCTGTTCATACAATGGCTGGAGTTCCTCGATGATTATGCCCTGGTTCTCTTCAAACCTTGACTCCAATGTAATCTGCTCAGAGCGGAGGGCATCCGTTGGAGACCTAGGGTAATATTTACGAGGTCTTCCACTGCCATGCTCAACCCATCCCCTGCCCTCAAGGCTCTCAAGCACGCTATAGACCTTGGTGTAAGGGATATTGGAGAGTTGACTCACTGTCTCTGCGGTCTCTTCCCCTGATCGTAATAGAGACAAGTATGCTTGGCTTTCGTATTCTGTTAACCCTATTTCTCTGAGGGCTTTCTCTGTCCTCTCGGATATTATTGGAGTTGACATAGCTAGGGTGGAGTGAATACAGGTATGTTATATTTGTATCTCAAGTTTTAACTAAACTAAGGATAAAAGGACAAAAAATATTCATAAGCGGTTTTAGGTTCCGGTTTCATGGCTCCCCATGAAAACAATAAAAGAGACCTCAAGCATCTGCCCCACGTGTAAAAAAGTCATACCCTCAACAATTTACGAGGAAAATCACAAGGTCTACATAACCAAGACATGTCCAGAGCATGGGAAAATCACGGACCTATACTGGGGCGACTACGAGCTATATCTTAGGGCTGAAAAATATTCTCATGATGGTGTTCTCTTGGATAACCCACGCACCAAGGAGAAGAATGGTTGCCCATATGACTGTGGCATCTGTACCCAACACAAATCCTCGACAACCCTAGGAATAATCGATGTCACCAACAGGTGCAACCTCAGATGTCCCATCTGCTTTGCACACGCTGGATCAGCAGGTTACCTTTACGAGCCCAGCATAAAACAGATCAGGGATATGATGGAGAACCTCATGGCCAACACACCCGTCTGGACACCAGCGTTGCAGCTGAGCGGAGGAGAGCCAACAGTAAGAGAAGACTTGCCCGAGATCCTTGAGATGGCTCACGAGATCGGTTTTGTGCACATCGAGGTAAACAGCAACGGGATCAAGATGGCTGAGAGCCCAGAGTATTGTAGAGAACTCGTGAAGGCCGGTATGGATACCGTTTATCTCCAGTTTGACGGCGTCACTCCCGAGCCATACCTGGTTGCCCGTGGATTCAACCTGTTTCCAGTAAAGAAACGGGTAATAGAGAACCTTAGATCAATAAATTACCACGCCGCAGTTCTCGTGCCTGTGCTTGTCAAGGGCGTAAATGATCATCAGATAGGCGACATCATCCAGTATGCCATAGACAACAGAGACGTGGTAAGAGGAGTAAACTTCCAACCAGTAGCCATCACAGGTAGGATCAAAAAAGAACAGAGAGACCAGATGCGGATAACCATCCCAGAGCTAATTCAGAGAGCCGAGGAACAGACAGGTGGCTTCATCAAACAAACAGACTGGTATCCTGTACCATGCATCAAGCCCCTCAGCGACTTCATGAGCATGATCAAAGATACCCACTTCGCGGACTTCAGCGCCCACCCCCACTGCGGCATGGGAACATACCTGTATTTCGATGAAAACAGGATCCAGCCACTCACCAGATACATGGACATAGACAAATCACTGGACACCCTGGAGAAGGCGAACGAGAAACTTAGAAACGGAAAAGAACTAAGTGCAAAGCTAGAGGTAGCTTCTGGATTCATCAAGAACATCAAATTTGGCTCACTTGCCCGATACCTCGCCGATGTAATCCGGTACAACAACTACAGGAGCTTGAACGACATACACCACAACATGATAATGATAGGCAGCATGCACTTCATGGACCCATACAACTTCGATGTAGAGCGAGTTCAACGCTGCGTAATCCACTACGCAACCCCAGATGGGAGAATAATCCCATTCTGCACAATGAACAACATCCACAGAGCCGAGGTGGAGAAAAAATACGCACAACCACTCTCAGCAGACAAGTTGACGCCACTATACAACGTCCAAGGATTAATCCAGAGGATCAGGATGGAAAACCAGCTAAAAAAACACAGCCAACAAATAGATGAGCAAGATCACATCATCTTACCCGGGAAAAACTAGGATCACAGCACATTTTCTACATAATACCCCTAGGGTAAATGAAAGAAAAAGTTGTCAAAAAAGCTAAGATTCGAGGATAGCTCCCCGATCAGCGCTGGTTACCAGCTTGGCGTACCTGGAAAGATACCCTGTTGTCACGTTTGGTGGCAATGGTTTCCAGTTCTTCCGCCTCTCAGCCAGCACAGACTCAGATACATCAAGGATCAGAGACCGCTCAGGAATATTCACCGAGATCCTGTCACCGTTCTCAACGAGAGCGATAGGTCCACCAACCGCTGCCTCAGGGGAGATATGTCCTATGCATGGTCCCCTGCTGGCCCCGCTGAACCTACCATCTGTGAGCAGGTAGACTTGATCGAGTCCATATCCTACTACTGCGCTGGTTGATGCCAGCATCTCCCTCATACCGGGACCACCCTTTGGTCCCTCATATCGGATGACGATGACATCACCGTTCTCTATTTTTCCACCGTGAATAGCCTCGATTGCGTCCTCTTCTCTTTCAAAGACCTTGGCTGTTCCAGTGAATACCCACATCTTGGGGTCGATGGCAGCCATCTTGGCCACTGCCCTGTTGGGTGCTAGGTTTCCTTTGAGGATGGCCATGCCCCCTGTCTTGTGGACCGGGGCCTCAAGTGAGTGGATGATGTTTCTATCTGAGACCTTCTTATCCGAGAGATTTTCTTTAACGGTCTTCCCAGTAGCTGTAATGAGGCTCGTATCCAGTCTACCCTCAAGGGTCTTCATGACGCCTGGAATACCACCAGCGTTATGAAGCTCCTCGATGATGACCCTGCCAGCAGGCGCCATATTCACTAAGTGAGGCGTATTCTTACTGATCTCATCAAACAACTCAAGAGGCAGATCTAGTCCCCTTTCTTCTGCTACAGCTTTCAAGTGAAGCACTGTGTTTGTGCTTCCCCCTAGAGCCATATCGACAGTGATAGCGTTCTTGAACGCCTGCATGGTCATTATCTTGCTTGGCCTCAAGTCTTTTTTGAGTAACTCGATTATCTGTTTACCAGACTCATAGGCTAGCTTCTCCCTATACTCTCCCATGCTCTCAGCTGTAGCCATGTAGGGTAGGGTCATTCCTATGGCTTCGATGAGGCACTGCATTGTGTTGGCTGTGAACATTCCGGGGCACGCCCCTGGGCTTCCACAGCATAATCCTTCCAGGTAGTCTCCTTCTTCTTGGCTGATCTCGCCTTTCATGAGGAGTCCACGTACCTCAAAGAGGTCCATTACTGTGATCTTCTTGCCCTCGTATTTGCCCCATGTAGGGCACCCTGCCGCCATGGGTCCCCCCAGTACGAATATGGTGGGTATGTCCAGTCTGGCAGTCGCCATGAGCATACCTGGATCGATTTTATCACATGTCGTGAGGCATACCATGGCGTCAAAGCCGTGAGCTCCTATCATTATCTCGACGCTGTCCGCTATGAGTTCCCTGCTGGGTAGGCTGAGTTTCATGCCTTCGTGGCCCATTGCTATGCCGTCGCATACGCTTATGGTGTCGAATTCCCTTGGTACTCCTCCGGCTGCTATTACTCCTTCTTTTACTTTTTCCGCGAGTTTTCTTAGGTGTACGTGGCCTGGGTTTATCTCTGTGAAGCTGTTGGCGATTGCTATCAGTGGCTTTTTGATGTCTTTGTTGTCTACGCCTGTTCCTCTTAATAGGCTTCGTTGGCTTATGCGGTCCATGCCGTCGTATACTTTGCTGCTCCGTGGTCTTGGAATATCGCTCATAACCTCCCAGCGGTAACGATATTATATAATATTATCCCGTAAATCGGACCCAATTACGCGTTGACTGGGTATCTTGTTTATAACAATGACCCAATATAGGCATAGTTTATGTTAAAACCAGTTGTTTATTTGTTCCATATTTGATATGTTTTCAATAGATATTCGTTGTTTTATAGGCTAATTGCGTCTTGACCCTTACAGGATTAATATAAAAACCACATTTTCATCATCGGATCTAGTATGGTTTTAACCGAGTCAACTTAAAAGCAGGTTTCCGGATCTTTGATGTCATGTTGGAGCTTGTGCCCCCTCTGCCTGATCAATTTAACAGGTTGTTCAAACCGCTTGAGCATAACCTATCATCTGTCTCAATCAAGATGGGGTTAACAAGGTCCAAGGTGTATACTGACTCAATGGAGCCTTCATGGATTGTTACTTATTCAAATAGCAGGGTGCTCGTCTCGGGGGACCTCAAACATGCTGGTGTGGTGGAGGCGGTTCAGCGGATCGTTGACCAAGGAATCCAGAATGGTAGGCGTGGTTTCGTCATTTATTATCCAGGGGGGACGGAGAAGACTGGAATAGGTGAAGATATCCAAGGCGTGGACTCCTATCCCAACATACGAAACTATTACACACTAATGCTGGCTAAAACAGGTTACCCGATACAATTACCAGAGGATTACAGTATCATGCAGATCACTGAATCAGTCCTCAGCAAAGGATACCAGAACACCGATTTGGTTATGAATGAGATGCGTAGCGAGCGGGCAAGTATCGAGGATTTCCTTGAGAAGGGCTTCGGTTTCTGTGTCTTGCATGGTGATAAGATCGCTGCTTGGTGTATGAGCGAATATAATGCGGTTAATAGATTCGAGATAGGGATAGAGACCCACTTGGATCACAGGCGAAAAGGGTTGGCTCTCCAGACCGCTAGAGCCTGCATGAATCACGGAATATCTAACGGGTATACTCAGGTTGGTTGGCACTGCTGGGTGAAAAACATTGAATCAAACAATTTGGCGAAGCGTCTGGGGTTCAAACATGTTCTCCAGTACCCTGTTGAGTATCTCGAAGTAAAAGAAAAATAAACACGATTACCACTTCTCGTAGTGGACCCTTTCCGCGTTGTACCTGTTGGAGGGTGGCTTCTCCTCATCAGGCACACCGATGGCGATCACATTCAACGGCATAACCTTCTTCGGCATCTCAAATAACTCCCTGATCTTCCAGACCCGATCATCGTTAGGGTACAACCCACACCACGTCGCGCCATAGCCCATGGCTTCTACAGCTAGCAATATGTTCTCTGTGGCTGCAGAGACATCCTGCACCCAGAAGCCTGGGCAGGTCTGGAGCTCTGGGTCAGCGCATACCAGTAATGCCAGAGCAGCCTTCTCCAGCATCCTGGTATATGGTTGAATCTCCATTATCCTTCCATGAGTCTTCTTATCCTTCACGACTATGAAGTGCCAGGGTTGCTGGTTACAGGCTGAGGGAGCCGCCATGGCTGCTTCAAGTAGCTTCTTTATATCCTCTTCTGGGATGGGGTCTCCTGTGAATTTTCTGATGCTTCTCCTTCCAAGAATGGTTTGCATTGCGTCCAAATTAATCAGAAAGAAGAGGAGAGTCATATACATTAAAACCAAGCGGTAAAGGGCTACCACTTGTTCTTGTGCACTCGCTCTGGGTTATAGTTTTCACGTGGTGGCTTGGTTTCTTCTGGGTAGCCTAGAGATATGATCCCGAGAGGCGTGACGTGTTCAGGTACATTGAATAGCTTCTTTGTGCCTGCTATGAGGTCTTGGTGTGGATGAACTCCCAGCCAGACGGCTCCTAACCCTAACGCGTTTGCTGCTATCAGTATGTTCTCGGTGGCTGCTGAACAGTCATGAACCCAGAAATCTGTTGTCTGGATATCGTTGTCTCCCAGCACGATTATGGCGTGGCTCGCGTTTTCCAGCATCTTGGAGTATTGGTGATACTCGTTTACCTTCAGCATGGTCTCGCGGTCGTCTACTATGATGAAGTGCCATGGCTGTTTATTGTGGGCTGAGGGGGCGTTCATGCCTGCCTTGAGTAGCCTTGTTATGGTCTCGTCTGGTATCTTCTTGTCAGTATATTTTCGGATGCTTCTCCGGCTCATTATAGCTTCGAGTGCTTCCATCTTGTCTCAAACCAAAAAGATACATTCAAGCTTATCAAACATACCCATCGAAAGCCTATGCCCAACTCGAAAAAACAGGAAATAATGGAGCGATACAACGAGCTCGGGCAAGAACTCTACGATTTGAGATATACAGATGAGCAGCAATCCAAATACGTTGCTATACTGGGAGAGGTTCCAGAATGTAATCTTTTATTTGATAATGGATGTGGCACAGGGCTGCTCTTCCCGTTGATTGATTGCCCCATGGTAGCACTGGACCTATCCAATGGGCTTCTTGAGAAAGCACGAGATCGAGTAGAGGAAAACATCTATCTTGTACAAGGAGACTCAGAGTTTCTCCCATTCAGGTCTTCTATATTCGACGCCGTTGCTTCTGTTACTGTTATCCAGAATCTACCCAACCCTGAGAGACTGGTCTCTGAATCAGTTAGAGTTACAAGACGGGGTGCAACTGTCATAATTTCATCACTAAAAAGAGTCTACAGTAGGGAAGAAATAAGCAGACTAGTTGAAAATGATGAGTTGAGTGTAAATAAAATATTTACCAGTGAAAACATCAATGACTGGATAACTGTATCAACTAGAAATAAATAATATAAGCTAAAAAAAGCCTCGTTTCAGAAAGTTTTTATAGCATGCACATCGCTCATAGATTAACTTCACAACGGTGCATACAACTTGGAACCAAGAATGAAACCACTAAATATTCTGATAAAATCAAACGGAGCAAACGTAGAAGTAGTGCTCAAAGGAAGAGGAAGCTACAGGGGCAAACTCATGAGAGCCGATGGCTACATGAACATGATGCTTAAGGAAACAAAGGAATACGACCGCGACGGTTTAATCGCCAAATATGGAGACGTATTCATCAGAGGCAACAACGTGATGTATGTCTGCATCGAGCCCAAGACACTCGCTCCAGGCGAGTAAACTCAATCCCTTTAGAACACATTAATAACGCTGATGCTTCTGAAGATACTGGGAACCCAGATGAAACTGATAATAGCAGTGACAGGGGCAAGCGGTGTAATTTATGCGCTGAGTTTTCTAAGAGCCACCAAAAAGCATGGTATAGAGACCCACCTGATAGTAACTGACTCAGCCAAGAAGGTAGCCAGCCACGAGATCGGAGACATCAAACAACTAACCAGTCTAGCGGATCATGTATACTCCCCTGATGAGATGTCTGCTAAAATCGCCAGCGGCAGCTATAGCGTTGATGGGATGGTTATTGTGCCTTCCAGCATGAAGACCATAGCAGCCTTGGCTAATGGGTTCGCTGATAACCTAGTCACAAGAGCAGCTGATGTCCAGTTAAAGGAGGGGAGAAAGCTCATCGTTGTGCCCCGTGAGACACCGTTACACGCTGTTCATCTGGAGAACATGGCGAAGCTCAGTCGATTGGGCGGTGTTATTCTCCCTGCGATGCCTGGTTTCTATCATAACCCTGAGTCTGTTGATGATCTCGTTGATTTTATCTCGGGGAAGATACTGGACCAGCTTGGAGTAGAAAATAACATGTATACCCGATGGGGCTCAGCTTAACCCCTTCAGCTCTTTATCCAGTTGCTCAAGATAATCCAGCATAAATTTATGGCGTTTTATCGCCAATTCTTTTGCTTCGTCGGTGTATAGTAGGTCCTTGAGCTTGAGGAGTTTCTCATGGAAATGTTCAACAGATTCCCGGAGATCGCATTCATGCTCTACTCCGTACTGGGCTACACGATATACGCCGATGGCGCCCATGGCGTCCAGCTTGTCAGTGTCGCTGAGAATCTTGGCCTCCAAGGTCTTGGCTTGTCCTCCCACTGAGAAGCTGTGAACCTCTATCGCGTGACAAATTTCATCTACAGACGAATATCCGTGTTTGTTTAATATTTCACGAGCCATCAACGCGCTCTGATGGGCGTGATTATCCTGCGCTCTCCCAATATCATGCAGAATGGCAGCTGGAATCAATACATCCATATCTGCTCTCAGAACCTCTCCTAATACTCTGCAGAGTTCAATTACTCGCTCAGTGTGCTCGTATCCATGCGAGCCTATGTATTGCTGGTGTTGTCTGGATATTTCCTCTAGTTTCTCGTGCATGGGGTTCACTGTGGCTCTATCGTGGATTCTCTTCCGATGTTGACTGATAAAACTCCTTTGAAGCTGGTGATAAACGAGTTGACTAACTTGACCTTGTCACCGGGTTTCACCTTCTTGAGTTCCTCAATGGTCTCGTTCCAGACGGTTAGCCCCATGGTCGTGGTCTCGTCCCTAACCTCACCCTCAACGATGGTATGTTTCAAGCCACTGTAGGTCTCCACCTCCCGGGGGTCTTCTATGCTAAGAATCTCTACTTCTAGCTCCAGGTTCTCCATGCCGGGACGTAACTCATTCAGTTTCATAGGGTTCACTTCACGAGTGGAGAGCTTA
>CAZVMT010000024.1:0-20864 GCA_964628765.1 uncultured Candidatus Bathyarchaeia archaeon | reverse complement strand
TATCAGGGATTACCATCAGAGTTTCCTGTATTCCAATGGCACAGCGATATGTTCACGGTTCCCCCCGGTGGAAAACTATTGGCAAAGGGAGACCCATGTCCAGTTCAATCCATCAGGAAGGGGAGTGTCTGGGGCGTCATATTCCACCTTGAAATCACAACGCATGATGCTGAGAGATGGGCGAACGCATACCCTGAGGAACCCA
Organism: uncultured Candidatus Bathyarchaeia archaeon; assembly: GCA_964628765.1. Taxonomy (GTDB): domain Archaea; phylum Thermoproteota; class Bathyarchaeia; order TCS64; family TCS64; genus RBG-16-57-9. The sequence continues at coordinate 20,659 of CAZVMT010000024.1, read as the reverse complement.
AGGCGATAGGTAAAACCCGTGAACAAGTGCTGGCTGAATGCAGGGAGACGGAGCATGAGATGGGCAAATTAGCTGAGAAGCTGATGCAGAACTTCCTAAAACAATAATCAATCACTCTGTCTCGTATTCATCGCATACCCGCCTCATAATAACGGATTCAATATAGCCGAGGCGTTCACAGTAGCAGAACTCATCCAAGCTGAAGCCCCTACGCTCTAGGGTGTTGAGTATCTCCTTATTTTCCTGCCCAAGACTAAGCCGGAGCTCTTTATCTATCGCCCTCGCCCAGACACAGTCCCTGCACTTGACCATATCCAAGAAACTGGCAGCCCAAGATATGGGTTTACTGGAAAACGTTAAACAATGTGAAGCCAATAAGCCCAGTCAAGTTGAAGCTCAAAGGCATAATATTCGATCTCGATAGCACCCTCATCCAGACAGAGATAGACTTCGTCACCATGAAGAAAAAGATGATATCCCTATTGGAGGATCATGGTCACCCGCATGGAACCCTGAGCCCCATAAACCAGACCACCGTACAGATCATGGAATGCGCCCGCGCCGAATGGGAGAAGCAGGTGAAACCCAAGAGCGAATGCGATCAAATAGTTGAGACGATCGAGGAAATAATGAATCAGGGTGAGATTGACTCCATCGAGAACCTAGTGGAGATAGAGGGAACAACCCAAGCCATCAAATGGTTGAAGGAGAAGGGCCTCAAGCTCGCCATATTGACCCGGAGCCACAACGCCTACGCGGTTCAGGCGCTTCAAAAGCTCGGGATATATGGTGAATTCGATCTAATCCTAGGCAGGCACGAGACCCCTGAGCCGAAGCCCTACAAGGGAGCCATAGATCACACGGTTAAGCTATTGGGTCTCACAGTAGATGAGGTGGCCATGGTTGGGGATCATCAGATCGACAGGGATAGCGCCATCAGTAGCGGCTGCATGTTCATCGGGGTAGCCACAGGTAGACGTGGGTTGAGGAGCTGGAAGGATGAGCAGCCCCCGGAGCATTATATTGATTCTGTGGCTGATTTACCAGATTATCTCATCTCTCAGGGGCTCGTATAATCACAAAGATTTTTAACTAAACCCTTATCCTATAGACTAAATCCCGGATTATTAAGGTGATAACATGAGCAAAGCAGATGAATATCAGAGAAAACTCGCTCAAGCAAAACAGATCCTCAACATGATCGCTGACGACAACACCACCCCAAGAAACATTAGGAGAACCGCGAAAAGCGCGGCTGACATGCTTGACGACACAAGCCTAAGCATCGCGGCGAGGGCTGCCAACAGTATAAGCGTCCTCGAAGAGATCAGTCAAGACCCCAACATGCCCATGTACAGCCGCACCAGAATCTGGAACGCCATCAGCGTACTTGAGGGAATACGAGACTAAACTCATTATTTCTCATACTAGTCCCATATTACACGTTTATCGATATCGACTATTCCTTTTTTATACTTCCATTTCCAAGCTTATAGTGGGTGGATATATGGAGACATTTACCATAGAAACACCATGGTCAAAGCTTTTCACATGGGAAGACATGTCAACGCTGGCGGTGTGCCTAGCATTAGACTTGCTTGATTATCTCGTGCCTTTCATGGCTGCTCCTCTCTACGGTGATGTGCTTGATTTCGCTGGGATAGCCTTCTGTGTATTATTCTTTAACTGGATGGGCTCCATCACTATCCTGGAGATCATCCCAGGCTTGGATATATTGCCCGTATACACCATTACTTGGCTGACATGGTACCTAAACACCAGCCGTGCCAGGAGAAAAAAGCTGGAAGAAGAGCTTGAGCAGTGGAAATAGAGCAGTAAACAATAATCACGCTCCACAAGAACCTAAAAACTGGAAACGTAGGGGCATGCATGAAGCTACTGGAGCTATTCGACCCAGAGGTATGGCTAACAGCCCTCGCGTTACTCATCTTCATACCCATGACCAGGATATATTCCCAGAACAGTAACTTCGCGTTGTTCCGGTTCAGCCTCATGTTCACATTCCTTATCGCGGGGATCTTCCTGTACGCCTATTTTGATATGAAAAAATAGCGGTATTGATTCCCTCATCCATTAGGAAACAATTTTACCATCATCTTTCCTATTTAAGTGGACGCTCCCATTGAGATACATAGTCATCACCACGGCAAGGAACGAGGAAAAAACCATAGAATCCGTTATCCGGAGCGTCGCAAACCAAACCACAAAACCCTTGATCCATGTAGTCGCTGACGATACATCAACGGACAAGACAGTCGAGATATCCCGGAAAAACAACGCAGTTATCTATGAGACCGGGAACCCTAGGATTCCATACAAGGGCCATAACCAGGCTCTGGGCTTCATCGGGGCCATCAAATACGCCACATCACTGGTCCCTGACTGGGAATACGTGTTGAAGCTAGACGCGGACAGCATAATACCCCCAAGATACATGGAGAAGCTCTTCAAACACTTCTCTGAGAACCCACGGCTCGGGATGGCGGCCGGCTTATCCATCGGGTTGAGCAGCAGGGAAGGCAGGGTAACCGACGGCGCCCGCGTGATCAGCCGGAGATGTTACGAGGCTATCGGTGGGTACCATGTGAGGATGGCGTTTGATAGCCACGCACTGTTGTTGGCTAACCAGTATGGTTTTGAGACTATTACGTTTGATGAGATAAGGTACAAGGAGCTGCGTCCAGCGAAAAAATACAGCATACAGGCTTGGACACTGCTGGGTATGGAGCGGAAGATGATGCATCTGCCCTTGTATCACACTTTTATGGCGTCTTTGAAGAACGGGGTGACGGGTTCCCCTAGGTTGTTGAATGCTCCCTTCACCTTCTTCGGGCACATGCTCTTCTCACCCGAGCAATATGATCCTTTACTGGACGAGGAGTGGGTAAAACGGTACGCCATCCATGAGATAGCTGAGTTCATCCACAGGTATACTGATGGAAAAATATAACAGTTTCACAGAAGAGTATTTTATCTAGAAACAACGTTCTTTCATAAACAGGTTACGATTACAATGTGTGGGATATTTGGATGCATAATTCGTGAGGGCGAGGCTGTCAAACTAATCACTGATGGATTGAAGCGACTGGAGTACAGGGGCTATGACAGCACCGGCGTAGCGATAATCGACAATAACAAGATGGATATCAGGAAGGATCAGGGCAGGATCGAGGACGTTGTTCGGGAACTCCACATCATGGAGATGCCTGGCAAGATCGGGTTAGGACACACCCGCTGGGCCACCCACGGCGCACCAGCCATGGAGAACGCCCACCCTCATACAGATGGCAGCGGCTCCATAGCATTGATCCATAACGGGGTCATCGAGAACTATATGGAGCTCAAGGATGAACTCATCGAGAAAGGACACATATTCAAGTCCCGCACCGACACCGAGGTCATACCCCACCTCATAGAGGAGGAGATGAAGAACGACATCGGGTTACAGGGAGCCATGCTCAGGGTGCTGCGGCGCCTCAAGGGCTCTTATGCTATTGTTGTTTTGAGCACCCATGAGCCGGATAAGCTTTATTGTGCACGTAACGAGAGCCCACTGGTTCTTGGGGTAAGTGACAACGGTACTTATTGCGCCTCAGATGTCCCAGCCTTGCTGCCCTACACCAATCAGGTGAATTATCTGCGGAACGGCGAGATGGCTGTACTCGACATCGATGGATACAGGATCATAAAGATCAGCGATGGCTCAGAGATTGAGAGACCCAATACCGAGATAACCTGGAGCCCTGAGATGGCCGAGAAACAGGGATTCAAACACTACATGCTCAAAGAGATCTATGAACAGCCTACCAGCCTCAGGGATGGGTTGAGGCTACAGGAGAGATACCTGGACCTTTTGACTCAGTTCCTGGATAGGGGCAAGGAGGTATTCCTCGTGGCTGCTGGTACGAGCTATCATAGCTGTCTAGCTGGTTCGTATTTGTTCTCTAAGCTGGCTCGTTTGACCACCTTCCCCGTGGTCTCCTCTGAGTTTATGGAGAGGTACGGTTCCACAGTTGGTATTGACTCAATTATTTTGACTGTGAGCCAGTCTGGTGAGACCTATGATACGTTGAAGGCAATTGACCACGCCCGCATGAGGGCAGCGACAGTCCTAGGAGTAACGAACACCGTTGGCTCCACTCTAACAAGGGTCGCCCGTGCATACTTAATTCAGCAATCTGGCCCAGAGATCGGAGTAGCCGCAACCAAAACATTTACCTCACAGGTACTGGTCTTGGCTCAGATGGCTCTCAGGTTGGCCAAGAACCGTGGAAAGCTCTCTCAGGATGAACTGGATGACCTTGATGCGAAGCTACACTTGGTTCCTGACTGGGTCGAGGCGGCTATATCCACCAATGAGACGAGGATTCAGGAGCTAGCCAATGACCTCATGGGTGAGGAGCTCTTTGTCTTCCTAGGTAGGGGGATCAGCTCTGCAACGGCTCTGGAGGGTAGGTTGAAGGTCCTTGAGATCACATATGTGCCCAGCTTGGCTTACCCAGCGGGGGAGAGCAAGCACGGCCCCATCAGCATCATCGAGGAAGGAGTCACATGCGTCTTCATCTGCCCAAGGGGCGAGACCCACAGCCACATCATCGGCAGCATCATGGAGATGAAGAGCAGGGGGGCAAGGATCGTCTCTATCTGTGAGGAGGGCGACGAGGAGATAAAGCGACTCAGCGATGAGGTGGTTGAGATGCCCAAGGGTATCCCAGAGGAGCTATCACCCATAGTCTACATCACGCCTCTCCAGCTACTATCATATCATCTCGCCGTGATGAAGGGGCTTGACCCCGATAAGCCTAGGAATCTAGCCAAGAGCGTTACGGTTCCTTAGCACTCCTTTTTTAAGCTTAATAGGCGTCTTTTCTGTGAGTTAATTTGTTGGATGTCAAATCGATTCGCGAGGATTTCCCCATACTCAAGCAGGGTTTGATTTATCTTGATAGCGCCGCGAGTAGCCTGACACCTGAGCAGGTGGTGCTCAAGGAGATGGAGTATTACCGCAACTACAGGGCCAACGTCGAGCGAGGCGTGCACCGCTGGAGCCAGAAGGCAAGCGAGGAGTATGAGCACGCACATGAGGAGGCTGCCAAATTCATCGGTGCACCGAGCAAGGCCAATGTGGCGATGCTTAGGAACACCACAGAGGCCATCAACCTTGTGGCAAATAGTCAGGAATGGAAGAAGACCGATAAGATTGTGACCAGCGTCATCGAGCATCATAGCAACTTTATTACTTGGCTCAGGGTCCGGCAGCGTTATGGCACAGGGGTCGAGGTGGTTCGATGCGACACTGAGGGTATTTTTGATTTGGCGGATTGGGAGAAGGCTATCGATGACTCCACTAGGCTCGTGGCTGTTACCCACGTCTCCAATGTCCTGGGATGTATCGTGCCCATCAAAGAGATTATCGAGATCGCCCACGAGCATGGAGCCAAGGTGATCGTGGATGGGGCACAGGGGGTGCCTCACATCAAGACAGATGTCATGGATAGTGGGGTAGATTTCTTGGCTTTTAGCGGGCACAAGATGCTTGGTCCCACTGGTTCGGGTGGGTTGTATATCGCTGACGCTGAGATCCCAACCACTGAGCCCCTGTGCATCGGAGGTGGCACCATCGCTGATGTCAGCATCGATGACTATGTCTTGGCTGTTCCCCCGATGAAATATGAGGCAGGTACCCCGGCAATCGCTCAGGTTATCGGCCTCGGTGAGGCTTGCAGGTATCTGAACAGGGTTGGGATGAAGAACATCGAGGGGTGGGACCTGCGGCTAGCTAACAGGCTCTTGGATGGGTTGTCCGAGATCGATGGTGTCGAGGTTTATGGCCCCAAGGACCCCAAGCAACGGGTTGGGTTGGCTACCTTCAACATCGGTGACATGAATCCCCATGACGTGGCCTTGACGCTGGACTTGGAGTATGATGTGGCTACCCGCAGCGGGCATCACTGTGCCTTGCCTTTGATGAAGGAGCTCTATCACCTCAACGAGAGTAACGTGAGAGCATCTACCTATCTCTATAACACGGTTGAGGAGATCGATCACCTGATCACAGCCGTTGAAGAGATAGCGAGGAGTTAATCACCCTTTTTTAATACCCGTTACGTGGCTCTACTGATATCATGAGCTACATAAACAATATTCTTGAGAGGATCGGGAACACCCCACTGGTCAAGCTGAACAAGGTCGTCGAGCCTAACTCAGCAGATGTTTTCGTCAAGGCAGAGTACTTGAACCCCAGCGGGAGCCTGAAGGACCGCATAGCGTTAGAGATGGTTCGGGACGCCGAGAGGCAGGGATTGCTGAAACCTGGTTACACCATCATTGAGGCCAGCACAGGAAACACTGGCACCGCGTTGAGCTTCGTGGGGGCGAGGCTAGGCTACAACGTGGAGATCTATATGCCTGAGGGCATGACCCGTGAGCGCATCAAGATCATGGAGAACTACGGGGCGAAGGTTCATGAGTTGGAGCTGGCGGGTGGCGCTGATGGCGCCATTGCTGGTGCAGAGGTCGAGATAGAGGCTCGTGTGAAATGCTTAGAGGTCGAGACAAATAGTTCTGATGTCTGGTGGGCTAGGCAATTCAGCAACCCAGCCAACACCAGAGCCCACGTGAAGACAGGCAGGGAGATTATCAGTCAGCTTGGTGAGCCAGTTGATGCTTTTGTGGCTAGCATCGGCGTCGGTGGGACACTTTATGGTGTCGCCAAGGCGTTGAAGGAGGTCTACCCTGAAGTGACTATTGTTGGGTTGGAGCCTGCTTCTGCACGTTACCCCATAAGCGAGGGATATTATTGTGTGCCGGGTGTCGATAAATCGGTCTGCGGTGGAATCATCGAGGAGATGATGCTCAGCGGCATAGTGGACAGGGTCATCAAGGTCACCAACGATGTTGCGATAAGTATGAGTGATAGGCTTGTCCGCGAGGAGGGCTTGTTCTGTGGCATCTCATCAGGCGCTAATGTGGCTATGGCGTGTAAGATCGCTGAGGAGCTTGGACCAGGCAAGAATGTGGCTACAGTGTTGCCTGACCACAGGGACAGGTATCTCTCCGAGAAAAAGTATACAACTTAGCGGTTGATGAACTGGTGGTCGTCTGAGACCATCTTCTCAATCATATATGGGTCTATGTTTATCTTGAATCTGCTGACCCTTACCTTCTTGATGGCTTTCCCGGTTTGCTGGTCTACGTCGCTGAATACCCTGACGATGCCTGCTTGCTCCATGTCGTTGATGCGTTTCTGGACCGTCGTGTAGGGTATCTCGGTCTCTATGGCTATTTGCTTCATGTATTTGGAGCCGTTTCTGATGTTGGCTATTATCTCCCAGGTGTGTCGCATCCCCAGTACCTTGAGTTGTGCGTGGACTTGGTTTCTCTGGGCAAGCATCTTGTTTACTCCGTGGGGTGGCGGTAGAGTATGGGTGCTCCACAGTATAGGCATAGCATGGTTTTGGGTACGATGTGGTCGCAGTTTTTGCAGCGTGTAAGTGCCTCGTGTATCTCTTCCTTGGGTTGGACTTGTGGGGTTTCTATGATAACATATTCTTGGGCCATCTCTCTTCGATAGGTGTTTCGCTGAAACCGGTTTTAAGGTAAACGCAGTGTATGGAAGTGAGGAGATGAGTGAATGTGGAAACATGTTTCATGTAACAGGAATATTGAATTTCTCGCATTATAACAAAGGAATTGTAGATAAATAATCCTTGTGACTATGGATAGCATGTTCATTGAATATATCTTGGTTCTAATCGCTTCAATACTGTCCCAATAATGAGAAGACCAAAGAATATTCCACCATAGTGAAGAAAAGGGTCAATTATATCAAGTGACTCCCATGTCATAATCCAAATAATAGAGATAAAAACAATGAGATACGTGTAGCTTGTTTTTTTCATATATCTTAAAACGAAAGAACCGGTTAATAGTATTCCCATATTACAGGGATTACCGTCTCATGTAACAAGCATATTGAATTCCCCGCACCATATCGAACAGTCTTTGGGTCGAAAATAAGGTTACAACAATGTATGCAAAACAATATGTCACCTATTAAAATAATGAAAAGGGTTTATCGAAGCCAATGCGTAAAGCACTCATAAATTGCGCGCGCGATCAATAATTCTGTTTCACTATGAATCAAGCTTCATTCGATCAACCAACTTATGCTAGCGCATGCTATTGTCTACTTTCCTAATGCGAATATCGTAAAAAAATATTGTTACTTTGTATTTATTCTGTTATAATGCCTTTCGATTTTCGCGTCTTCATTAAAAAAATTAGGAATTGATATTGTCCACACGCTTAACCTACGAAATCTGGTTATATTTTTCATTTTTTTATATTAATTGGAATTATTTAGCAATTTTGACCGTTTTATGAAAAGTATTATATTTGAACATGGTCAATGATGAAAGGATCGAGGACAATAAAAATGATCAATGAAAAACAAACTATGTACTTAGCAGTAATAGCAATCATACTAGCAACAGTCGGCATCGGAATGTCTTACTACAATGAAGGCCCCGAAGGACCAGTAGGACCCGTTGGACCAGCAGGACCGCAAGGCCCAGCAGGCGAGCCCGGAGTAGTAGAGACTCCGTCAATGTATGGAAATGTCGAGGGAAAGGTTCTTAATGCACAAGGAGACCCGGTTCAAAATGTCAAAGTAGAAGTAGAAGGACAAAGTGTTTCAGCAACTACTGATGCAAACGGTGTTTTTGAGTTGGAAGATGTAGAATCTGGGTTTGCGTATATCTATGCTAATGCACCTTCTGATGCATATTTAGATGGCGAAACCCTCAACTCAGTGTATGTTGGAGCAGACTCAACGGTCTCTAGTGTAGAGATTACTCTCTCTGGAAGACCCAGCGATGAAGCAGAATACGTTGGCATGTCCACTTGCATTGTTTGTCACGAATCACAATGGCCGGATATCTTTGAGGCCTTTGATGGAAGTTCTGACTCGTCAATACACTCAAGGTTCGTAATCGAGGGAACAAGCCACATGGTTTATCCAGAAATGTGGCCAGAACCCGGCGAGAAGAACTATGTCGCTTTAGACCCATCAGGAGATCCCTTGATGGTCCAAGACCCTCTCGATGGAGAAGGCTTGGTCAATGTAGTATTACTCACTGTTGATGGTGCTGATGGACGAGAGTACTGGTTCAAGTTCTTCCCTGAACTTCCAGTAGGAGCCAGTCCAAGAACTATGGCAGCACTTGAACAAGTATCTGGTACTCCAAAGACAGGGTTACCCGATACTCCGAATGATCCAGTTTGGATCCCAATTGCCGCCACCATTGGTGGAGAGGGAAATTGGGGTGAGGGTTATGTCGATCCCAATCACTTGGTTGAAGACAACCCAACAAACTTTGGAGAAGGAAAACAACGGTGGATGTGTCGAATTCAAGATGTCCCATATCTCGTCACATGGATGACTGAAAATGGTGTGGACCTTGAAAGAGGAAAACAGGATTACGTAGCATATATGCCAGTCTATTTCATGCAGGATGGGACTCCAGTCGGATCAGATGCCCTTGCAGATGATGACTATGGTACCCCAAAATTCTGGCAAAAGTCTCCCACACATTGGTGCACTCCCGATAACACGATTTCAAGAAATTGTGCAGGATGCCACGCTACCGGAGTTGAAATAGAATATGAAACATTCACAGACGACACACACACATTCAAGGCTGTAGTAACCTCTTATGATTACAAAGACCTAGATGTTACTTGTGAAAGATGTCACGGACCAGGATCTGAGCACGTCTCAGGAGACCGGGAAAACATCATTACTCCACAGTATCTAACAGCAAACGCTGGAAATGAACTATGTGGACAATGCCACGCTTCCCACTCTGGAAAGAGCCTAACACCAGAAGGTATCTTCAAGTATCCATACGATGCAAACTATGAGGACACCGTCGGTCACGGTTATTTCGTTCCAGGAGTCCATGAGTTGGAGACATTCTACTACAACTATGACGGAGCTTCAGTAAACAACAACTATAAGGAAGGCACTATGAACTCTTGGCTAGATCAGGAGCACAATAGGGCACACTCCGGTATGTTGCCTGAGTTACTAAGATCACCTCACCTTGACAATCCATATGAGAAACTGACTTGCTTTACTTGTCACGACAGTCACACTCAGGATGTAGTCCCGAGTTTGGTTATTGATGAATACGAGTTTACGCGACCAGCATACGATGATAATACGCTATGTCTTGCGTGTCACGCATCACATGGACCGTTCTCGGGTGTATCAAAGGTGGACGTTGCAGCGATGCAAGCCTATGATGGTAGAGAGACTACCCTAGATGGTTCAGTCATAACCTTTGAGGCAGGAGAAATTGCGATATCTCGTGACGCGGTTGCAACAAGTGTCGGTGCTCACATGGCTGAGATTGGTATGGGTGCAGCTTTATACACGCCTGATGATCCTGACATGAGAACTGGTAGTTGTGTTTCATGCCATATGCCACAGGTAGGTAAATTGTTTGACTTAAACGACGATGCTCAGTACCACCTAGATTTCGATGCTAATGGAAACATAGCAGTCGCAGAAGGTAATGTAGCCTCCCATGTGTTTGACATTGTATGGCCAAGTCAAAGCGCGATCCTGGTTAACCCAGATCTAAGCTCAGGACATGACTATGATATAATGCCAAACTCATGTAGCGAATGTCACGACTATGCTAGAATTAGCGGCGACCTAGACTGATGCAAAGGCATCTTCCTTTTTTTTATTCTAACACTTTTTTTAGGACTTTTCTTCGTGCCACTATAGAGGTAAAATCCACATACAACACCCCTTCCATGGATCGAACCTCTTTTAATATATCATAAATTGTCTCCTCGGATTCACCGCAACAAGTCAGCATTACATCATAATTGCCCATTGTTTCGTATATATTACAAATATGTTCGTTTTTCAACAACTCTTTAATGACTTTGCTTATCTCTATGGCGCCTGTTAACTTTACGTTTAATACTGCTCTGCACATGTTTCCGATGGTCTCATTATCGATAATACTGACATATCCTTTGATAATACCTGCTTCTTCTAAACGCTTAATCTTGCGTGCAACTGTTGAAGGGCTTATATTAAGCATCCCTGAAAGTTCAACACCAGAGATTCTTCCATTTTTAGATAGTATCTGAAGCAAATGAATATCAGTATCATCGAGGTTAATCATTACAAAATAAGATATCTCCTATTCTTATAATATCTACCTATCGTTGAACAATTATAGAGATTTGATAACATTAGCTTAATTTAGAATAAAACCTCATATCAACATATATACGTGAAATTATATTTCATTAGGTCTACATTTCATGCAATAAATTTTAATATATGTTAGTTTGTAGTAATCTTGGTTCCCGCTACGTTGATCATAAATGTACATTGTTTGACTGCGTGGAACCGTTTTTTCTGATAATACAGTTATGATAGGAGTATATCTCGATACACGCGTGCGCAGTATAGAGGCTCAGGGTATCCTGCCTATAAAGAATCTGACGACACATTTTTTTGATGTTTTACACTCTCTCAGGTCATAATTCATTAAATCCATCACTACTTAACCACTAGGTGGTTGCTAGACTGCATTCACATTTTCACGTAGCTCTTGTTTCTTGTTTTGAGCTTCTTCCATAATATCCAATTCTCATCCATTCCATTTATGTTATTGTACGAGAAATTCAACATTACCGTCTCATGTAACAATGTATTTTGTCAGTGGATTGGTTAATTTTATATTCCATATCATGTGTTCCTGAAACATGGCGTGTAGCCCATTGTTTCCTTATTACGCCTCCAGGAAGATGCGTGTGGCGTTATTCATATCAGGCTCAGGCACGAATGGTCTGAGGATCATCGAGAGGTCCAAGGAATCTGATTCGAATTACATTGTCAACCTCATATTCACTGATGTCAAGGATACGCGGACTAAACGTAGCGGAGCTAAGATGTGCCGAGCCAAGGACATCGCCGATGAGTATGGTATAGCGTATGAATGTGTCGATATCAGGGATTTCTACAGTGAGCGAGGCGTGAAACGAACAGATCTCTCAATTAGACCTGTTTTTGATCGTTTGGTCTTGGAGAGGCTGGTTAGACATGAGCTGGATTTGATCGCTAACGCCGGGTACATGAGCATCATGACCCCTGTCTTGACTGATGAGTATGGGGGTAAGATAGTGAATGTTCACCCCGCTGATCTCTCCATCATGGATGGAGACAAGCGCAAGTATGTTGGGATTCATGTTGTCGAGGAGGCTATACTTGCTGGTGAGCCCGAGCTTCGCTCCACCACTCATATTGTCCGGGAGGAAGTGGATCACGGCGAGATCCTCGTGATCTCAGAGCCAGTGAAGATCCAGCTTGATGTCTCATTGGATGTACTCAGGGAGGACAAGGAGCTGAGGAGCAAGGTTGTCTCTGATTATCAGGACCAGTTGAAGGAGAAGGGAGACTGGGTCATCTACCCATTGACTATCCAGATGATCTCACTGGGACGGTTTGGTCTCGGACCAGCAGGCGTCTGTCTCGACGGAAAACCCGTCCCCAAGGGGTACAGGCTCGGGTGACCTCTTTCAGTTATCTCCCCACTGCATGGGCCGCGGTTCACTTTAAGTAACCAGCTGGGCTGTTCATCTCTGCGATGACCACCAGCAGAACACTCCCCTCGGCGTCAACTTTCACGAGTGCTCTCCAAGTCTATGCGAACCGTGCAGAGGTCGATAGGCTTTCTACTGGTAGTCATCGCCTAGATCAACTGCTGGGTGGGATTGAATCCACCCGGTTTTATCTACTGTTTGGCTCAGGGAAGGAAAAGGTCCCTGATAGGCTTCTGTACAGGTTGATGGTGGAGACCATCAAGGAGACCCCGGGACATGTTGTGTATATGCTGTGTGGGAACTACAGGAGGGACAGGACTACATTTGACTCAGAGATGCTGCTAGAGCTCCTGGAGGCTTCTGGGCTCCACGTGGAGGATTCGTTGAGCCGGATTCATATCATCGGTGTATTCAGTGAGGCACAGCTTATGAACGCCCCCAGCCTCGTTGAGGAGGTCATAGAGAAGGTGGGCGATGTCAGGCTAGTTGCTGTGCAGCAGATATCCAAGCTCTTCTACAGCGAGACCGCAGTAGGCATCGAGGACCGCAACGAGTTCACAGGCGTGGTCTCTAGGCTCAAGGAGCTCTGCAGCTTACATCAGGTAGCCATGGTGGCTTCCTGTATGGCAAAGAAGAAGCGGGGTCTCTCACCTGAGCCCATGGGTGGTAGTTTTCTCAGGCACGCAGCCAATGTCATGGTGTATCTCAGGTTGATGAAGGGTGGGGATGTCTCGGCTCAGCTGGTGAAGCACTTCGATAAGGAGCGGGCTGGTAAGCGTGTGAGTTTGAGTGGTGAGGAGGAGGAAGTATTGGGAAGGATTACACGGGACTCGATGAGGGGCAGGATTCAAGACACGATGCGGCATCTACGCGGTGGCTACAGGGAGGCTTTGAAGGATGACAGTATGCAGACTGCTTTTGATGGGGTCTGGGAGGACTGGAACCTTGAGCAGGGCGCTATGATCTATGCTCAGGTAGTCTCGGCGTTAGACCTGCTTAACCTCACAGGGGTACTGGCGAATCGTAGAGAGATCCAGGTCCTCAGGGCTCGGGTTGAGGCGCTGGAGAGACGAGATGCAGATTAGGGGCTGGCTCATGGATGTCAGGCTCAGTGGCGATGAGGCATGGCTCTGGGTGAAGACGGGTGAGGAACGCGTTGAGCTACATTGCACATATCACCCTGACCTATTTGTGCTCCCAGACAAGGTCTCGGCTGAGCAGTTCATGGACCTCTTCGATGAACACCCATCTATCCCTCTCATCGAGACCGCAGAGAGATACACCTCCATCGAAGACACCGAGAAGAAGCCAATCATCAGGGTCTCTGTGGACTCCGTGGAGCAGTTCCGCCCAGTCTTACGGCTTGTCGAGAAGTATGGCATGGTCTTTGATGGTGATCTATCTCATACCCAACGTTTTCTCGCTGATTATGGGTTAATCCCCCTCGGGGAGATCATTGCTGATGTGGATGCCCATAGGAAGGTTCAGGCATTAGAAGGTGTTCCCATTGATCTCCGTGTTGAGCCACCGCCCTTCAAGGTTCTCTGCTTTGAGATGTACAGTGAGAATGGGGTCTCCTTTGTCACATACGATGAGGGACTCCGAGAGGAGTACAGCTTCACGGGACCAGAAGCGGACACACTCAAGGAATTCCTCCAGTACATCGATGAATATGACCCGGACCTCATCTCCTGCCTTGAGAGCGACATGAAGCGGCTCCTCAAGCTCTGCATCAAACACAGGCAACCATCACCCGGACTGTATCAGCGAAAATGCTTCCACCTCAACGCGGGGAGAGTCTTCATCGGACTCCACATATACAGGAGGACCAGCCTCGCCGGCATAGTGGAGCGAATCATGTACACCCGAGAGGTGCCAAGGATTGGCTCCGAGTACGCCGCTGGGAGGGCTATCGAGAGTCGTCAGTGCTACGAGGCGAGAAGACTGGGGTATTTGCTTCCAAGAAGAGGCTTCTATCAACCCGTGATGAGTCTCAGAGAGTTGCTCCGTGAACGGGATCACGGTGGTTTGATCTTCGCTCCCAGCGTTGGGCTTCACATGAACGTGGCTGCGCTGGACTTTGAGAGCATGTTCCCTCACCTGATATTGAAGGAGAACATCAGCTACGAGAACGTCCGCTCACTGCGGGAATCAGAGGGCTTCCTGCTGGATTTCACCCGGGATACACTGGAACGGCGCCTCTACTATAAACACTACAGGAAAGAACTAAAGGATCAGCCCCAGAGATGGTTCTGGTGCGAGACCCGCCAACAAGCCCTCAAAGAGATCCTCTTCTGTACTTATGGTTATAGCGGGTGCTGGGCCAACAAGTTTGGTAACATGGATACCTTCATGGAGATCAACAAGGCTGCCCGGCTGAACCTCGTGGCTGCAATGAACATAGCCAGAGGAGAAGGATTCCATACTCTGTATGGGAACAGTGATAGCCTTTTCCTGGAGAAACCGGGGGCGAGCCGCGTAGACTTCGATGCCTTGGCTACCATGATAAAGGAACAGCTTGGGCTGCCCATCACCGTTGAGAACCACTTCAAGTACCTGGTATTGCTACCACAGAAATCCGGTGAGGGCTTCGGCGCCATCAACCGCTACTATGGGCTCAGATACGATGGGGAGCTGGTCTGCAGAGGGATCGAGCTCCGCAGACGCAACACCCCCAAGTATATCGCGGACACCCAGAGGCAAGCCATCGAGCTGTTGCTGAATCAGGAATCCCTTGAAGCTGTTCGATCTACTGGGGTTGAGGCTGTGAAGAAGCACATCAATAAGGCTTCCCGTGAACTCAAGCAGGGACTGGTGCCCATCGAGGAGCTTGAAGCCAAGACCATCCTACGCCGGAGACCCAAGAAATACAAGGCGCGTCTGCCCCACGTGGCTGCCGCTGAGGCAATGGAGATCCATGGAGCCGAGGTTGACCGTGGGAGCGTCATCAGCTATGTCTACGTGGACTCTGGGCACAGCAACCCATTCAGGCGTGTCAGCCCAGCGGGGTACCAGAAAAGGTTTGACTACAAGAAATATGCTCAGCTGTTGAAGGAGGCTGAGAGAAGCATCTTACTGCCTCTCCTCAAGGAAGATGAAAAAGAATCTGAGGCTACTCGTCTTGACAGGTTCTTCTAATCCCTGAGGATGGGGCATGTGAGGCAGTGGGGTCCCCCGCCGCCTATGGCTAGTTGGCTCCCCGGGATGCTGATCACGTCGAAGCCTCTGTCCTCTAGCAGTGGTATGATTCGTTCGTTCCACTCATAGCTGACGCACTTGTTGTCACCTAGTCCTAGGATGTTGTTCCCGAATATCCTGATCTCTGTGTCATTGCAGTAGATGAGCTCGACTCCCTTCTCTTTGAGGTATTCTTCTAGCCACATGAGTTCTACTCCGTCCTCGTTGTAGATGTAGGCAGGGAATCTGTTGAGGGCTGTTTGGTAGAACAATGCTAGGTCTTTGCTCATCATCATAAGGGCTCCGTCAAGGTGTACTCTCCAGCTGGGCAGGGGCTGCAACACGAATTCCTTGATGCAGTTTCCCATCATCTCGTCTTTGAGCTGATACGCGCCGTGCTCGTTGCTTCGTGTGCCGTATCCCATCATGGGGGTGTCGTGGTTGTACCAGACGAAGTCTCCCCCCTCGACGAGTCCGGGTGGGACTACCTTTTGGGCGATGGGTATTCCTAGCTTGTTGAATGCGTTCTCCATTAATGTGGGCTCAACGAAACGTGCAGCGTACCTCATCCTCAAAATATTCGCCCCCATGTCTGTCACCATCCCCACGTCTCTCGTGTAGACTAGGTTGGGTAAGACGCTGGCGATCTGCGTGTGCCTCTCATCCAGCAGGTCTTCAAGGAGTATGACCTCTATCCCCTCCGCCTTCAACGCATCGGTGTAGACATCGTGTTCACGCTGGAACTCTTTCCAGTAGACTGGGTCCCTGAATAGGTAGTCGTCCTTGTTGTCTGCTGTGACGACTCGCATCCCCTCGTCGGGTCTGTGCATGAGTACTTTTCTTAGTTTTCCGTATTCGGTTTGAGCCCCATATTTCATATTGGTTCACAGTAGGAGGCGGGGTCAGGTTATTTATATGTGATTACAGGTGGAATGCCCTGAGATATTCTATAAGTTTGGAGAACAAACATAGACCATGTTTAAAGTCAGCGTTATGTACCCCATTCGAGAAGGGGCGAGATTCGACCTAGACTATTACCAGAACAACCACATGAAACAGGTGGAGAAACTCCTGAAACCCTATGGGTTAATCAAAACCACTGTAGAAAAAGGGATATCTGGTGGAGCGGACCTGCCCCCACCATATATTTGCATCGGGTGTCTCTTCTTCGACTCCGCGGATGGCTATGATAAGGGGATAGCTGGAGAGGGGAGGGTCCTGCGTGAGGACATCAAGAACTACACGGATATTCAGCCGGTTCGGCAGATAAGCAAGGTCCTTTAAACTTTAGTTCATCGAATATTTTATCATCCTTTCTTTCTTGTTTTAGCTAAGCCCTGATACAGTTACCGTAATTATTGATCATAGAACCACGGGATTTTTATGCGATGCACACGAAGACAATTAGATATGAATTGACTCTGCGGAAAGAGCTTACAGACGGTGACGTCAGACAACTCGTCAAGGACTCACTCAACCTGATAAGCAGGACCCAGAGCCAACTCAACCTACCAATCATGCCAAATTACCCCACCACCATCAAACGCTTGCGACAGGGCAACTTCAAAGCCATGTACATCAACAACCCAAGAGGAAAAAACTACAGCATGGACTTCGGCAGCTTCCAGCCCCCAGCCAACATATACCTAGACAAACGCCTACCCTCAAGCGACCACCCACTAAACATGCCAGACTTCGCCGAGACCCTCACAAAGTACAGCGCCATTCACGAGATAATCCACGCTGATGACCACGTAGGCGGAGACAAGCTCCTCTTGGCGACATGCAATCATATCCTAGAATCTCATGTGGATAAACTGGAGCGAAGCCTCCAGATAATCAACAACGAGGGATGCGAATGCGCCATCAAGGACTACGAGGATCTAGCCAGCCTATGGGCGATACAGTACGTGGACATGGTGACCCACTACAGGAGCTACGTGGTGCTGAGGCACATGAACAGCCCCAAGATAGACCAGATATGGTCGAGGCTCAGCAACGACTACTTCCCACCAAACCTATTGACATGCATCGAGGCTAGCCGTGGCTCGGATTATGTTTTCGGCTTGTTCACCTCGCGTATGGGAGAGTATTGCCTTATCGAAGCCCTTGATGAGTACAACAGTATGAAGGAACGAGACAGCTATAGCTACACTGTCTAGCAAGCTTAAAGAGCAATCCAAGCATATTTTCTCGTATTATGCTCTTCGACACCCTCGTTGACACCTACCAGAAGCTGGAATCCACCACCAAACGCCTGGAGATGACAGACATCCTCGCAGCCCTCTTCGAGATGGCAACCTCAGAGGAGATAGACAAGATAATCTACCTCACCCAGGGCAAGATACACCCCGACTGGAAGGGAGAACCCGAGATCGGGATGGCTGAGAAGATGGTCATAGAGACCCTTACCCGGGTAACAGGACTCAAGAAAGCCACCGTCGAGCAGATGGTGCAGGAACTCGGTGATATAGGACGCGCAGCAGAAGAAGCCATGTCCAAGAAGAAGCAGAGCGGATTCTTCACGAGGAGCCTCTCTGTCGCTGACGTGTACAGGGGTCTTGATGATATCGCAAGGCGTGAAGGCACTGGTAGCTCCAAGCAGAAGATGGATGGCTTGGGGAGCCTGCTGGCTAACGCGTCTCCATTGGGTGCACGTTACCTGAGCAGGATGGTTGAGGGAAAGCTCAGGCTCGGTATAGGCGACATGACAATACTTGACGCCCTATCACAGGCATACACAGGCTCCAAAGATAAACGACCCATACTGGAGAGAGCCTACAACCTCAGCAGCGACCTGGGGGCGGTGGCGGTAACCCTGATCGAGGAGGGCTTGGATGGTGTTGAGAACTTCAAGGTACGCGTCGGGTACCCCATCAGGGTCATGGCTGCCCAGAGGCTCAGTACCGCTGAGGAGGTTATCGAGAAGCTTGGGGGTCACTGTTCCGCTGAGTTCAAGCTGGATGGTGAGCGTTTCCAGATCCATAAGAAAGGCGATAAAGTCCAGATCTTCAGTAGGCGCCTAGAGAACATCACATACATGTACCCTGATGCGGTGGAGATGACCAAGGCGCAGGTATCCGCAGAGAAAGCTATCATCGAGGGAGAGGCTGTCGCATATGATCCTGATACTGGTGATGACTTGCCTTTTCAGACATTGATGCAGAGGCGACGCAAATATGGCATCGAGGAGATGATGAAACAGATACCTGTGCGTGTCTACTTGTTTGACTGTCTCTACGACGGCGAGGACCTAACATTAACACCCTACCCTACCCGTATTGAGCACCTTGAATCCATAACAGAGCAGACAGAGGAGTTCAAGCTCGTGAAGCGCCTCGAAACCAATGACCCCGCAGAGATGGATAAGTTCTTCCAGCTAGCCATCAGCGAGGGAACCGAGGGCTTGGTGGTGAAATCCACTGCACCAGACTCGATTTACAGGGCTGGGGCAAGGTCTTGGCTCTGGGTAAAGCTCAAACGGAGCTACCAGAGCAAGATGCAGGACCACGTAGACCTCGTTGTAATTGGAGCCCTCTATGGGCGTGGTAGACGCGCTGGGAACTATGGGGCGTTGCTGGTGGCTGCGTATGACCCCGAGGAGGATATGTACAGGAGCGTCTGCAAGGTGGGCTCAGGGTTCACCGATGAGAACCTCGCGGAGATGCCGGATAGGCTCGACGAGTACAGGATGGAGCACAAGCCGGTTAACGTGGATACCTTGATGGAGCCTGATGTCTGGTTCGACCCTGCTGTTGTGATGGAGGTGCTGGGTGACGAGATCACCCTCAGCCCCAACCACACAGCCGCCTTCAACCAGTTAAGAGAAGGATCAGGATTGGCCATCAGGTTCCCAAGGTTCACCCGTTGGCGTGATGACAAGTCAGCTGATGAAGCGACACAGGTCTCCGAGATCGTGGACATGTATAATGCTCAGTTGAAGACTGTCCAGTAAACATTATACGTGATCAGCTAAGCTTATGGGCTATGCATGAGGATTTGCTCAAACACATAGACCATGATTACACGGTCAAGAAGCTGGAGGAGATGATAGCCATCCCCAGCGTAGTAAAGGAAGAACAGGAACTAGCGTATTATCTGAAAGATGAGTTAGAGGCGCTGGGCTTGAAGACAGAGCTTCACGAGGTCGAGCCCAATAGGCCCAACATCTACGGGAAGCTCACAGGAGACAAACCGGGGAAGAGGCTCAACTATAATGGCCACATGGACACTGTGCCAGTGGTGCCTGGCTGGGACACCGAACCTTTCAAGCCGGTGAAGAAGGATGGTAAGATCTATGGGCTGGGCAGCGATGATATGAAGGGGGGTATCGTCTGTATCTTGAGTATGTTGAAGGCTTTCGCTGATAGTGGATATGGGTTCAATGGTGAGCTGAGCTTCAGCGGCGTAATTGATGAGGAAGCTTATGGCGAGGGAGCCAAGGCCATGTTGAAGACTGATTGGGGTAAGGTTGATGCTATATTGCTGGGTGAACCCGGTCAGGGTACAGAGACCGACCCGACAGAGCTGGGGATCACTGGTAAGGTGCTCTACGATATCTATGTGTATGGTAAGGCTGCCCACGGATTCAGCCCAGAAAAGGGCATCAACGCTGTGGAGCAGGCGGGCATCATATTGGCTAACCTCCATAAGCTCAAGATAGCCGAGAAAGAGGGTTTTAAGGGGAACTACTCTACATTGAAAATAGAAGGTGGCTACAAGGTCTACAGCGTCGTTGTTCCAGCCGAGTGCAGATTCGAGGTGAACAGACTCACGGTTCCCGGAGAGACCGTTGAGAGCGTAATCAAGGATATGGAGGAGTTGATAG
>CAZVMT010000023.1:17103-20985 GCA_964628765.1 uncultured Candidatus Bathyarchaeia archaeon | reverse complement strand
TCTTCAATGTTCAAATGATTCACATTATCCCCTGTGCCTTGAATGCATATAATATTGATACTGATAATTGATGCAAAGTTTTAGTCAATAATGTTTAAACGGGGCAACCAGAAAGAATAACTGAGTGATTCTATGAGCGGATTAATGATCGTAAGAGACATCATGGCAAAGAACATCAAGACCGTAAAACCCGATGACACCGTCCACGCGGCTGTCCTGAAGATGAACAAGTTCGACATCGGCAGCGTGATCGTCGTGAGCAGCGGCAGGCCAGTCGGGATAATCACCGAGACCAACATAATGAGGCGGATAGTCGAGCCCAGAATGGACCCAGACACTGTCTGGAGCAAGGATATTATGAGTAGCCCCCTGACGACTATTGATGAGAACGCAGCGGTGGAGGAGGCAGCCAAGATCATGGCTGAGAAACATATTAACAGGCTCCCTGTTCTCAAGGGTGATAAGCTTGTGGGTCTCATCAGCAGCAGTGATATCGTCAAGGCGAACCCGATGCAGCTTGGAATCCTCGACGAATTACTGAGGGTAAGCTAGCCATATTTTTGTAAATTTTTTACAAATAAACGGCATCTTTTTTGATGTTTTTTCCAGCTCTGAGTTGGAAAATATTATACATTTTCAATACCCCCCTTATTTGATCCAAATGAAAGATCCATGGGAAAGACCAGCGACTCACCCCACTGAGTATCACACCGTTGAGTGCCAACGGGGACGAGAGTTCATCATAAGACTAACCACGGGAGCCGA
The DNA here is from genome assembly GCA_964628765.1 of uncultured Candidatus Bathyarchaeia archaeon. Lineage (GTDB taxonomy): Archaea > Thermoproteota > Bathyarchaeia > TCS64 > TCS64 > RBG-16-57-9. Next base: position 20,220 of record CAZVMT010000023.1, on the reverse strand, counting down.
CGTATACAAGGCGATACAGCAGTTCGCCAAGGACAAAAACATCAGATTCGGTAAGATCCACGCCGCATTCATGGGGGGCTTCAGCCCAGCCAAGATATACATGTGGTGCCCAGACCCTCATGATCCATCGAACTGGCACAATGAGTCATGTGCAACCTTCGAGAACCTTAGCATGCTATGCAGTATGAGCGGCATAATCCATACTAGACTCGTTGATGGTAAACCCGAGCCATTCCCAGCCATCCACTTTGTGATTGGCGGCGCATGGGATGTGCCCACTGTGGGCGGTCACCTGACTGAGGGCTCTATCGTGAAGGGCGTCGTTGAGTGCTTCATAACCGAGATTCTCGGGATTGATGAGCTGTTGCCGAGTGACTATGATCCAGCTTCTGATGGCGCACCAGAGGAATGGTACAAAGAGGTCTAAACCTATTCTTTTTTCGTAGAGCCTTTAAACAGGTTCCGCATCTTTTCTTGGGAACATCATGGATAAAGTAGATATCGTAGTAATCGGGGCAGGCGCAGTGGGGTTAGCCATCGGGGCAGCCATCGCGGACAAAGACAAGGAAATGTATATTCTGGAGAAGGAAGAGGTCTACGGGCAGGGGACCAGCAGCAGGAACAGCGAGGTCATCCACGCTGGAATCTACTACCCCAAGGGAAGCCTCAAAGCGGAACTCTGCGTCAAAGCAAACCCCATGATATATGATATCTGCGAGAAAAACAAGGTACCCTACAAGAACTGTGGAAAACTCATCGTGGCAAACGGTGAATCAGAGGTAAAACAGCTTGAAGGCATCATCAAACACGCCACAGATTGTGGCGCAAGGGACCTTGAGATGATAGATAAGGGCAGGGTTCATGAACTTGAGCCAAAGGTGAAAGCAGAAGCGGCTATCCTCAGCCCCACAACAGGCATCCTTGATGCACATGGATTGATGGACCACTTCCATAGAGAGGCACGTCGCAAAGCAGGGACAGACCCAGTTGTACTGGACACAGAGGTCACAGGCATCAAACAGATAAAAGATAGCTACATCGCTGAGATGATCAGCGGCGGAGAACCCTTCCAGATAGAGTCAAGCATCGTAATCAACAGCGCAGGGTTATACAGCGACAGGGTCGCCGCAATGGCTGGGATAGACATCGATGAGGCAGGGTACAGGATTCACTGGTGCAAAGGCGAATACTTTAGCTTAACCGGGAAACCACCAGCCCAGATGCTGATCTACCCCCCGCCACCCCAAGACGCCGCGAGCCTAGGCATCCACAGCGTCCCAGACCTCACTGGACGACTCAGGTTCGGACCAAACGCGTTCTATGTTGATGAGATAAACTACGCGGTCGAGTCAGAGAAGGAGCCATTCTGGAGGGATGTGGTGAGATATTTCCCAACAGTCAAACTTGAGGACCTGCACCCAGATATGAGCGGCATCAGGTCAAAGCTTCAAGGACCCGGAGACCCGGTTAGAGACTTTGTGATAAAACATGAGGAGGACAGGAGCTTACCCGGTTTCATCAACCTCGTGGGCATCGAGTCACCGGGTTTGACCAGCAGCCCAGCCATCGCTGAGATGGTTGCTGAGATGGTAAAAGAGTATCTAAACTAGGTTAAGAGTCGAGGTAGCGCTGGCAGCTATAACAGTACCATCTCTGGTATTGCTCGATCCACGTAGCCTCCTTGCCACACAGTGAACAATATTTAACGTCTCCACTAGCTTTTGGCGCCTGCTTTGGCTCCGGAGCCACAACTTTGGGTGCTCCGACTGGCGTGAATAGCTCTTTCATCAACTCACCAGCCTTATCCAAGTCTATAACAGCCCATGAAGCGGTCTCGCCTGTCTCTCCGCCGACGTTGATGAACCAGACCAGGTTCTCGCTCCTGATGAACATGGTACTCATCCCAGCCGGGTTCCCGTTAGCATCGAACCCAAGGTTGGTGATCCTGATGCTCGCCGGTCTGGTTAGCATCTCGCTGCACAGTAGCTCAGTTGGGTCGGCTAGAGTCACAGTTGAGTAGTCGCTGCTTATGTTTATGATGCCAATCTTGCCTAGATCGTATAGGCTGTAGTTGAGTGTGTTCTGGTCTGGGACCGTCACGTTGGGTAATACCGGTAGGGCAAGTGGTAGCAGCCATCGTGGGTCACCATATGTGTGGGCGTCACTGATGCTGTTCCTTACGTCCTCTGTTTTGAACACCGTTGGCAGCGCCTCATGCTCCATAAGCGCCTGATAATACTGGCGCCTGTACAGGTCGAGGAAGCCCAGCAATGTGTGGAAGTCATCCAGCTCCGTTGTGAAGTTGAAGTCGGCTACTCCCAGCTCCATCTCCGAGTCAAGGTACATCAACAAAGTACCCATCATCACATCCGGCGCCCTGAGCCTACGGATCTTAACATTCTCACCGCCCTCATCCTCACCGATGAGGAAGCATGGGTCAGTTACCCTGCTGCTCTCCTGAGCCATGGTTGTCTGGATGTATTTCTCGTTGCCCCTCATTATGCTGATCTGGGAGATCATGGATGGGGCAGCGATAGCTGTCAACGCAGCCTTCAACACGATCTGATCGTCGCCGCTCTGCTGACGCCACCACCCCAGCGCGTGCTCAGCGGTTGTAGAGGCGGGTAGGTCCAGTACCTCGCTGAGCTTGTTACGTATGATGCTGAAGTTGTCTATCAGGGCGTTGACGATGTTCTTTGGGATGAGGTATTCCTTTACCTCGAATTCTTCATCGAAGTCCTCGATATCTTCTGGTCTGTTTTCCATTTTAGTTCTCCTCCTCTTCTTGTTCGACAAGTTCCCCGTCGAAGAGTACGGAGAATTGGCGGCTCCCCTGAAGGTTCAGGTAGGGACAGCCGCTGGTCCCTGTTTTTAACGTAAAAGTTGGGTCATCTGGCGTTATCCAGAGTAGCTTGCCATCCTTAACCCACTTGGCTAGGTCAAAGTCAATGGTGTACTCGGTGTCTTCTTCGTCATCATCGTCTTCCTCGATTACTGGCTCGTCGCTGTAGTCTGGTTCCTGTTCTTCTTGGTATACGCCGTACTCGTTGTATCCTAGCTGCATGTCTGCGTCGAGGAAGGTCCAGTAGTTGGTGCCCCAGTTATTCATGGGCTCCA
>CAZVMT010000023.1:0-17003 GCA_964628765.1 uncultured Candidatus Bathyarchaeia archaeon | reverse complement strand
CTGTTCCACCACAAGCCATCCAGTCCATAGTGGTCGATACTGTGATAGACCACCTGATTGGTGTATGGGCAACGGGACAACGGCAGGACCGGTACATTCAATCTGTACTGGTCCCTCATCTCGCTGAGCTTATCCCTGAGTCCATCAGCCTCCTCTACCAATTCATCAGAAGCTGATCCCTCAGAAGTCACCACCTGATACTCAAGATCTAGGCTCTTCTCGTGCAACTCAAAGTATTCCCGCAGGAACCCTCTTCGTTCCTCGGCTGTAAATGGGGTATTCATTGTCTTAATCCTCCTGTCCAGAAGCTGGTGCTCCAGCCATTCCCCTCACCATACCCAGCCCTTGGGTCAAACTCCAACGGGTTATAGGTGTTCAAGGGCTCTCCACCCGGAGCATGGCTCCGCAGAATCTTCTGGTCTATTCCCTGAGCCGTGGCGAACTTGGATTGGGCTCCGCCAGCTCCTGGTGTCCTTGATAGATGGTTATAGTTCCACCCTAGGTGCTCGTTGTGCTGTGTAACGCCCAAGCTCTGCAGCTCCTGGTTAATGCGTTGATTCGTGAAGGGCGATACAGGTTTCCCGGTGACAGCGTCTGTGAACGCGAAGGCATCGTTATCACCAGTGAAGGGCTTGCCAGTTGCTTTATCATAGATTATGCCTGTTCTGCGGTCCCACGTGATCTTTCCCTCACCCTCAAGCTTCGTCAGGTACTTGCTCTGGTCACGGAACTCCATCGACCTCTGGGCATGCCTCGACCTGAGGTCCCTCCACTGCCGCTTACTCATACCAGAGGGTCTCCTCGGGGGTAAAGAATTGGGTCTCCTGCATGCTGCCAATCCCTTATTATTTCCACCGGGGAATCCTAGGGCTTCGTCGATGTCGTTGATGGTCTTGTTTTTGATTATCTCTGATTTGGGGATCGCCGTGTGATTATCCAGGTGGCCTCGTGCGTACTTTGTTGATGGCCTCATGTGGGCCTGCACACCATTCCTGTCACATATCATCCTGAGGCCCTTGTTATCCCTCACAGTCATGCCCCTGAGATCAGGCTTGCCTCCAGCCTTGGCGAATGTGGGTTTCTTGACACCTTGGTAGTGGCTGCCTGTCTGTTGTCTTGCCCTGACTTGGCGCATCGTAAGCCGGGTCTGTGCACGCTCGATGAGCTTCTGGTTGATCTCGCGAGTTTGCATACCCCTGATCGAGCCGATGCTGGGTTGCTTAGGGACGCTAGTTCCTCTACCAGGCCATCTGATCTCCGTGTTCAGGGCGTTCTTGATCTTAGTGAATCCATTAGACAGGGTTCTAGCAGCGTTGGGGAACTTGCCTCCAAGATATCTGCCTGCGCCTCTGAGACCCATTCCACCGAGCTTCATACCGCCCTCGAACACCTTGCCCATGGCCCACTGGAAGACGGCTTCCTTGCCCGCTGCCTGCCATGCACCCAGTATCGAGTCACCGCCCCTATCAACATAGTTTTTCATGGTGTAGAGGCTGTTGGCGGGCACGTAGACATACTCCGATGATCCACCGCTAGCTATCCCGACAAGTATCCTGAGGGCCATGGATTTCTTGGAGAAGTTACCATCGATATCCCTTCCAGTGATGATCTCCCGGGTGGTCCAGGCGATGCCGTTGCTGATGGTCTCACGCCAGAGCTGGCTATCAGTGGGGATGTCTCCCTCGACTATGGTTCTGCCTGTTATGTGCCCTGTGTAGATGTTGTAGATCTTACCATACTTGTTGATGTCTACCTCGCGTCCATGTATGATGTCATCAACCATGGCGTCGATGTGTTTCCTGATGTCGCCGGGTGTACCTGATTCCTTCCAGAGCTTCTGGGCTTTACCGAACCATATCTCATGATCCATGTGCTGTAAGTTATTCAGGAGTTTCGTCGTCATTCCCTGCATCGTCTGCATCTCCTGGATGGTCATGTCGCTGGTTACCTTGAGTTTGCCCTTCTTGAGCTGATCCCAGATTCTGGGAGTCATCTTCCCCTGAGCAGCGATGGCTGCCGCGATCCCTGCCAGGGCTGGGTTTATTCCTTGGCTGATCATGAAGTTGCGGAGGCTCGCGTTGTTGATTACGTTCTGGGCTCCACCGCTCTCAGCTGCGCCTCCGTCATCGGCTCCAACAGATGTGAAGGCTAACGAGAACACGCATAACAGCATCAATGCCATGGCGATCTTGTCGGCTTTTCCCTTCCTCCTCCCCTGTACAAACATGCCTATGAGACCAAGTATCATCAAACCAGCTAGTATCTGCACCATCTGAGCATTATAGGGGAAGTAGGCAAGATACGCGAAGCCAATAACCGCGCCTAATATGAGGGTCGCTGGTAGAGCCAGCGTCGGTGGCTGGTACTCCTTGCCCCTGTTTACTAGTCCCTTGACGTCGTTGAAGAAGAGCTGCATCCCGATCAACGCGATGCTGTCGGATTGGGATACCAGCACTCCAATTGTCATCAAGAGCATCTGAAGAGTAGTCATAGTCCCGAGAATCCAGAGCCTCAAAATAAGTGCGAATCCGAGACCCCCCATCAACATAGGGAATGCTCCAAAGCCGGATACTTTGAGAGAATTAACAATGAATATGGGGGTTGTGGCGAATTGCTTGATTCCTCCAACGATGCCACGCTCCTTGAAGGTTCCTACTATCCACCAGAACAGGTAGTTGAGTAGGAACCAGAAGAGCAGGACGTTTGCCGGTGTGGGGTTAACATTGGCCAACACCAAGATAGAGTCCAGTATGGGGTCTCCGCTGGTGTTAAACCCGTCATTGGGGAACAGTATCAAGTAGAAGTGCAGCCCCAAGGTGATGAGCCCCGAGATGACCGCTGTCACTATCATGCTCTTTAGCATCTGAGGGATGCTTGTCACGAATGCTTTGATCATCATGAAAAGGAATTGAAGACTATTCTGTGGACCCTGTTCATCTGCCAAGTAATCTACCTCTTTCCTCAAATTGTTGGTGCTCGGCTTAATATTCTATTCGCTAAAAGAAACAAAATATTGATGTTATTACTTCAGGAATATATTTAATATAAAACTAATCGCCACGCAGCTCCTCAACGTCATCCGATGTCAATATAGTGACACCATCTCTCGTCCCCAACCAGATGCTACCAGAGGGATCCACGTAATAGACCTTGACCTCATCATGGGATAACCCATCATCACGAGTCAAAATCCTGTACCCGCTTGGAGTCTCTATGGCTAAACCAGCGTTCTCAGAACCAACCCAGAGATAGCCGTCGCTGTCCCTGAACACGGATCTGATCTTGCCTTGGGGTAACCCGTATGAGTCATCAAGTACTTCTGTGATCGCCCATTCTCCATCTATGTACTCAAACTTGATGGCGGCCCCCACGGTCATCAATCCTGTTGATGCCCAGATTGAGCCATCTGCGTCCTCGAAGAACTGGACGATGTTGTTGTGGACAAGCCCATTCTCGGTTGTGAAGTACCTCCACTCACCATCCATATATATGCTGATGCCACCGTTGGGCGCAACATAGCTACCGTACCATATTCCACCATAACGGTCCTCGATCATGACGTTAACAAAGTTATCCAGTAAACCATCCTCCTCGGTGATTCTACTCCAGACACCATCCCGGAGATAGTAGGCGCCATGCCATGTCCCAGCCCAGATGGTCCCATCGCTCGATTTCATCAAGTAATTTACACGGTCATCCACCATCCCGTCACCAGTGGATAAGGTCATACAGCCAGATTCATTATACCAGGTCAAGCCCCTGTCGTGGCCAATCCAGAGAGTGTCGCCGTCAAGCATCATGTGCCGCGTGTAGGTCATTCGTTCGCTGCAATCTATATCGAAGACCTCACGGGTCTGGATGTTGACTCCAACCACTCCTTCTTTTCCACCTACCCAGAGGGTGTCGCCTTGTTCCACCATGGATGTCACATCACCGGGGGGATTCAATATGGTGTATATCGGTGGCTCAGATTCACCCGTGTTTTGTTTACTGTAGTAGCCCATGGCTGCGAGTATTACCCCAACGAGAGCCAGGACGAGGATGGGGGCAAGGTTGCTACTCTTCTGCAATGCAGCCCCCCCTTATAGTGTATATCTTGTCCGCGTAGTCTAGCTCACCTGCGTCGTGGGAGATATAGAGCACCCCCATCCCTCTGCGCTTTGTCTCCATGACGATGATTTCATGGATCGTCTCCTTGAGCTCAGGGTTCAGATTCACCAGGGGCTCATCCAGCAGCAGATACTTTTTATCAGCTACCAGTGCGCGGATGATGCTGGCTCTCCTAGCCTCACCACCGGATAACTCGTTGGGGTACCTGTTGGTTAATTCTGTTAACCCGATGCGCTTCAGAAGTTCATCTGCGTGGTTTTTCGGGTTGACGTATTGGATGTTTTCTGCGATGGTCATGTTTGGCCACAATGCCGGAGTCTGGAATACGGCGCTCATACCCCGCTTGTGGGGATCGAGGATATAATCATGTGAGGATGCGACTTGATCATCTATCAACACCTGCCCACTGGATGGGTACTCGAAACCAGCGACGATCCTAAGAAGGGTTGTCTTCCCTGAGCCACTGGGACCTAGAACCCCGATGGTTTCTCTCCGGGGTATTTTGAGTGTTATGTCTCTGATTGCTTGGACCCTGCCATATAGTTTGGAGATGTTCTTGACATCGATCACTCCGTCTTCCCCCCAGCGTATACCTTGAACGCGACACCAGTCAAACCCATCATCAACACCACTATCAAAAGGCAGAGCCCCGCTACTTCCTCTGATCCCCCGTAGTGAAGATAATTGAATATTCTGATCGTTAAAGTCTCACTGCCCGGGGGAACCACCAGCAAAGTGCTTCCGAGCTCCCCCACACTAAACGCCAAGAGCGCAGCGGCCGCAGCAGCCAACCCATATCTCTGTAGAGGAAGCTTAACCCTCCAGAGCGCCTGCAGCTCCTCGCGTTTGAATAACTCCGCTGCATCGAAGAGAAGGGGGTCAACCCGCTTGGACTGGGTGTAGATGATTATGGTGGCGATGGCGACGAAACGAGTTGTAACCGCAATGATAGGCATGGCCATGGTGCCGTAAAGCCAGGGCAACCACTTTGAGTATGTATCAATCAACCCGATCCCCACAATCGAGGAGGGCAACGCCAAAGGTAGTGAGATTAATACCCACCAAAGCCCACTCTTCCCAAGCCTGCTTGAGAGAATATAACCAAAGACTCCACCAAGAACCGCCCCCGAGACCCCGATAATAGCTGAAACAATCAAGTCATCAGTGGCAGCCTCCACAGCAAAATATAGGCTAGTGAAGGAACCGGTCTCCATAAGTAATCCCCCTACGAGGAACATCACCTGAACCAGTACAACAGAGACAGCTAGAAGCTGAGCCAACCTCAACCAGACGGGAAAGCGCCAAGAAGAGACGGTTTCTGTTCGGTTGACGCTGCTGCTCTGGACAGAGTTCCTGAGACGCCTCAAAGATAGCACGAGGACGATGAGAGTGATCACCACTATCGGCAGGGATATGAGTATGCTGTGAACCGGGTTATTGCTGGCGCTGAACTCGCTGAAGACCTCAAGGCTATAAACGTTGTAGCTGTAGAGGGTGGGCACGCTGTAATCTGTGACCACCAAGATGAAGACGAATCCAAGGGCAGCCAAGATCATAGGTGATGCTAGTGGGAGCACCACACCAAGGAATACATTGATATCTTCTTTGAACAACCGCGCAGCCTCCACAGCAGGAGTCTCCACCAAGATGAAGCCTATCATCGCCAACCCAACTCCCAGCGGTAAATAAGCCATAGTGTCCACGAGGTAGCTCATGAAAAACCCGTAGCCGGGAATCGAGAAACCTGATGACTTGAGTATGGTGTTCAATGTATTGATGGTGCCTGACCATACTAGGGCGTGAATATAGGGTGGAACAGGGGCAGTCACCAGAAACACCCACTTGATCCACCTCCACAGCACAGCGTCCTCATAGACAAGCAGAGCCCCAGCCAGCACACCGATGAGTGCCACTGTAACCGAGACAAAGGAAGCAAGGGTTAAAGAATTTATCAAGAGGTTGAGCCGGCGACCTATAGGGAAAACCAGCTCAACGAGACCATCATCCATGATTAACTGGATTAATGAATCAAACACAAGATACAGCAGGGGACCGAAGAGAAGTAAAATCAATATGACGTGGGGCAGAGCACCTCTAAGTCGCGATTGATCCCACGTCATCTTATCATCGGACAAATATCTCTGCCATTTCCCTTTTAGCTTGCTCTATAAAACCATAGATCTCCACATAGTTCACGGTCATTCCCTTGACGCCCCCAGTATCAAAGTACTCTTGATCTACCTCAATATTCCGGAGCGGTAACTGGAACCAACCCATCTTCACAAGCTCACCAACGGTCTCCTCACTCAGCAAGAAATCTATGAGCATCTCCGCTTCCTCGCTGTTGGGGCCATCCTTCACCTTTGCCACAGTGTTTGGTATCAGCAGGGTACCCATCTCACCCACGCCCTGATCGAGGAAGACCATCTCAACTGGAGCCCCACGCTCAATGGCGCCGATGCTGTCATCGGTATCTGTCAAACCAAACATGAGGCTACCATCGGCAACCAAGTCTCTAACTACGCCGTTACCATCAACCACCCTGATCTCGCGTTCACTGAGGTCCGTGAAAAACCCTGCCGCGGTCTCTGGTCCAAGGGTGGCGTAGAGGGCTGCTACGTGGGTGGCTGTGGTCCCGAATATTGGATACGCTATCGCTATCTGGTCCGGGGGGTATCGTTCGTCTAGGAAATCATAGATGGACGAGGGGTAGTCCTCTGGCTCAATGAGCTCTGTGTTCACTAGGCAGACCCGTGCTCGGCCACCGAATCCAATCCAGTAACCCTCGTGGTCAATATACGCGTCAGGTATCCCCTCCGCCTCAGGTGACGCATAGGGGGTCAATACACCTTCTTCCTTGAGCAGTATCGTCTGGGCGATCTCACCGTTCCACCAGACATCAGCCAAGGGGTTCTCCTTCTCAGCCATCAACCTGTTAACCAAGCCAGTGGTCTTCGTAGCCTCGACATCATAGACAGCCTTGACGGTGATGCCCGTCTCTTCCTCAAACCTGTCCAGTATGGGCTCGGAGAATATCTGATCCACCGATGTGTAGATCACAACCTCTCTGGGCTGCTCACGGTTCAACACCACATATGATCCCGCGACTATGATGATTACAAGCAGGGCTGCGATGTACTTGATCTGACTCCTGAGCGACATACCCATCAAGATGAGGTTGCCATATTTATTTCTTCGACATCACACCGAAGATCAAGACACTGGTGAGAAAGGCTAAAATCGAGATGGCGTAATACGCAGACCCATATCCCCTGGCATCGATGAGAGCCCCCACAGCCGAAGTAGAGACAGCTCCAACTATGTTCCCAAACATGGTAACCAATCCCAACCCCATCGCTTTAAGACCAGAAGGAAGGCTCTTGGTTGTCGATGAGTAAATAATGGGTGAGAAACTGTACAGAGTCAACCCCAGCACTATAAGGTTCAGCCCAAGAAGCAGGGTACCAGAGGAAACAACGAGACCAGCGAGGAAAACCGCGCTCAAAGCAGCAGCTCCACAGATAGAGTTCCGTGCACCGTTCCGTTCAACGATGAATCCACTGCTCAGCTTTGCGAATATGCCTGCAAAGGGTAAAACCATTGATAAAAACCCTGCAGCAGCCACATCCATCCCCTTGAACTCCACGAGGAAGCTGGGTGTGAAGGTGAATGTGGTCCTCAAGACAAGATTATAGGTAGCGTGTGACAACGCGAAGGGGATAAGAACCCATGCATAGTCCCTGAGGTTCCCGTTCTCGGTCTCATCTTTTCTTACCGCAACTGGTTCCTCACGCATCAATGCAAGGGTAGCGATGGATAACAGGAAGGCTGGTAATGAGAGAATCATGAAAGCCGTCCTCCAACTCCAAATCGACAGTATTGAAACCGCTACAGGGAAGGCAAGTGTGTTCCCAACGTTTGCCCCGGACTCATTGAACCCTATGGCTTTGCTCTGTTTATCCCCGAATCTATCAGAGAGCAACGCATTGGCTACAGGCAGATGCACGCCCTGAAACAATCCAACGAGGAAACGAAGCAAGAAGATGTGAATAAAACCCTGAGCATAGGAAACCATGAAGGTAGAGGCACCGTACCCGATCATGCTTCCAGCCAGGACCTTACGTGCCCCGTATCTCTCGCTCAACGCTCCAGCTGGGAGCTTGCTGATAATATACCCGATGAGATAAGCTGTCTCCAGTAGCCCTGCCTGTGTGTGGGTGAGACCCAGCTCAGCTGATAACACTGGTAGAACCGGTGGGAGCACGCTGCGTGCGAGGTAGATGCTGATCCACCCCATCCAGGTGATCATCAACACCGTGTAGTTGTTGTTCCACCAGCTAGGCTTCATAACCACCTGATACGCGGCGCTGATAGTTATGGTCTTCGATAAAAAAGGTGGATTTAGCTGTTCGCTTCCACCAAGGCCTTGACCTTCTCCTTGGCTCCCTTCATGATATCCTTGCCATGAGTATAGATGAAGACATCAAAGTCATAGTCCAGCAGCCTCCTCATCTCCCTGGCTGCCTGAGCAGCATCCAGACAGTAACGCTCAGGTGGGGGCATGAGGTTACCCTCAGCGTCACCGAAAATAGTATCTCCGGCTATGATCGCCTTATTTTTCTTCAGATAGTAGCTGCTGTTTCCCTCGCTGTGACCCGGCACATGGATGAGCTCAACCCCGCCACAGTAGGGGAGCACTGTATGATCCTTCAATCCCTCAACCTCAACTCCCACAGCCTCCTTGATCAAAGGAGCCTCCAACTCATGAGCCTTCACAGGGGCACCTGTTAGCTCAACTAACTTGGGCAGGTTCTTGACGTGGTCCCCATGCTTGTGGGTGATGAGGATGGCCTTTACATCGCTCCAGTTCCTGCCTATGGTTTTGAGTTCTTTCTCGATGTTTCCAACGTGTTCCTCTGTCATGCCTCCATCTATGAGAATGGTACTCTCGCCGCAGTCCAGAATCCATGACTCCATGCTATGGTTCTTGTCTGCGCTGTGATCCATGCTATAGACGTTTTCCAGTATCTTTACCATAATACACCGAGAAATATTGTAGAGATTCTCTACTTAAAACATGGGAATGAGTGCTCAACGACTCGCAGCGTTTTCCTCGCTTATCTGCATAGAAGCCGTCGGGTATATTGCCACAGAAGCATCATCGCCATGGGTATCAACCAGCATACCCAAAGCCTGTTCCCATGATTTGACCCAGTGGCTGCCCTCACCATAGTAATACTCATCCATCTTGGCAATCTGGGGCGAGACACATATCACCCTGTCCATCCTCCAAGGCTTCTTCACATAAGTGGTCTTGGTCCAGCCCCTGCCACCGTAGTCGGTGCCAAACCGCCCATTATAGTGATGGACCCTGCACCCCTCAGGGGTATACAGGAGGAAGACCATGTCGCCGCCCTCGCGGACGCTGTCTTTGATTAAGTGGTATGCCTTGTAGCCTTCGTTTGCCATGGGGTAGCTGTTACCGATGACGATGTCCGCGTCCTTGTACAGCTCCGTGGCGTAGTGTTTCCTTGCATACTTGACACCTTCTCGATGAGCCTCAACCACATCACCACACACCAGCCCAGCAACATCACTGTCACCGTTCATGAAAGCGTTAATCACGAAATCAACGCCAGCCATCCGAGCCGCCTCCTCAGAGTCGAGACGCCTGATGTTCTCATCAATCTTACCCGGCCCAGTGCCCACGTTGATCCTGTGATTATGAGTGATGCTGTCGATCCCTGAGACACCTGGGAGGATCATCTTGCTGCCTCCACCGAATCCGTATCCAAAGTGGGGCATCATGGCGCCGAGGGTGACTTTGAGGTCGCAGCTCATTACCTCCTTGTTTACCTGCACCGGGGTGCCATGGCTCGTCACTCCTAGTTCTTCTAGGTTCTCGTAGCTGTTGTGGTTAAACACGTTGAACCTCTCAGGGATATCAGCGCCCAGCTTCTTCTGGAAGTCACATAACAGCCGCCCATGATGAGCCCCAGTAGCCATCATGAATACTATCTGGTCATCATGTAACCCGCCTCTGTGCAGTAGCTCTAGCACTGATGGGAGCATCTGTGATTGGCGTGTAGGGCGGGTCATGTCATCAAAGATAATACAGCATTTCTTCTTGCCCTTGGCCAGCTCATCCAGTGGCTCCGCGCCGACTGGACTGGATAACGCCTTGGTAATCTCCTCCTCGCGGAGTTTCCTTGCGTCGTGTCCATTCATCTTCTGCTCGTGGATACTCCATCCATCTGGGAAACTCAATGTCTCGGGCTCCCATCCATAGAACTCCCAAGCAGGAACCTTGTATGATTGCATATATGAGAATCTACTGACTTGACTAAAATAAATGGCGTATAGAATCAATGAAAAAAGAGGATTTATCCCACAACTTATCAGCGGAGCCAGCCAAAACATTACCATGGATGAGTTCCCCCGAGAAGGCTCAGCCCTCCACAACATGCTTAAGGGAGATAGGGAAACCAAAAGAAAGTCCCTGAAAAACTGGAAACGCATAAACAAGATAGTGGTGTTTCTTTATGAGCTTGGGCTCCTCCCTTTGATTGGAGTAGGATACTATATTGTACTTCTCTACACAAAGGGCAGAGGATCAGGCAAGACATGGGTAACTCCCCTTGAGTATAGGAAACGAGGTGCGTCTGTGCTCCTTTTCTCGGCAAGGGGAGCGAGTTCAGACTGGTATAGGAACCTCAAAGCTCATCCTGAGGATGCTCAGCTTCGTATAGGATTCAAGATGCACAGCCCAGTGGTTGAGTTCGTCGATGAACCCGAGATGGTTGAGGAGATACTGCGATGGTATGTCAATAAACATCCACGAAGCAGTGAATTCATCTTCGGGTGGGACCCCAAGAGAGACGACCTAGAGAAAACAGACCTCACATCCCTCGTAGAATCCATTAGGATAGTGAGACTTGGACTCGGTTGAGGTGGCGCCGGGAAAGGGATTCGAACCCTTGAGTCCGAGCGGACACCAGCTTTCCAGGCTGGCGCTATACCAGGCTAAGCGACCCCGGCAACCAACAATATCCCTGATGCCATGCTTTTAAATGTTGAACCCAAGCCAAGCACTGATGCGTGAGTCAAATATGTTCCACACTGCTTATAATACGCGAAATCATAGATACCGAGACACACATTGAATCAAGGCTGGATCGAGAGAACACAGAAAACCATAGACCAGTTGCAGAAGATCAAGGAAAAAAGAGACATCGACAGACTGGAGATAGTCACAGCCATGAGGTTCAGCTTCGGCGCCTTGAGCCAGAGCCTCGGAGGGTGGATGCAGTGGGTAAACAGCCCAGAGATCATGAGCCAGTTCACCCAGCAGGAACTGCTTGAGATCAGTGACAAGCTCATCGACATGATCACTGATTTCGTTGAATATGACCGGGATATCACTGATTTTGGTATGCAGAAGGGCTTGGGGAAGCGGAGAGAAGAGGAAGAAAACCGATTCGTCATTTAACATATACGCAATAAAACTCTATATTGTATGTGTTTTGTCTTAAATCAACGACACTTCAATTAAAATAGTGCAATTTTATGTATAATTTTGTAACTATTTTTTACAATTACATGGTCTTGTTGTAAAGTGAGATAACGTTGTTTCTTGTGAAAAACATTATATAAAAACTCATTTGGTTATACGTCATGCAAAGAATGCTTGAGAAATTAAATGATTGTTTGATTTCATCAACAGCATTTTTGCATTGTAATTTACTAAAATCATCTATTTGCATCAATGGTTCTATTAAAAAAAGTAAACAATTAACTACGAGTATAACTGACGGTGTACCGAGGAGTAAAACTTGGTAGATCCGTTCTACGCTGGTATTCGACTTATAAACGGATTGGTAACCATCTTCCTCGCATACCCCATTTATAGAGTTTTTAGCAGAACAAGGAAGAATTTCTATCTCTACTGGAGCCTTGGCTACGCGTTATATGGAATAAACATCTTGATGAGAATTTCTATTATCGCAAATAGATATGAGGTCTCAGTTTTAGCTGTAATGTCGTTTGTTGTTTTTGTTTTGGGGATGGCTCTGATCATTGCAGGTATAGGAGATTTAGTTAATCGCACTCGGCAGTTTCTATTATCTACTCTGATTCTGCCAATTATTTTTATTGGCATAATGTTGACAGGTGGATTTTGGGTTGACCTTGGGTTATTAGCGGCGATTTCTCCATATGTTTTCATTACATGTGCGCTGTTATATATTCGGATAAAATATCGATTGGACATTAATCTCCTTTTAGCGGGCTGGGCGAACATACTTTTCCTAAATATCGGATATCTATACGAACTCATGGATGAGGGGTACGTCGATCTCATGAGCACCCTCACTAAGTTCATAATCTATGTGGGTATGACAAGTCCTAGCTTCTCATTCTTGTATGAAGAGTTGACTGGTTTCCTAATGGGTGGAATTCCTGTCGAGTATAATGAATCAACAGCAGGATTCACTATGATTGATCTCAACGCAAGAAGCAGGGAGAAGGATATCAATTGGATCAAGGATAGGATAATTCAGAACGCCAGACAGGGTAAAAGAACCATTTTAGTCTCGTTATATGACCAGATAACATCAAAGGACATTATAGATGAAGATACTCAGGATAGTCTATATCTGGTAAGGATGGCAAACGGGTATAGGAGAAGCTTCATAACTTTTGAAGAGCCTGTTATCTCGATAAATGATGATATGCAGTTACTGGATATTTTATTCAGCGATATCATAAGTTTCAGCAACTCGAACTATATACCATGCGAGATAATTGTCTATACTCTATCTCAGCTAATCATCACACATGGGTCAAGGAGAGTTTATGGATTCCTGACAGCCAAGATGAGTCAAATAAAAACAAGCCAAGTAAACTTCATCGGATTCTATAACTATGGCTCACACGAGAATCCAGCGGAGATAAAAATATTTGAGAGCCTAGCAGACTCGATTATCAATCATTGATCGCCCAACAATAGTTTGAGTCTTTCCTCTCTCATTCCTATTCGAGCTACCCTTGATGTCCCTTCCTTCTTCTGGAAAAAGTTCTTGAATGCACCCCTTGGAAGTATACTCAGTCGAAGTGGAACATACTCCATCATATTGGTGAGGTCACGATAATCTTTATCAATCTCGAAGAAGGTTTCATGAATTTTTTTAGCAGCCTCATTAAGATCGATATCCTCGCTGAACTCCACGTAAAGACGCAGATACTCTCTTGTATTGTCGAGTTCTTTGTGCGCCGTGAAATCCACGAAGGGTAACTTGGTCTCTTCTAAAACCATGACGAGTTCTGTCTCATTGATCCTTGTGAAATTATGGATACTCAGTATTCTATCTGCTCGTGAATAGAATCTGAATATCGGAGTCTTTACCTTGAGTACCTTATCCTCAAGACTAATGCATTCTAGTATGTCTGATGTAACGCTTCTCGTGAGTTCAGAATAGAGAGGTGTAATTATTAATTGGTATCGACCACCTTGCTCAACATCCTGAAGCTTGATAATCTCAGGCACATCATCGATTCGTTCAACTTCATGAGTAACCGCATACTTTTCGGGAATGAACTCTGGATATATCATACGCCAATCAAAGAAGAAACCACATGGCGGATCTATCGAGGTTATTGTTGAGGAAATAGTCTCAGTAGAAGCATAGGGAGTTTTTGGATAGATTCCAATAAAGTCTTTGACTCTTTCCTTGAGCTCATATGCTGATGCATCCATGGTGAGGAAGGTTTTTAATTGGATTTTTTCGTTGATTCGTGGTTTAATATCATCGAGGAGCGTGGTTATATTCATCTGAGCTATATCGATCTCTTTGTAGTGATCAACGAAGTAATCGACTTTTTCCTGAAATGTCATGTTATCGCTATCTGGTGGAACCATCTTGACTAGACCAGAGCTGGTTCTTGATATCTCCTTGGAGGCGATGTTACTGATGAATGAGCCTCCGGGGAGATTTGTATAGAAGGTGTCTCCAAAGGCGAAGTGATATTTTTCACCATCATATGAACTAAGAAAAATTACGCTCAACGATGTATTCATTAATGCTTTAGTTAGGAAAATTTTTGGAGTCAGGTAGACCTTTGGTTTGCTCATTGTGCCACTGGTCATGGTCTTAAAGTAGTCTTTCAGAGGGTACATGAAGTCCCCCTCATGGGGGTCATTATAGTATTTTTGATAGAAATTATGCCCTGTAAGAGGTAAATCGTCTATGGTTTTCCCAGGTGCTAGCCCAAGCTCTTTACCTATACTGCATTTTTGTAGTCTATTCAGTTTTTTCTGCAGATTTGATTCAAATTTGCTGTAGATGTTTTTCTCTTTTAGGAACCTAGTTGCTCCGTAGATAAGCAGGGGCTTCGCTAGTTCTAAGAATGTTTTCAACACACACATCACATTCTCATTGTTTTACAATGATCCGAATTAACGTCATAATGCTAACTGTTTATATAACATTTATCATGTGAAACTGTAAAATAAAATTAATTAATTAGTTTTGTATGTACCTAACTATTTCTCTCTATTTTTTAATAATTTATATAAGAAACCTGAGTTTAATAGGAATCTACCCACATTAGGATGTATAAATTGGACAACCTGAGCCTTATCCTCTACGCTGTAAACGGATTAACCCCATTCGTCTTCACGCTACTCCTATACAAGAGGTACCGGGAAAAGAGAAAGTTATTCTATTTGCTCTGGTTGGTGGGGTTCTCAGCATACGGGTTTGCCACATTGATAAACGCGTTTACGTTCTTCAACAAGGATATACCACCGATTATTGGTCAGCTATTTGCCCTGTCTTCATTGATCGCATTCATAAGCATCACAACAGGGGTTGGGGAACTCATCAAGAGGACGCGTATCTTTTTCCTAGTCTCTCTTGGTGCACCTGTGATACTATTCTTATTGTACTCTTCGGGGCTTTACAATTTCTCGTTAGATCTCTTGTTCATGGTGCCGTATCTGATAATTACATTGGGTCTTATCGCTTTGCAGTACCGGTATAAAGCGAATCTGGGGTTAGCTGGTCTTGGCTGGTTCCTCATATTGATAGCGAACATCGGATACTCGACAAGCCATGTCTCATTTGTGGCTGCGCCTTTCATAGCGCTTCTAGGTAAATCTGTTGTCTTTTACTGGATGACGCGTCCACGTTTCTCTCTGATAACCGAGGAGTTCGAAGACTTCATGATGGGAACGAAGTCCAAGGTCGATCAGGAGGCGATTATAACAGTTGTTGAAACTAACTCTAATAAACAGGATATCAGATGGATCAGGAAACAGATCATTGAAGGCGGTAGCAGGGGAATTAGATCAATACTATTTCTCACATATGATCATTTATCGGATGAGATTATCTCAAAACATGACTTGGATCTCCCAGACCTGTACATCATCGAAATGACACAGGAGCATCACCCTATTGGGGCTGCTTTCTCTGAGAGGGTTCTCAGGATTTCCACGGATATTGACGAGTTGAATGTGTTGCTCTATGATATACTGGACTTCATTGAGGCCCATGGGGTGAAGTCACAGATTCTATTTTACAATGTGTCCACAATGATCGAAATCTCTGGGTGGAAACGGATCTACACCTTCCTGATATCGATGATACCCAGGTTGAAGAAAAACGAGATACAGACCTTCTTCATCTACTCCCCGGAAATCCATGAGAAAAACTTCGAGGTGGAGATATTGAGGCATCTCGGTGACCGGGAAATTACGATTGGTTAAACAATGTCCCCTGTTTTTTTGTGGTTAATCATAATAACTAGATGAACAGTAATCCATTGAGTCAAATTGGATTATAAAACCGTTCATAACGAGTCAATAGTCATCGATACCCACTGCGACACATTGAAGTGTCTTTTCCAAGAGTTCACGAAGCCCAAGGACAGCATGTGGGATTACAGGGGAGACATAGGGATGGGAACCCGATCCAGTGTGGGTCATCTCGATGTGCCACGCATGATCGATGGCGGGGTTACCTGTCAGGTATTTGCCGTCAGCAGCGAGAGGAGTAGGACACCAGCATATCCGCTGAGGACAGCCATGTTGATGATTGATAGGTTCTACAGAGAATGCGAGGCCATCCCTGAGCTTGTGCCAGTAACGTCCTATGATGAGATAGTGGATGCAAAGAAGAGGGGCAAGGTGTGCGGTATGTTGAGCATCGAGGGATCAGATGTAATCGAGGGAAGGACAGAGCTGTTTGGGGTCTTCCATCGCCTCGGAGTCAGGATGGTGGGACTTGTTCACAGCCTGCGTAATCCATTGGCAGACGGAGTCGCAGACCGGAGAACAGGTGGAGGGCTCAGCGAGTTAGGGTTACAGGCAGTTGAGGAACTGGACCGCCTCGATATGATCATTGACGTTAGTCACCTGAACGATGAGGGCTACTGGGATGTAATAGAGAACACAAAGAACCCTGTGATAGCCAGCCACAGCAACGCGCGTGCAGTATGCAGCCACCCCAGAAACATGACTGATGAGATGATCCAGGCATTAGCTGAGAATGGCGGCGTTATGGGGATGAACTTCGCCCCATCCTTTGTACATCCAGTGGAGGCTACTCTCTCTGGGGTCGTCGATCACATTGATCATATAGTGGAACTCGTTGGACCAGACCATGTTGGGCTGGGGAGCGACTTCGACGGTATACCATACACGCCCAAGGGATTAGAGGACGCATCCAAGATGCCTGACATAACCAGCGAACTCGCCAAACGAGAATACAGTGAAAAAGACATCAAGAAGATACTAGGCGAGAACCATCTAAGACTCATAAAACAAGTAATAGGGTAGGGGGAGGGGGGGTCAACCCATCCCAGCCAAAACAAGCCTTCTCCAACTTAAACCA
>CAZVMT010000022.1:0-21281 GCA_964628765.1 uncultured Candidatus Bathyarchaeia archaeon | reverse complement strand
GCATGGCTTAGTCCCACCTCGATAGCAGTGGGGTCCGACGGGATCAATCGGAATGTAATTTGATCGCAATCGTACTGTGTAGTTAATTTAGAATTAAGCGAGGAAACTTTTCCTGCTCGACCCTTATCAGACACGAAGACATTCCTGCCTTTTTTCGCGTCTTCATACATTTACCCGCTACTGGAGCCCGATCCATCATCCACAGGCGAACGCCTTTGTCAGACCGATGCCGCCGACTATGAGCGGATGCGATTTCTCGCACCACCCCTACCACATTGTGTGAATAAAAACATTACTCTTTTCGACGCGAAAGATATAATAAGGAACATGATGCCCGGCAACATGGATTTTCACGGTTTATTGTCAAACGAGGATGAGACATTCTCAAGGTAAGAAACACGAAATAGAAGCAAATCCAAGAAAAGTTGAAACCTCAGGTCTCATCAGAAACAAGGGAATCCTCGGTTTTTTTCAGTTTCAGCCTCTCCAGCTCGCCTAGTAAAAACTGTTCATATTTTTCCTCGAATCTGCGTTGCGCTCCATCGGACTTATTTGTCAACTTGTCCCAAGCCGTTGCCGAGATATTGCTGATTCGATCTATCGCTTCATCTGCTAGGAACTTCCCCGCGGCAAACATGGATAAACCCAGCTTGTTGACCAAAGTAAGCTGCCCCTCAAGCTCATCCTGAAACTCATCTTTCTTTGATAATTCTTTGAGGCCACCCTGTGTAATTGTAAACTTACCCCCATCGAGTTCAGCGATCATCCCATCACGGACGAGCCTCCCTAATAGAGGGTAGATCAATCCAGGGGAGGGGGTCCAGTCACCTTCGCTGCGTCTTATGGATTCATCGATAATATCCTTGCCAGTAAGCTCGTTTTCAGATAGAAGATAAAGTACGTAGTATCGTGTGAATCCTCGTGGTACCTTTCCTGGGGACTGTGACATTCATCTCACCTGTTTATTCGCGTTACTATAAAGATAATAGAATATAAGCATATCACTAGTGATATGGGTCTGCATTGAAGTGAGCTGTGGTGAAAAAAGTTCACATTAGACGACAAATACCAATTGATGTGAAGAAATTAACCATATTAAATAAATAACCGCGTCGAAACTGTCTATGTGATTTGAATTGTATAACATAGATACATCCCCCGACGTTAGTTTGGGAGACGAACTAATAGTTTTAGTATTAAAGGGAAAAGGCGACAGCATTATCAGTCGAATGAAAGATGGGAGAGTCATTTTATTCAACAGAGAAAACGTCCTATTTAATGAACTAGAACCGGGTATGACTGTTTTATCAAAGGTTAGCTTTATCGCTCAAAACTATATTATTGTAGACCCTATTGCTCCACCAGAGAGAGGAGTAGAGGCGATAAAACTTGGACTTCAAATGGTTACAGAGACCGAGAACTGGGAGAACGCGGTTATCGCCAACTCACTGCTCTACATAATTGATCTACTTGAGGAAGCCTAACCTATCTTTTATAATAAATTATAACTATTACTATATTTCATCTTTAATGGGATAGAAAATAGCCACCCTGTTCACAGTATTGTTCACGGTATTCTCCACCTTGATCATGGCGTATTCACTAAACAACATGTATCTGATATGGGCGACGAGGAAATACCGCGACAGAAATCATGCAAAACTGGATTCATATCCAAAGGTGGCGATACAGTTACCGGTCTTCAACGAGAAGGCTGTAATCAAGCGGCTGATAGAATCTGTGCTTAATCTGGATTGGCCGTCTGAACAACTGGACATACAGATACTTGACGATAGCACAGACGAGACCAGCAAAATAATCGACCAAATATCAGCAAAAACCCCAGAGATCAAAGTAATTCGAAGAGAAAACAGGGAAGGTTACAAGGCAGGAGCCTTACAAAATGGGTTAGAAGAAACAGACGCTGAATTCATAGCTATCTTTGACGCAGACTTCCTCCCAGAGAGGGATTTTCTCAAACAGGTTGTACCGATATTAACCGAGGACGACCGGATAGGTCTGGTCCAGACAAGGTGGGGGCACATCAATAGGGGCTTTAATAAACTAACAAAAGCCATCTCGTTGGCTCTCGACTGGCATCACAACATAGAACAAGTGGGAAGAGACGCATCGAACCTCATCATAAACTACAATGGGAGCTGCGGGGTTTTCAGGAGAAAAGCAATCGAGGAGGTAGGGGGCTGGAGAACCGATACCCTCTCAGAGGACCTGGATATGAGTTACAGGGTCCAGCTCGGAAACTGGGAGGCAGTCTATCTACGAGACGTGATCGTCCCCGGGGAGATACCCCCCAGCATAGCTGATTACAGGATACAGCAGAGGAGATGGGCGAAAGGAAGCATACAGTGCAGTAGAAACCTGCTCGGGAAGGTCCTTAAAAGCGATCTCGGTTTCAGACAGAAGGTTCAGTCGATCCTGCATCTGAACGGGTACTCGGTGTACCTCTGGACGGTGCTAATATTGCTGCTTTCAGTACCAGCCATCATACTGGAGGGCAAAGCAAAGGTCATCGGACCAATCGGAGCCATAGGGACCATTGGAGTACTCAGCCAGATGGCTATCTTCAGCGTCCTATGGAAGACAAATAAAAGATCTATAAGGGGATTCATCGGGGAGTTCCTGTTTCTATTCATCACAAGCATAGGGTTGAGCATCGAATGCAGCCTAGCGGTCATACAGGGATTATTCATGAGGGGAGGCGAGTTTCTAAGGACCCCAAAATACAATTTAACGAGTGTTGATGAATGGAAGCTGAAGCCACCCGGGTATAGTACGGCGTTGCTACCTGAGATATTATTAGCGTTATACTCGGGAATTGGGTTAATCCTGACGTTTCTAAGGGCAGACTGGGGGATGTTATTCTATTTTATATTACATGCGCTGGGATTCGTCACGGTAATCCTGTTGTCGGTAAAGCCGGACCTATTTTAGCCTAAAGATTATCCTGAAGAAGCTGTCGATGAAACCGAAGGCGTCACTAACAGAGAATTTAGATGTACCATCTGCCCGCTCGTAGAACGTGATGGGAACCTCCGCCACTTGTTTATCCATCTTTAATGCTTTGTAGAGGCTCTCGAACTGGAAATCCCATTTATCGCAGTGGACCATGGGCATCACTGCTTCCCATGTCTCACGTCTATACACCCGGAAACCGCTGGTCCAGTCAAAAATTCGTTTTCGTAGGAGCTTCCTGATAAAGAAATTAGTGAAGACGCTGAGCAGGTCTCTCGTAAGCCCTCTGCCAACAATCTTGCCACCTGAGCATAGACGGCTGCCAATGGCGATATCATGCTGTCCGGTTTGTTCGATCATGTCAGGAAGGTAACATGGATCATGGCTAAGGTCGCTATCGATGGAGACTATTAAATCCCCCTTGGTGAGGTGAAAACCATCCTTATACGCGGTTCCGAGACCCATCTTCATTGGTCGGTGGAGGACCTTGATGTCTGGTGAGCGTTTGGATAGTTCATCTGCTAGTTGCCCGCTTCCATCTGGGCTGTTATCATCGACGATTATAATCTCATGGGGGTAATCTCTCAAAGTCTCCTGAATTCTAAGAATATTTGTCTCTAATGTCTTTTTCTCGTTATAGATAGGCGTGATAACTGAGATGATGGGCAGCACTGTATTCTCACTATTTTTCAGTGGAAATTGAGATAAGACTACAGTTCAGCAGTTGACTGCGACAGGGTAACACATCGAGAAAAGCCCAGACTGTATGACTGGAGAGGCGAGACAATCAGAACACAAGATTCTCTACGATACGCCCATCCAATGAAAACGGTGTAGGCAATCAATATCGGAATCATTCACATGGGCTTCTTCTACAGCGGCGGAGGAGAAAGAACAGTACTAAACCAAGCCAAAGGACTCATGAAAAAAGGACACGAGGTAAAAGTATACGCACCCATAATCTCAGCAGACTGCTTCCCAGAGCTATCCAAGGACGTTGAACTAGTACCCATATCAAACAACGTGCCAGAGAGCGCCCCACTAAAAACGGCTTTAAAAATGATCGACTCAAGCATACAGCCTCCATGCCAAGAATTCAAGGACAGAGATATACTCATAGCCCATGGACAGCCAAGCAACTGGATAGCGTATAAAGTTACGAAAAAAAACGGTACCCCATACATTTCCTATCTCCATCAAGCCAACAGATTCCTACACCCGAGAAAGATAGACCAAAAAACAGGTTGGAAAGATGACCCAAGCCTCGCATTCCTAAACATGATCCATCAACACAACTCAGTCATCAAGAAACTAGACAAAATATCCATCACATCATCGAGGCTCATACTCGCTAACTCCAACTGGATAAGACAACAGATACAGCAGGCTTACCAGAAAAACAGCGTAATCTGCTACCCAGGAGTAGACAAACACAAATTCACGCCAATAAAAAAATCAACAAGACAATATATCCTAACCACAAACAGGCACATTCCACAGAAAAGAATCGACTACCTGCTCCAATGTATTAAAAAGATAAAGAAAAAACACCCCACAGTCCAATGCAAGATAACAGGAGAACCAACACCACACACAAGAGAACTAAAAGAACTCACAACCAAGCTCCACATCCAAGAAAACGTCACCTTCACAGGAAAACTAACATCGAAGCAGCTAATCCAAACCTATCAAAACGCCTACACATACGCATACACATCACCAGAGGAAGACTTCGGACTAGGCCCCCTCGAAGCAGGAGCATGCAGCATACCGTCCATTGTGTTGGACCACGCAGGACCCAGAGAGACAGTGATCAACGGAAAAACAGGGTACCGAGTCAAACCCTATGACCTGGATGAGATGACTCAAAGGCACGTTGAACTATTAGACAACCCGGATCTTCGGGAAAAAATGGGTGTAAACGCCCACAAACACGTGAACGAGAAATTTACATGGGAACACCACTGCGAAAGACTGGAAAGAGTCCTGGAAAACATAGTGGTATAAGGTAAGATTGTAACCCAAATCAAGGGAGTAGGGTAGTATTATTGTTTATTAAAGTTTAAAGATAGTATCCATTGGGAAACGCAATGAATAAACCCAAAAAACAAACAGCGTTATTCATTATCGCAATACTACTTTCGACGATACTAACAGTAGCAACAGTGCAGGCAATTGAACCTCCGACAGTACCGGGACACGAGACATACCAATCGATAGACGGCTTACTGGACTCTGACGAGTACATACTCTACCCATATGACGAGGTCAACGTGGACATCGGGTTCTCCAAGTACGGGGAGCTAATTGACGGTGACACAGAGACCGGGCTCATGTACAAGGGAGTAGATGTATTCGCCAACCCAGCGGTACCCAAGGAACTCTGGTGCAGCGGATGGATTATGGACATCCACTACACGGAGGGCGGATACCTGAGAAACGTCTGGGCATACGCTCTATTCTCGGATAGAACAGTAATGGGCGTCGAGGGAGACTGGCAGAACGGCCAGATGACCAAGGACGCCAGCGACCCAGGGGACACCCACGGTGGACGCAGGACCAACGGATACGCAGAGACAGAGGACATCAAGGTAATCTACGATGGCCCAAGAGAGGCAATCTACCTCCTACAGACACACATCTACGACAAAGACCCAATGGCTGGAGGCACACCACTGGTGGAGCTAACCATCCAGCTAGTCTATGACAAGGTGATGAAACAGGTCCTAGAGATCAAGGACGTCAAGAGGATCGACAACAACAAGATGAAAGGCCCATTCCAGATAGAGTTCAGCCAAAGAGCCGAATGGGACATCGGGCTCTCATCCGACAGCCAATCCTACGCCGAGTTCTACAGCGACCTACCCACCAAGTACTACAAACACCCCTTCTACTACCCAGAAGGCGAGGTCCCAGTCAAATATGACCTCTGCCAGATAATCGACGAAGAAGACCTAGTAGGATACGCGGCCTTCTGGCCACAACTAATATCCAAATGGGTCACAAACGCCGAAGAGGTAAGAAGATACGGAGAAGACGTGGATGTACCATGCCTCCTTTCGACGATGGAAACCTATGAACACCGCGTAGAGCTACCCACAAGCGCAGACGAGCTAGTAGACCCAAGCATCTACTACGATGACATCACAGGCGAGATAGTAATACTACTACCAAAGGAACCAGTATCCTATCCAAGAGGACTCGGAGAATGGGACAACTCCCCATGGGTCTTCAAGATGGATGGAACAGGCGACTACGCCAAGATGCTCATGCAGGGAAGCAGCACACCCGGAGCGTGGAGATGGGAACCAATGTTCCCACCATACGGAGCAGTGGTGATCAAACCATTCCAGTGGCAATGGGGTGACAAGTTCTGCCTCGTATTCAAACGAGTAATGGAGGGACACACACCCCAGTGCTCAGAGGCAGCCGAATGCATGGAGCCGATCTTTATGCCGGGACAACAAGTAGACACCCTGGGAATGTACAGTGAACCAGACACACCATACGTATTCGCAGAGTGGGACTTCGACCTAGACTTCGACCACCCAGAGAACAGCACACACCAGTTCCGATGCGCAAGCATCTACGGGCTAACAGACAACCACAACGCCATGGACCCCAACAAAGACGCTGGGGTCTTCAGGATCGACAAAGAAGTACTCTACCAACTCAACATGGTGCTTAACCCATGGGACCTCAAGGAAGCAGCCAACCTCGACACTTTCAGGTGGGCACAGAAGGGCGGAATCACAGACACCATCGTCCTAAAGAGCCACCTATACGACAAATACGGCAACCCAAGGGACTGCCTCGAAGGAGAACACATGGTCTGGTTCCCCGAAAAGTGGGGATACTACTGCAACGACAGCGAAAAAGTACTCCTCTACGGAGCATCAGGGGCAAGACTCCTGACACGACCAGAGGAATACACTGTCAGCGGAGACACCATCAACATCCTGGTGAGCACAAGCGGCTACACACACTACAAGGTACTATACACCACAAAGCTATGCAGCGACGCAGACTGGCACGACGGCAGATGGGAGTGGACAGTAATCGGTGAGAACAGCCACGCAAGCGACAGCCTAGGCTCAGCCATGCTAACATCAGCGTGGGGAGACTGGAAGAACAAGGAAACATGGCTAACAGGCCTCGACATACAATCAGTGGACATCGGGCCAACCATACCATGGACCATGAGCGTCTTCCAGACAGGGCTAGACCCGGAACGGCTCAACTACCACTTCGACCACATGATGGGCGACCACCGCTCAGCCTTCAGGGACGACTGGTCAACACCAGACGACTGGGACATGTGGACCGAGATACACCCATACGCCATCAGCAGCAGCGACATAGCCATAGTAGGCGGACCCATAGCGAGCCAAGCAGCAGAGTACTTCAACGACTTTACAGACGCATTAATCTTCACTGGCTACGGTGACGGATTCTACGCACCAGGATGCTGGGCTAGAACCACACAAGACCACTACCAGGGAATGATGAAAGTCGACGTCGTTGACGACGAGCTATGGTACAACAGCGCAACCACCGAAGACACCGTGGGACACGCCATGGTAAGCACCTACAAGGACCTCAACGGAACCGTGGGCTTCATCGTCTACGGATACACAGCGGAGGACACCTACTACACATGCTACGCGCTACGCGGAGGCTTGCTACCCTGGCTACAGGAGATCCAATGCGGAACAACCACCATCATACTGGAGATCGATTACAGCGACCTCCACCCCGTAGCTTTCCACGTCAAGGAGTGCCTGGGAACCATAACAGAGTGCACAGGCTTCTACACCAACTTCAAGGACATGTGCTACAGCTACAACAAAGAGATGGCCGAAACAGCCGTAGAATGCGAAGCAGCCAGCCTGGGAATCTGCTACAAGCTAGTGGATATCGAGTGGTGCGCACAGCTACACCCAGACCCATAAACCCCCATTTTTTTTCAGTTTTCATCGGTGAGGTAAAATCAATGAACGCCCAATCATATCCCCATGGAAGGGCAACGAGAATACGTTGAATTGATGCACGAGACAGCAATGATCCTCTGGGGAGAGGAAGAAGCCGAGAAGATACGAAACCACATCGAGACAACAGCCGCAGCCGTCTATAGAAACGCACAGGCAGAGATAACCGAATCAACCGAGCCAGCTACGAGGCTCAGGCACAGGGAATAACCATGAAACTACACATGATGAACCTCACAGAGGCAGTGGCCGCAATAAACATAGGCGAACTAACCCCCACAGAATACACAGAATCACTGATAGAACGCATAACAGAGACAGAGCCACTGATCCACGCATGGGTAACCATGAACCCAGACGCCGAAAAAGAAGCAGCCAGAGCCACCAAAGGCTTGCTCATGGGCATACCCATAGGCGTCAAGGACATCTACTATACGGCTGGTTTGAGGACAGCCATGGGGTCCCCCATCTACAAGGACTATATCCCGGACACCGACGCCGAGATGGTCAAGAAGATCAAGGAACAAGGCGCCATCGTATTGGGCAAGACAGAGACCACCGAGTTCGCGGTCCATGACCCAGCCCCCACCACCAACCCATGGAACACAGGCCACACACCAGGAGGCTCAAGCAGCGGATCAGCCGCAGCAGTAGCCACAGGGATGTGCCCAGTCGCCTTCGGCACCCAGACAGGGGGCTCAGTGATAAGACCGGCCAGCTACTGTGGAATAGTCGGCGTAAAACCCACATATGACCTGCTTAGCCGAGAAGGAGTCTACCCCCTCAGCTGGAGCCTGGACCACGTAGGCTACATGACCCGCACAGTAAAAGACGCACACCACATGCTATGCGCCCTAACAGGGACAGCGCATCATTGGAAGAACAGAGAGAAACCCCCCCGGATAGGCATACTCAGGGGCTACTTCGAGGAAAACGCGGAACCAGATATCTGGGAGGGATACGAGGCAGCCATCACCAGGCTCTGGGGAGAAGGAGCAGACATGATCGAAGCCGAACAGCCTACGAGCTTCAAACACGTACCAGACGTCCACAGGGTCATCATGGCGGTAGAAGCCGCCGCGGTACACGAGGACCAGTTCAGGGAAAAGAAACCCATGTACGGGGAATACATACAGGGATTCATCCAATCAGGTCTCCTGGTACCAGCCACAGCCTATCTAAGAGCCCAGAGGCTAAGGACAGAGATAATAGAAGACATAGTCAAGACCATAGCGGGCTACGACTGCGTGATATGCCCATCAACCGTTGACACGGCGCCAGAGGGACTCGCATGGACCGGGAGCCCAGCTTTCAACGCGCCCTGGAGCCTAACAGGGTTACCATCGATAACGGTGCCCATGGGGCTAGCCCCCAACAGGTTGCCAATGGGGCTACAACTAGTCAGCACACCGTATAATGAATGGAATCTACTGGAGGTAGCGGATTGGTGCATGAATCGACTCGGGTTCGACACCAGACCCAAGGACCCTTATGTTCCAAACTAAAGTGTCTTTATCTGTTCACCATTCATGGTAGCGATGACCTCGACGAGCTCAGAGATGCCGCTGCTCTTTATCTTGGGCCCCATGACCTCCTCGATCTGGAAAACACCGGCAGGGTTCTCCATGGAGACACGGATAGAGACAGGCTTCTCAGTGCCCTTAACGATCTCAACCCGCTTGATGGCTTGAGCCGAGATGCTGTGAATATCATTCTTCCCAGACATGTAGGGAACCCTGCTACGCCCCTCAGCCATATCGGTGCCATCCGCGATGGTGACGGCGCCAGCCTCGATGCTCAGACATGGAACCCTGTCGTTGGAGCTGAACAATGCGTGGAGCACCTCGCATTTAACGCGATAACCCAAACCAGGGTCATCATGATAGACCCTGTTCAGAAGCCTCTCAAGGGGGTTCATCGCAAGCATCACGCTGCTCTGCTCATGATCGATCCTGTGAACCGCGTTACCCACGTCATGCAGATAGGCTCCCAGCAAGACGATGAGACGGGCGTCATCATAGCCACAGACACCGTGGGTGACGCTGCTGGGCTCGACACGGGTCATGAGAAGCCTGAATATCTCAAGGGCGCTACCAGCGATAATCTTGGCGTGAACAGGGCCATGATCATTGTAGCCAAGTCGTTTCACAGCCATAATGTTAGACATTCTGAGATAGGTCTGTATCTCAATGTCTTCCTGCAGCAGGTTGAATGCATCATTAAGTAGCGGAGAGTCAAGGTGTTTATGGATAAGACGGCTAGAGACAAGGACCATGTACCGAGTAAAGCCCGGCGGTTTAAAGGTTCACCGCAGACCGGGGCAATGTGATGGTGAAAACCGTGCCCAAGCCAACCTCGGACTCATAGGATAGCTCACCGCCGTGGCTCTCAACCACGCGTTTCGCCGCTGGTAACCCAAGCCCCCTTCCTTTCTTCTGACCGGCCATGAATGGGGTGTAGATGATATCAGCGACCTGTGGGGTGATACCGACACCAGTATCCTTGACGGTTATCTTAACCGCTCCCGGAGTATCAATGATCTTAACCACAAGCTCACCGCCCTCAGGCATAGCCTGTATGGCGTTAAGTAGAAGCTTGCGAATAGCCATAGCCAGCTTGGAGGGATCAAGGCTCAACGGCTGAGCCGAGTCCAAGGCTCTATCCACCTTGATGTTCTCAGGTATCTCAAGCTCAGAGAAAGCCAAGTCAACTATCTTGGCTGGGTCTACATCGATCAACTGCAGGTTATGCGCCTTATAATAATCTCTGAAGCCGTCCAGTATCTCCGTGGCCTGTGCTAGGCTCTGGCGGACCATGTCATATAGTTGCTCGTTATCCGGGTTTCTCTGGAGCAGGTAAATAGCGTTCTGGATAGTCTGCAGTGGACTCCTGAGGTCGTGGGCAAGCTCCGATGATATGTGCCCCATCCGCTCGATAACCTGTTGCTCGACCTCTTCATCTGCATCGATAGATTTCTCTTGCTCACCCTCACTCAATTCGTTCTACCTCCTACTACCTGCGTTCTATACGGTTTATGGATTTCTATAGAGGCGTGAATCGAAACCAGTTTTAACCCGGCAAACATATTCAAGGTTCATGACCACCGGGTTCCAGTTCATCAAACCGAGAACCAAGAAAGATTATGAAGCATTATACAGGTTGATGGACGCCGCGTTCCCCAGCGAAGGCGTAGATGAGATCGTCAGGAGATTCGTCGAGAACCACCAAGGGATGACGGGCGAGGATTACTTCATGGTCAAGCAGGGGGATACAGCGGTAGCTGGGCTGGTGCTCATCCCCCAGAGGTGGAGCATAGACGGAGCAGAGTTTAAGGTAGCCGAGATGGGCTGCGTGGGAACCCACCCAGAGTATAGGCGAAGGGGACTCCAACGTATTTTGAATAAAGAATTTGACGAATACGTCGCGGAGAAAGGCTACGATCTCTGCGTCTTGGCTGGGATACCCTACTTCTACAGGCAATTCGGGTACCAGTACGCGGTTGAGTTGGACTACCTCACAGCCATAGACTTGGATAGACTCCCCAGTGAGACAAACTTCACCACCAGACCCTTCGAGCAGAAAGACATCGATGCAGCTCAGATGCTCCTCGAAGAAACACAGCGAGAATACATGGTATACAGTATCAGAGCCAAGGAAATATGGATAATGCAACAAGAAACAGGAACCTATGGGGCGGAGCCATTCAAGGCAACAGTGATCATGGATGGAGACAGGCTGGTAGCCTATTACAGGTGGTGGCCTGAAAAAGAAGAAAAGACCCTCACGATCAGGGAACTGGCTCAACACGGAGACATGAGCACACAAATAGCGGCGATAATAAGACAGGATGCAGAGAAACAAGGTCTCAAGAAGCTCAAGACCAAGCTAAGCCACAGGGACGCTTTCTCAAAGTACCTCAAAGGTCTAGGGGCGGAGATGAATAAGCCATACGCCTGGCAGGTAAAGCTTGTCAACCCCAAGAGGTTCTTAGAGAAACTTGGCCCCGTACTTGAGAAGAGGCTGGAAAACTCGGAGTTTAAGGGGCTCACGGATGAGTTGAGGATGAACTTCTGGAAATACGCGGTCGCGGTGAGGTTTATGGAGGGTAGACTAGTCTCGGTGGAGGAGGTACCTGAGGCAAAGAGGATACTGGGGATGAACCCGTACGCGTCTATACAGTTGTTCCTCGGGTATCACACCAGAGAAGAGCTGGAGTATATGAACCCGGATTTCTACATCAGGGGCGGCTATGATAAGTTGATAGATACTCTCTTCCCGAGAAAACCGGGATACATCCACTACTGTTATTAAACTACACTTTTACGCTGCCAAGATTATTCATTGAGGAAGATCTTTGAGCCGTTTCGATGAGCTGCCCCTGAGCCCTGAATTATTGAAGGGTATACGCAAGATGGGGTTCAGGGAGATGACCCCGATACAGATCGAGGGCATACCCTTGCTATTAGAGGGTAGAGACATCATTGGGCAGGCTCAGACAGGCACAGGGAAGACAGCGGCCTTCAGCATACCCATGATAGCCCAGATCGACACCAACCAATCAATGACACAGGGACTCGTTGTAGCGCCAACAAGAGAGTTGGCAAATCAGATAACAGCTCACATCAGGGGGTTAGCCAAATACCTAGAGATACGGGTCATGTGTTTCCATGGAGGCGGTAAGATCGAGCGCCAGATGGGGTTACTGAAGTATCCGGCGCATATAGTGGTGGGAACTCCCGGGAGGCTTATTGACTTGTCGAGGAGGAAGGTGCTGGACTTGGGGAGCGTTAAGGTTGCGGTGATTGATGAGGCGGATAAGATGCTTGAGATGGGTTTCATGAGGGAGATGCGGGACATCCTCAGTCAACTGCCCTTCGTGAGACAGACGAGCCTTTGGTCTGCAACCATCAGTGATGAGATCCTTGAGATATCAACAAGGTACATGCGCCACCCAAGGAAGGTCATAGTTTCGAGGGATGAGATTGCGCAAGAGAACGTGGAACAGTATATGCTCCCGGTCAGTGATGAGGACAGGGTTAGAAACTTATACGAGATACTGAACAGGGTTGATGTAGACCGGGGCTTCATCTTCTGCAACACACGGGAAAGAGTTGAGGAGGTTACTGCGGCGCTCCAGAAAGAAGGTTATCTGGTTGAGGCTCTACACGGTGGATTCACCCAGATTCAACGAGATCAGGCTTTCACGAAGCTCCAGAAAAGGCAGGTAAGATTCCTCGTTTCAACGGATGTGGCCTCAAGGGGGCTCGACATCAAAGGTGTAAGTCACATTATCAACTATGAGGTGCCGGAGGATCCTGAGGTCTATTACCATAGGATTGGGAGGACGGCTAGGATAGGGGAACGGGGGAAATCGATTACACTGGTATCGGAGTCCGAGCAGCCTATCTGGGCTGAGGTCAGGGAAATGACTGGCACTCCCATCAGGGAGTATGTTCTGGGATAAACTGATTAGATCATTATGCTACTTTCAGTGTATGAAGAACCCACTCTACATCGTTGATGTCTTCGCTGAGGCGAAGTATGAGGGAAACCAGCTTGCAGTCGTAATAGACAAAGATGGTATTTCTGGGGACCTCATGCAGAAGCTTGCACACGAGATGCACTTCAGCGAGACCACGTTTATAACCGCTATAGACCTTGAGGCTAAGACCTTCAAGGTCAGGATATTCACACCCGAAGGCGAGCTGCCATTCGCGGGGCACCCAACACTGGGTACAGCGTATATCGCCCAGAAGATGCTATTGAAGCAGAAGGTAGATGAACTCATTCTGGATATGAAAGCAGGGTTAATTCCTGTCAAGTTCAACTACGAAGGAGACGAGCCTAGTATACTCTGGATGAGGCAGCTGCCACCAGAGTTCGGTGATACTCATCCTGTGGATAGGTTCGCCGAGTTCCTTGGACTAGAACCAGAGGACTTTGACACAGAGTATCCTATTCAGGAAGTCTCGACAGGAGTCTACTTCTACATCATCCCCTTGAAGACCCGGGATGCGTTGAAGCGGGTGAAGGTTGATTATGATAAACTCTCCGAGTATAGCAAGGACAAGAAAGCCAAGTGGCCATTCATGTTCTGCAGCGAACCAGAAGACCCCGAGAACCACCTTAAAGCGAGGATGATCACGAGCTTCACAGAGGACCCAGCCACTGGGAGCGCCAACGGTTGCTTCGCAGGATACCTTGTGAAACACAGATACTTTGGAGAAGGCGCTATTGATGTGAGGGTTGAGCAGGGAGCCGAGGTAAACAGGCCATCAATACTCTACTTGAAGGCATCAGAGAAAGCCGGGGGCATCGAGGTGAATGTGGGCGGCAAGGTCGCCTATGTAGCCGAGGGTCATCTGGTCTAGGGGATGTTATATCCATCCTCGGGGTAAATATGAGGGATCGAATTGAAGCTCAAAGACAGATTTCCACTAGCAGAGAAGCTGGTATATTTTGATAACGCGGTGATGGGCTGCGCACCCCAGAGCACACTGGACACCATGAAGGCATACATAGAAGCCCTCGTGGAGCACATGAGCGGGGGACGACCGTGGGCATTCAACGTGGAGGAAGGAAAAGGAGCACTGGACAACGCTCTGGGTCTCTTCGCAGAGGTGATAGGAGCCAAAAGAGAAGAAGTACTGGGGGTTCCCAACGCCTCAACAGGAATGAACGTGATAATGAGTATGCTCCCAATAGAGAAAGGAGATAACATAGTCTCAACGGACCTAGCGTTCCCCATGGGAGCTGCACTCGTACAGAAGGGTGTAGAGAAAGGCGCAGAGGCAAGGTGGCTCCCCAGCGAGAAAGGAGTAGTGGAGACCGCTGCCTTCGAGAAGGCGATAGACGATGATACCGCTGTAGTCTATCTTGATCAACCCAGCTGGTTCAACGGGTACCTCTTCGACATCGAGGCCATCGCAGAGCTAGCCCATGATCACGGTGCATATTTCGTTGTAGATGCGACCCAGAGCATGGGAGCCATCGACTGGCAGATCGACAAGACAGGCGTGGACTTCGCGGCAACGAGCACATTCAAATGGCTTCTGGGTGGAATACCTGCGGCGAGCAGCGGCTTCCTCTACATGAAGGAGGAACACATCGACAAGTATCCTCCTGCATATGTGAGCGGCTGCACATACACCTATGAGCAGACAGGATTAGAGGGCCCGTATATGGGGCACAAGTTCAGCCTCAACGATGGGATAGGCAAATACGGTGTATTCAGGAGCCCTGATCTAACATTCAAGGCTGTGGGTAACAGCATGAAGGTGTTACTGGATCATGGCATGAAGGAGATAGAGAAACAGAACAAGAAACTCGCATCCAAGATCATAGACATGCTCCTAGAACGTGGATACGAACTCCAGACACCTGTAGATGAGAAACAGAGATCCTATCTGAACGTCAAGGTGCCTGACATCAAACAGACCGTGGAGACCCTGAACAAGGAGGATTACTGGTGCTGTGAAAGAGTGGGCGGGATAAGGATTAGCCCCCACTTTTACTGCACCTTGGAGCAGGCTGAGCGATTCGTACTGCGCCTCGATGAAGTTGTCAAGGCTCTATAGCTCCTTTCTATTTTTGGCAGTTTTATTATACCCGCATCCCCTTGTTATCTGGTATGGCAATGGATTACGAGGGAAGACTCAGCAGGCTCAGAGAGACCATGCGGGAAAAAAGAATAGCCCTCATGTACCTCAGGAGGGGAGCGAACCTATTCTATCTTACAGGCATCAAGCGAAGAGGCCCAGAGCTAACAGACAGCAACAGCTACGGTGATTATATCCATGGAGCATATATCAGCCTCACAGGTGGGATAACCCTAGTAGCCCCCAGGATGGGGGGCGGTGGCTGGCGGAAGGAGGCAGAGGGCAAGCCGTGGATAAATGAGGTGAAGATTATTGATGAGTCCGAGCGCCCCAAAGAGGTATTAAAACGGGTCCTCGGGGCGTATAACCTCAGGGGAAAGGGAATAGCTATCGAGGAGCGGGCGTGGGCGCATACGGTGCTCTTGTTCAGGGAAGTCCTGCCCTATAGTAAACTGGTTAATGCTAATGAGCTCATCGAGCCCATGAGGATGATTAAGGATGAGGATGAGATCGCCGTGATGAAGCAGGCTGGGGAGATCACGGATAGGGTTTATGGTAAGGTGGTTGACAGCCTCGAAAGGGGGCTAACCGAGGTAGATGTCGCGAATATCATCGACTACGAGTTCCGAAAGCAGGGAGCAGAGTACAATAGCTTCGTGACAGGTGTACGATTCAGATCACCAAAACATCCATGGAGCCTAAGCGAGACAAGTAAGGAGCCGAGAAAACTAGAGGACGGAGACACCATCAGCTTCGACTTCGGCTGCGTCTACGATGGATACTGCAGCGACTTCGGGAGAACCGTCTGCGTGGGAGACCCCTCAGCAAAGGTGCGGGAGATCCATGACTTGGTGATGACGGCTCAGGCATCAGCCATTGAGCAGATGAAGGCAGGGGAGTTGACCTGTGAGCAGCTGGACAGCGTAGCTCGTGGTATCATTGAGCGTGGCGGCTATGGGGAGAACTTTGTGCACAGGCTGGGGCACGGGATAGGTATTACTGTTCATGAGCCGCCGTATCTGTATATCCCTGATGATACTGTGCTGCAGGAGAGTATGACCTTCACCGTCGAGCCCAGTATTTTGTTGTTCGGTGAGTGGAGCGCACGTGTGGAGGATGTGGTAATGGTAACCAAAGAGGGCGGGGTTCCCTTCAGCAGCTACCATAAGGAGCTTACAGTCATCTAGTTTCTCGGCATACATCCCCAATTTTACCGGGTTAAATACCCTAACCAGCCCGTGTCTGTGCACTGTTTTGCCGGTTACCATATCGCTTTTTGTCGCTATATAGGAGTGAAAAGAAGACGTTTTTGGGCTGGTTTTTTGTTTGGAGCCTGTTTTACGGCTGGGATGCACCTACCCCCCTCCCCCCCTCTAGGTAAGGTATATAATCTGAGGCTTCTCAGAATGCATATGACTGAGGTAAACGAGGTCTATCTTTGTGAGATCTGCGGTAACAAGGTGCGGGTGCTAGAGAACGGCGTAGGTACTCTTGTCTGCTGCGGAGAACCCATGAAAAAGATAGAATAAGCTAGGGTGGAGCTATCCACCTTTTATTCAGTGAAACTAAAAGTGATGCCCCAATGAGTAGAGACAACACTGGGAATCCGGGTATCCCCCCGTTTTTATCATCTGGCTCGGGAGGCGCCTCGGCCCGAGTTACGCTGGATTGGCTGGAGGCTTCAAGGTGCCCAGCGTCACCCTCAAAGTAAGCTTGAATCTCCCATTCACCAACTGTATCAATATCGATTTCTTGGCTGTACCCGCCACCTGCTATGGGGACTTCATAGGTTTCCTCTGAGCCATCTGGGTTTTTTACGGTCAACTGGATTTCTCCATCAGCTACATTCGGCTCCACGCTCCCGGTTACTGTAACAGTTGTAGTCTCGTATACCGTGGATTCATTTACCTCACAGGTTAACGTGGTTTCGAGTTTTTCCCACCCCCACCATTGCCCAACGAAGTATATGGTATCACTCGGGGAGAATATTACATAATGCGCGAGGAAGCCCGCTGGGAAAATATCCGATGTAAGATCGGTCATCTCAGACCCATCACTGTTAATCATGTATAGGTCGTAGGCTCCCTCGGTTCCCTTGGCTGAGACAAGATAGGCTAGCCGCTGTCCGTCGCTGGACCATGAGGCTATGCCTTGGGTCCACCCTGTCTCGGTGAGCCTTGCCTCGCCTGTTCCATCTATCTTGACGGTGAAGAGATCATAGTTTCCATGCTGGCTGGAGTCATCCACGAGGCGCTCAAAGACAACTGTCGAGCCATCAGGGCTAAGCCTTGGATCATAGTCACCGAATGGTAGCACGGCGTCTCCCCACTCACCAGCCCGCGGAGGATCAGTCAACTGCATCGGGTTTGATCCATCGCTATCCATGATCCATATCTGGCTGTTTCTCGTGAAAACGATCCTGCCATCCACCCAGTGAACATCGCCATCATGATAACCGGAATCATAGAGTAGCCTCTGGTCTGAGCCGTCTTGGTTCATCACCCAGATATCCATAGTTGTGTCACGCCATGAAAGGAAAGCGATCTCTTCCCCATCTGGAGACCAGACAGGCATGACATCCATGTTTGAGTTATCCGTTAACTGCGTTAGCCCCGTTCCGTCTAGGTTCACTGTGCATATCTCAGCGTACTCGTAATCGTCTCCATCAAAATACGCTGCGAATGCGAATCGGTCACCAGATGGGCTGAGCCTGATGTTCTCGATCTTATAAGAAGCCGAGAAAAATAGATCTATCTCCCCCGAGGATGGGTCGAACTCGTAGATTCCCCACTCCTCAAGGTAAGGAACACAGCTTGCTTGACTCATGGGTAGGGTTGAGGTTAATAAGATAAACAGGAACAGGTAGCGGATTCTCATAATAGACTCGAAATAATTAACCGTGTTAGTAAGCTAAATCATAGACGGTAAATTAAAGCCCAAGATAGTGACGCTGGTTTATAAAATACAACTTCAATTGAATTCAGTGAATTCCCATGAACATAACCCCCGAGACGACGATGAAGAAACTCGTTGACGAGTACCCCTTCCTCATAGAATACATGCCAACCCTCTCACCAGAATACCAGCAACTGAAAAACCCCATCATGAGAGAGACCATGTTTAGAGTAGCCACAGTAAAACGAGTAGCAGCCAACGGAGGCTTCACCCCAGAAGAACTCATAGCCAAGATACAGACAGAGATCCAGAAACAGAAAGACGCGAATACACAGGAGTCACGAAAAGAGGTGCTGAAGAGCATCATCAGGGACCTCCATGCTGGAGTTGATATGGAGATTCTGAGAAAAAGATTCGCGGACCTAGTCAAGGATGTCAGTGCATCTGAGATCGCTGAGATCGAGCAGAGCCTCATCAAAGAAGGGCTTCCTGAATCCGAGGTGAAACGTCTATGCGACGTGCACGTTGAGGTCTTCAAACACGCGTTAGACGATCAGGACCTACCTCATGCACCAGCGGGTCACCCAGTTCACATGTTCATGGTGGAGAACAGGGCAGCCGAGAACGTTATGAAACGAACCGAGGCAGAACTGGAAA
The DNA here is from genome assembly GCA_964628765.1 of uncultured Candidatus Bathyarchaeia archaeon. GTDB lineage: Archaea > Thermoproteota > Bathyarchaeia > TCS64 > TCS64 > RBG-16-57-9. Next base: position 2,170 of record CAZVMT010000022.1, on the reverse strand, counting down.
AGATAGACAAACCGGCAACCCGTGAATCAATAAAACAGCATAAAGATGTGCTGGAGAAAGGCTTGGAGGATATCTCAGAGATCGAGAAACATTATCTGAGGAAGGAAAACCAGTTATTCCCAAAACTCGAAGCCCACGAAGTATCTGGTCCAACACAGGTAATGTGGGCAATCCACGACGATGTAAGGGCAGCCATAAAAATAGCCAAGAAACAACTAGCAGAGAACGACCCCAAGGTACTCTCAACGATATCCGAGATTAACATCACAATCCGGGACATGATATACAAGGAGGAGCACATCCTCTTCCCCATGAGCCTCGAAACCCTCACAGACAGAGAATGGTTGGCTGTGAAAAACGGTTCAAATGAGATAGGCTACGCATGGACAGAGCCCATGGTTGACTGGACACCGGATTTACCACCAGAACCAGAGGCTCCCAAGCCAACAACAGAAGAGATCACACTGGACACAGGCAAACTGACACCTGAACAAGTCAACCTCATGCTAACAAACATACCCTTCGACATAACCTACGTTGACGAGAACGACAGAGTAGCCTACTATAGCGCGGGTAATGAGCGGATATTCCCGCGGAGCCCAGGCATCATAGGAAGAGAAGTAACCAAATGCCATCCACCGAAGAGCGTCCACATAGTTGAAGGCATCGTACAGGACTTCAAGGATGGTAAACGGGAAGTCGCTGAGTTTTGGCTCCAGACAGGAGGCAGATTCATCCACATCAGATACTACCCCATAAGAGACGATGAGGGAAAGTACAGGGGCACAGTTGAGGTCAGCCAAGACATCACCGAGATCCGGAAACTCGATGGAGAGAAAAGGCTCCTCGACGAAGCATAGCTATCCCCCTTTAATCTTTTTCAACGCTTCTGGCTAATAGATAAACGACCACTACCCCCACTAACGTGAAGACTGTAGAGAACTGCAGGGCTCCTCTTGATCCCATGGTCTCGGCTATCAAACCAAGGACTATCGGGTTGATTATCCCGCTCAGGTTACCAAACATAGAGTAAACAGCCATCGCGGTGCCCCTGAACTCCTCCTCAGAGTGAAGCGCGACATAGACATTCCCAGATGTATAGTAGATGCCATAGGCGATGCCTTGGAGTCCCAAGAGGACGCTCACCAAGATCAGTACAGATGACTCTGAGACGCTGAAGATAGTGACTGCTGATAATAGTAAACCGAAGAGCATCAGGTAGAAAGCCCTGATGTGTTTGGTCAGGGAGCCGACTGGGAGCCTGACCACGGTGCTGGCTAGTCCTCTCGCGGTGAAGCTTGCCCCTATCTCTGATTCATCAAATCCTTGTGAGGCTGCGTAGACTGGGAAGAATAGGGTCAATGCGTTGAACATCAAAGAGTTGAGGTAGTTGGAGATGCCAGCAGCGAGCACCCTGCGGTTCCTGATGATGCTTGAGATGGTGATTTTCTCTCTTGGCCCCCCAGCGGATGATCGAGTGTGTTTTTCCCGCACAAAAAACAACAATAGCAGGCTGAGCGCCCCAAAACCAGCGCTGATCATGAAGCTTACATCAGACCCATAGAGCTTGGTGGTCAACCCACCTATCAGGGGACCAACAGTGAATCCTATGCCCATAGATGTCATATACATTCCCTGGGCAGTGTTCCTGAACCCGGGATCAGATACCTCAGTCATCAATAGAAACCCGTTATTGAAGATCAGACCAACAGCGAGACTCAGAAACAGCCTAATAGGGTAGAGGTGCAACGGCGACGTGACCAACATATAGGATAAGGGGACTAGGATAAACAACACGAGCCCCGGGATCATCATCCTTTTTCTCCCATGTCTATCAGAGAGCCTCCCCAAAGGCAACGACAAGAACAGCATGGTGAGGGCGGCGACAGAGCTATAAGAGCCCAGCATGCTCAAGCTGGCTCCAGCCCTCTGGGCAAAACCCGGGAAGATTGGTATCACCGTGCTGTGGCTGGCGTCTGCGAAGAAGATGGCCAAGCTTAACAGCGCTATCTCCTTTGTAATCCCTCTATTTTGCGAGTCAGCCATTCTTTTTCCATTGTCTTATTTTGTTAGTTTTTATCCTTTTAGTTTTTGTTTTGCTGAGCCTTGGGGCTGGGCTGGCTAAGACTTCATGACACAAACCTGACGGGGAGTGTGCGCAAGCGCCTGC